>JBGAJL010000016.1:0-20453 GCA_044224935.1 Flavitalea sp.
AGGCCCAGAAGGCTGACCGTTGCAGGAATATTTAAAACGGGTATCGAAGAATATGATAAACTGATTGCCTTAGGAGATCTTAAGCTGATTCAAAGATTGAACAACTGGCAGCCCGACGAGATCGGCGGCTATGAAGTGTTTTTGAAAAATTATGCGGACATGGACAAAGTGAGCGAAGACATTTTGTATAAGGTTCCCATGGATCTGCGCAGCAGCACGATCAAGGAAGTATTTCCCAATATATTCGACTGGCTGACGCTGCAGAATAAAACGATTTATATTATCCTGATCATCATGGTGATCATTGCCACACTGAATCTCGTCACCTGTTTATTGATACTGGTGCTGGAAAGAACAAGAATGGTAGGTGTTTTAAAAGCCCTCGGAGCGAACAATCCCACTGTCCAGAAAATATTTCTTTTCCAGGGCGCGATCATCAGCCTGGTAGGTCTTGCAGGCGGCAATATTTTAGGATTGACTGCATGCTGGCTGCAGCAGAAATTCGGATTTATTAAATTGCCCGAAGATGCTTATTATATCAGCCAGGCAGCAGTAGATGTGGTATGGTGGGAAGTGGCGGCTGTCAATATCTGCACTTTCCTGATCTGTTTCCTGGTATTGATGGTGCCGACGCTGATCATCAAAAAAATTCAGCCCGTGAGAGCCATTCAATTCAGGTGATTAGAAGGCACAAGTCGGTCTCGTTTCGCTCAACACACTTGCGCCAGCTATGCAGGCTTTTGCCGCCTGCTATGCGATCATTAAACTACATCCCCTGATGTCGCTGCTGTCCATCCTGCCGGTAATTTCAAAATTCCCACCGGGATATAATTTACCCAGATCATCGGTAGCAATAAATGAACAGGAATATATATTAGCCAGGTCGATCACATTGACTAATCCGTTCTTTATCTCTTCGCCAGGCATATAAATATTCAGCGGATCATCTTCTTCCCGCAATATTATTTTCATCCAGGACGGACATTGAAACAATCCATTGCCGAAAGAATACGCCTGCGTCAATAATTCCGTCATCCCATATTCAGAATGAACGGCAGGAATATGCCAGGCGCTTTGCAGGATCTGGTGTACTTCTTCTCTCGTAATTTCTTTTTTTCTCCCTTTCATTCCTCCGGTTTCCATCACGGTAGTATATTTCATGGGGAAGGAAAATAATGCTGCGAAATCGATCAATGCGAACGTGACACCGATCAATAAGGTCTTCTGCCCGGCAGCTTCATTTTTTTTAATCAACGCTGCCAGCTTATCATAGTCGTACAAATAAAAAGCGCTGTCCGGATGGTGGCTGTGCCGAATTAATTCATCCACCATCAACACCAGAGAAGAGTGTTGTCTTTCCAGGTAAGAAGGCAATAACCCTACGATGCACCAATCCGTTATTTTTCCGTAGAACAATTCAAAGGCAGTCATAAAACTGTTGCGGTAAAGATCCAATGAGCGCACCAGGTGCCTGCTGTTTCCCATATTTGTAGTGCCGCTGCTTTCGAATATTATTTCCGGTTGAAATGTTCCTGAAACGATCTCATGCGATTTAAAGAATGATATGGGAAGAAAGGGTATCTTGTTGATTTCTTTCACCCTATCGGGCTTTTTTCCGATGGCGGCTGCAAACGACCGGTACACCGCATTATGCCCGAACTGAAACCTGAAAACTTCGAGGGCCAGCTCGTCAAAGCCTTCCTTTTCAACGGTAAAAATTTTATCTTCCAATTCACAATTCATATCGGTTTATTCAGCGTCAAGCTGCTAAATTTGTATTTATAACTTTTTATATGTTAAAAAGATATCTTCCTGTCCTGCTCCTGTTATCGGTGGTGGTGTCGTGCACCAAAGATAAGGCGTCCACAAAACCTTCACTAAAATTCAAGAGCATCAACGGAAGCGAATTCTTTCCCGGAAGCACTGTCAATATTGACCTTACCTTCACCGACAAGGAGGGCGATCTTGGCAACGGGTCGCTTACCTAAATCAGGCGGCGCATCAACCTCAAGCCCATTTCCGACGCGGCGTCTAACGACAAAGCCGATACGATAGTAACCCAACTGCCCGAGTTTCCAAAGGCCACTACCGGCGATATCAGTGTGCTGATTTCTTATGATTTCCTCGACGAAGATCCACTGCCGATCAATGATTCGGCTAACGCTTCGATCTACAACGATACCATGGTATTTAAGATCTTCGTAACCGACCTGCAGGGAAATAAAAGCGATACGGTCACCACGCCCCAGGTCATTCAGCGCGCATTTTAACCGTGGGAGCGTTAAATTAGCGTATGCGAACCATTCTTCTCCTGGCTGTCTTCTGCATCGCGGGTGGCCTGACCGCCCAGATTCCCGATAAAGTATATGATCCGAAGATCAAGACCGTGCAATTGTTTCCAACAGGCAATCAGTTGGGCTATCCTGTTATCCGCCTCGGCAGCACCGCGGGCCTCGAGCTCCATTTCGACGACCTGGCTGCCAACGTGCAAAATTATTCTTACACCTTTCAGCTCTGTAATGCCGACTGGACACCGGTAGATCTCAGCCAGTTCGATTTTATCCAGGGGTTTTCACAGATACGCATCTCCAATTATCATATTTCATCCAATGCATTTACGCGGTACACGCATTACCAGGCGATGCTGCCTGACCGGAACTGCATGCCTTCCAAATCGGGAAACTATATCTTGAAAGTTTTCATCAACAGCGATACGTCGAGGCTGCTGTTTACCAAACGGCTGCTCGTGCTGCAGGAGAATGCAGCAATTTCCGCTCAGATACAACAACCTTACAATGGGCTGATATTTAAAACGCACCAGAAAATACAGTTTAAGGTAAATGTCAACGAGAGCCTGGACCTGTTAAATCCGCAGCAACAGATTAAGGTAGCCATCCTGCAGAATTACCGGTGGGATAACGCCGTCACCGGCATCCGGCCCACTTTCTTTTCACGGAAAACGCTGGAATATAATACGGAAAACGATGCCGTGTTTCCCGCCGGCAAAGAATGGCGCTGGCTTGACCTGCGCAGCTTCCGCCTGCAAAGCGACCGGGTGGCCTCTGCGAACTACAGCAACACAGCCACTGCGATATTCGTAAAACCCGATGGCGACCGCTCTTCGCAGCAGTTCAATTTCTACCGCGACTATAACGGCCGATACTATATTGCTGCTACAGAGAGCATCAATCCTCTCTGGCAGGCCGACTATGCCACGGTACATTTCACCTTTGTACCACCGGATCATTCACCCTTTCCCGATAAGGATGTTTTTATTCTCGGCGAACTGAATAATTACGATCTGGATGACAATGCAAAAATGACGTACAACGCGGAAAAAGGTGTGTACGAAACCAGCCTGTTCCTGAAACAGGGTTATTACGATTACCTGTACGTGACCCGTGACCGTGATCCCAAAAAAACGATCTCGTTCAATGATACGGAGGGGAATTTATGGGAAACGGAAAATGATTATATGATACTCGTTTATTACCGGGCGCTGGCCGGCAGGTATGATCAACTGATCGGTTATGCCGGTTTTAATTCCAGGGTGACAAAATGATATAGTAAAGTGATATAAAAGGATAATATAGTGGAAGAATGATAAGCGTTTTAGGACTAATATTGACTATTATTTGAGAAATTAATTCACTATTAAAGATTTAAAGTACATGAAGCTGATTCGTTTCGGTGAACCGGGAAAAGAAAAGCCCGGTGTAATCATCAATGAAAAAAGATATGATGTTTCTGAAGCAGTGGAAGATTATAATGAGGAGTTTTTTGGCAACCAGGGAACAGAGAAATTAAAAGAATATATTTCAAAAAATCATAACAACCTGAAGCCTGTAGGCGACGACGTGCGCCTCGGCCCTCCTGTGGCAAGGCCATCGAAGATCATCTGTATCGGCCTCAATTATATCGATCACGCGAAAGAAACAAATGCGAACATCCCTACCGAGCCCATCATCTTCTTTAAATCGACTACCGCAATGGTGGGTCCGAACGATGACCTGGTTATTCCGCGAAACAGTGAAAAGACCGACTGGGAAGTGGAACTCGCCGTGATCATCGGCAAGAAAGCCTCTTATGTGGCCGAAGCTGAAGCGATGTCGTATGTGGCGGGCTACTGCCTGCATAATGACTACAGTGAACGGGCCTTCCAACTGGAGAGAGGGGGACAATGGGTGAAAGGAAAGAGTTGTGATACCTTTGCGCCGCTGGGACCTTTTGTTGCCCTGCAGGAAGATATCGAAGATGTGAATAATCTGCGTTTGTGGCTCACCGTTAACGGGCAGATGATGCAGGACGGGAATACCTCCAACCTGATTTTTAATATACCCCACCTGGTGCATTATGTGAGCCAGTTCATGACATTACTTCCCGGTGATATTATTTCAACAGGAACCCCGGCAGGAGTGGGCCTGGGCATGAAACCAGCCGTATTTATAAAGCCAGGTGATGAAATTTCTTTAGGTATCGACGGCCTGGGCAGCTCAACACAAAAAGCGAAGGCCTATCATTAGTTTTCAATAAATATGACGGAAAATATTTTTGAATTATTAAAAAAATTCAAGAGCGCCGCGGTTATTTTCGATCTCGACGGCACCATGCTGGATAACAATCCATTTCATTTAAAGGCTTTTAAGGAATACCTGCGCAAGATTAACAGGGAGGTTACCGACGAAGAATATAATGCAAAGATCAACGGGCGTACCAACCGCGACGTAATGGAATATATTTACAATAAGAAATTAAGCGAAGAGGAGCTGCAGCCATTGGTAGAAGCGAAGGAAGGATTGTACCGGCAATTATATAAAAATGATATCGCCCCGGTGAAGGGCCTTCCGCAACTGCTGGAACTGCTCGATAACGACCATATCCCAATGGGCATTGCCACTTCCGGTATACAGCCCAATATCGATTTCATGTTCGAGAATGTGCCGGTGAAAAAATATTTCAGGGCGGTCATCAATTCTGCCCATATCAAAAAGGGCAAGCCCGACCCGGAGATATTTTTAAAGACAGCGGAAGCATTAGGCGTGGCAGCTTCGGAATGCCTTGCCTTTGAGGATTCCATCGTAGGAATTACTTCCGCTAAAGCCGCAGGGATGAAAGTGATTGCAGTGGCTACCACGCATACCCGGGAAGAACTTAAGATGGCCGACCTGATCATTACCGATTACATGGAACTTCTCCCGTAGCGGGGCGGCGCAGGTGTAAAAAAACCGTAACAATAAGATGCGGCGCCGGGTTATTAATCATACCTCGGTCCCTTCAGGAAAAACTGGCCGAAAGAAAAGGTGAAATTAAATTGAATGAAATTTTCTTTTACCAGGGGAAAAACAGCCTGGCCACGCGTGCCGGCTTTTACGCCTACCACATAATTATTCAAGCCCGATTTACTGGGAAAGGAAGCGCCTATACTGACCGATTTGGACTGAAGCTGATAATTGTTCAGCACCAGGTAGGAATTTTCGAGATTAAAACCGGCAAACAGGCCAATACCCGGATACGCATAGGCTGTACCGTTATACATCACCTGTTTGGTGGTCTGGTGGCGAACGCCAATAGAGTAGCTGCCTGCATCCGTTGTCGTAAAGTCGGCTCCCTGATATCCTGTAGACGACCAGTTGTGCATGATCGCATCGGCGCTTACGGTAAAATCGTTTTTTCTCCATGAAACGCCGGCGCCATATTTCTGCGGGAACCTGAACTTGTAGTTCAGATCATCTCTTTTTACCAGTATGGTGCCCACGCTGTTCTGCAACGAATTTTCCTCCAGTACATTGAGTTTGACCTGCGGTTCATAGAAGGCACCGAGCATGAATTCGTTCTTGCCGACCCGGAATGCATATTGCGCTCCCCCGGTCAATGTCACATTATCATAATACCTGTTATTATAATCCAGCAGGGCATCAGTGCCCGCTCCGATTGTTTCAGTTGAATTGACCGATCCGAAAACAAAGCCGGTGGTCAGCCCCAGCGTCAGATGATTTTTTATTTTAACCGAATTGGCCATGTACACCTGGTTCAATCCGCCTTTTCCTTCAATCGTGCTGGTATAGCTTGTATTCGTTCCGCCGATGCTGGTAGTGTTTGTTGTTTCATAGTCAACGTCAGAAAATCTTCTTAATCCAAACACGGTCCATACCGGTTTTACCAGTTGAAATCCCAGTGCGATTCTCGAAATAGTGAAATCGCCGGCAGAGATATTTACATTATCAGTGATATATTTAGTGCTGACACCTCCCAGTGAGACTTCGAACATGAATTTATTTTTCGGAAGCCATGCGAAGCTTGCGGGGTTCATTTCGTTCAATGTTCCCTGCGAAGGCATGGCCACACCCACGCTTCCCATGCCCATATTGGCATTTTCGTCGCGCATGTTGTAATTGCCGATTCCATAGGCCGAATAGATGGAGTTTAATCCTTTTTGCGAATAAGCGCTTTGCGTGCCCAATGCTATGATCAAAAATGTCCAGGTAAAAATGCGTTTCATCAGGATAAACTATTTTTTGAAAAATAACATTTGGGTGATGACTTTGGAAGGCGATTTGGCATTGGAATTATCTGCAGCCACGAGCCGTTGAAAAGTAAATGTGCGTGTATTGCTGGCCGAAAGAGGTTGCAGATAAACCGTATTTGTGTTCAACGGCGTAGAGGTTATTTCGAATCGCCCGAGGTTGGAAAGGTCGTATGTATAAGCCGTGGAAATGCCGTTCTCGATATCGATGTTAAGATTGCCATTCTGTATCTTGGTATTATCAGAGGTGTAGATGGGCGTTAATGAAGTGCTTGCCTCATTAGATATGCCCAGGCCCAGGTAAGGGGGCAGCGGATATTTGCCAAAGGAGGAGGCAACCGGCACCAGTTTCAGTACCATAGATTGCAGGCGCACGTAGTCGGGTATGGTCGGTAATGATTTAATTGAAGGCAGTGTGAATTTCGTGATCACCCCCGCAAGGTCGCTCACAAATACCTGGTGGCCAAGTGCAGATGAGGGAACATCTTTATCTTTTACGATGGCTTCCGTAATTGTGCCTGTCGGATCGTTGGTAATATTATTAAACTGGTAAAGGCCGCCTTCTGCTTTAAAATCGAGTGTTTTGGTAACGCGTATACCCTGGTCCTCGTGATAATATAACCGGATTGTTGTACCGGTATCCGCCGCATTAAATCCATAGATCACGTTGCTGGAAGAGTTGGGCTGCACGCAGATGCCTTTGAAGTACTGCTGGAACAGCGCCTGTGTGGAGACGTTCTCGTTTTTATTTTTATAAAAGCTCCATATTTCCTGTCCCAGTGCGTCGTCGAGCGGAATGACCACCGAATCTGACACGTTGGGGCGCAAGGTTATGGATGTGCTTCCCAGCGGTGTAGACTGAAAGGCCAGTGAATTATGGTTGTAATAGTGCTGGTTGGCCGTATTGCCCGTGGGATCCAGTGTTTCAGTAAGCCTGTACACGGAAGCGGACCAGGGCATGGTGGTATCGCCGGAATAGGTATGATCGAGGCGCATGATGAGCCGGATCGAATCATATCCCTGGATTTGCGAGCCGATCGTTTTATAGTCGCCCGCAGCCAGAGCGATACGAATAAACGACCGGGAATTGATAAGCCCGAAATAAGGGTCGAAATTTTTACCGATCACCGACCGGTTATTGCCTGAAGTCTGGAACGAATCGAGCCGGGTCATTACATAAACCGGCTGGAGCGTGTCCGTTTCTAAAAGGTACAAATTGTCGCTTTGCTTGGAAGTATCAATATACTGAGGTGTTTTTGTGCAACTTGAGAAGACGATAAGCAGTAAAACCAGTACCCGGAGACATCTCACAATGATATTTTTTTCAAACATATACTTTCATGTTCCTGAAAAAATTATTTACCCACAAAATGGATTATTATTTCGACCAAAAGTAAGTTTTGTTCTACATTAACAAATATTTTTTACTTTGACAGCGGTATGCATATGTTAATGGTCGATTAAAAGACTATTTTCGCAGACGAAAACATCTATTTCATCGCAACTATACCTTAAAGCAAAGGTGCGATACTTTCATTTGTAAAAAAAAGCGAATGCGCAGTAAACGGAATTTTTTTATTCTCGCTGGACTAACTATTATTATTGTTTCTTCCGGGTGCGTAAAAAGCACAACCTCCACCACTACCATCGGTAACTGGGTTACCAAATCAGAATTTGACGGAACAGGCCGTTCAGAAGCCGTTTGTGCAGTTTCTTCCAATGGCAGGGTTTATCTGGGTTTAGGATTTGACGGGGTGAAAAGATTAAACGATTTCTGGGAATATAATCCCATTGCTGACGCCTATGTTCAGAAGAAGGATTTTCCGGGAACCGCCCGTAACCTTGCCGTTTCGTTCAGCCTGAACGGAAAAGTTTATGTGGGCACGGGCTATGATGGCATTAATTATCTGAAAGATTTCTGGGTATACGACCCTGCTACCAACGAATGGGATTCCATCGGCGAATTTCCGGGCAGCGCCAGATACGGTTCAACCGCTTTCGCTATTAAGAATAAAGGATATATCACCGCCGGATACGATGGCAACTACCTGAAAGATTTCTGGGTATTTGACCCTTCCTCTAACCAGTGGTCGCAACTGAACAGCCCCGGTGGCAGCAAAAGAAGCGAAGCCGTTGCTTTCGTGATTGATGACAAAGCATACCTGTGCACCGGCGTTAATAACGGCCAGTATGTAAACGATATGTGGATGTACGATCCTTCAGCAGACGCCTGGACCGCCAAGAGAAAGATTACGAATGTAGATGCAGCTACGTTTGATGATAAGTATACAACCATCGCAAGAATGAATGCAGTTGCCTTCACCTCCGGCGGAAAAGGCTATATCACCACAGGTATCACATCGGGATATGTGAACAATACCTGGGAATATGATCCGGCTGCCGACCAGTGGGTTGAAAAGACACCTTTTGAAGGAAGCGGCAGGGAAGGAGCAATTGGCTTCACGGTGAACGATTCATGCATGGTGGGCCTCGGAAAAAGCTCAACACTCCGGTTCGATGATATGCGAATCTTCCACGAAAAAGATACCTACAACGCGAACGATTAAAGTTGTATTAAAATATTCATTATGATGCCGGGCCTCAGTGCCGGGCTTTTTTTTGCTGTAAGAATGCCGGCAAGCGGATGCTAATGTTTAAATTGGCGCTTATGAAAGAATGGTATCGGAGAAAGGAAGTCAGAATAGCCGTTCATATTACGGCATGGGTTATTTTCTTCCTGGTGCCGGTCCTCCTCAGGCCTGAGTTCCGCCGAAACGGAACTCCATTTATATATCCGCCATTTTTTACGTTTGAGAATATCCTGGTCCACCTGTTTCTCATTTTCATTTTTTATCTGAATGCCTTTGTGCTCGTTCCGCGGTTCCTGGATAGAAAAAGGATAATAGAGTATGTGCTCCTGGTGCTTTCCGTGTTTTTTATTGCCGCGCTGACCAGCTTTTTGTTCCGCATCAATCCCCATGCGATCTTATTCCGGCCGCCTTTTATCTTTACCTTCTTTTCGGTGGCTTTTGTGCTGGCAGTCAGCATTGTATACCGTTTTATCCTCGACCGATGGCGGGCCGAAACCCTGCAGCAACTGGAACAAAACGAACGATTGAAGACAGAGCTTAGCTTCCTGCGTTCGCAGATCAGCCCGCATTTCATCTTTAATATATTGAACAGCGCAGTGTCGCTGGCCCGGGTCGGATCGGACCAGCTGGAGCCTACGCTGATCCGGCTCTCGAATCTTCTGCGGTACATGCTTTATAATTCCGATGATGAAAAAGTACCTTTATCGCAGGAAATTGAATATCTCGAAAACTATATCGACCTGCAAAGGATCCGCTTTGAGGAGGATGTCTGGATCAACTTCCGGGCAGAAGGAAAGTTTACCGGACATGTGATTGAACCCATGCTGCTGATCCCATTCGTGGAAAATGCCTTTAAACATGGGGTGGGGCGTATTAACGACCCGGAAATACAGATCGACCTGCAGGAAGAAGAAGGATTGCTGAAGTTTCATGTCCGTAATAAGTTCGGTCGTGAGCACCACGAGCTAAAGGATAAAAATTCCGGCATTGGACTTGCTAATGTGAGTAAGCGCCTGGAACTGCTCTATGAAGACCGGTATTCGCTCGACGTACAGGTGCGTGACGAATGGTTTGATGTAAAACTTAATCTCGTATTAAAATGATGAAATGTATAATCATCGATGATGAAAAACTGGCCCTTGACCTGCTGCAGAACAATATCTCGCGCATTCCCTACCTGGACCTGGTCAAACGCTGTAAAAATGCGTTTGAGGCCATTACCTATCTCAGCGAAAACCCCGTGGACCTTATCTTCCTGGATATTCAGATGCCGGGCATCTCGGGCCTCGAATTTCTCCATAGCCTGAAAGACAGGCCGATGGCGATTATTGTAAGCGCTTATGATAATTATGCAATTGAAGGATTTAACCTGGACGTGACCGATTACCTGATAAAACCGGTGTCTTTTGAAAGGTTCCTGAAAGCCTGCAATAAATGTTACGAGCTGTTTCAATATAAAAACAACAATAACACGGTGTCCGCAGAAACTGAGCGAAAATATTTCTTCGTAAACGTGGAATACCGGCAGGTGAAAATCAATTTCGATAAGATATTATTTATCGAAGCCATGCGTGACTATGTGCGCATTCATATGTACGAGCAGAAACCCGTGATCACGCATGTGAGCATGAAAGCTATAGAAGAGCGGCTGTCGCGGCAAAATTTTGCGCGGGTGCATAAATCCTATATCGTAAACATTTCCCGCATCACGAGTATCAAGCGCGGGTCCATTATGGTCGGCACCAACGATGTGCCGCTCAGCGAAAATTATAAAGATGCCCTGAATAAAAAACTGGGCATTTCCACCGACAGCGTGGCATAGCATACCATTGGGATGGTAGCCTCTTTATTTCGCTATCTTATCGATCTTTTCGGCCAGCTTCCTGTCTTTTTCCGTCACCACATCTCCGGCATCGTGGGTAGACAGCCAGCATTCAACAGTATTATAAACGTTTTTCCATTCGGGATGATGATTCATTTTCTCGGCTTCCATCGCCACTCTTGTCATAAAGGCAAAAGCCTCCGAAAAATCCCTGAATTCAAATTTCCGGTGAAGTTTGTTATTTTGTTCTTTCCACATAATGCACAGGTTTATTTCTCTGAAAAAATTAATTCCGGATGATTTTAACCGCCCGTTGTCTGAATGCGGCGGTCTCGTTATCCATTCGTTCTTCTATAATCAATTTTAGTTCCGGTATGATTTCAGGATAAACTTTCGACAGCCTGTGTAAAACAGTCAGCGCAAATGCCTTGATGGCTACCGGCACGGGCGGGGATTCCACATATTCAAAACAAATGCTCATCAGCCTGCCATGCTGCTTTCGGGGAACGTCGATATGCTGCAGCAGCCGTAACGTGTTGCGTATAATGGCATCATGCAGTCCTTTTTTCCTGAGGTTGCCGATCAGGGCAGTCAGATAGGGAACGATCAGTTCCGGATGATTTTGCACGCAATAGCTCATGGGCCAGGAGGCCCGCTGCGTGACGCGGTATTCTCCATGAAAAAACAGCTCCATCAGCCGGGCGAATCGCTCCGGGTTGCTACCAATGTACGCTACGATTGCGTCGCAATTTTTTTTGGAATGTTCCTTTAATAAAGCTTCTTTCAGATCCATGTTCCTGCGGACACATTAAATTTGCATTTCAAATTAAGTAAATTACAGTGACGCTTTGACACATAAACACTCACGGATGAAAAAAATTGACGATCAGGCAACAATATTCATAATCTACGGAGCCACCGGCGACTTAAGTCACAGAAAACTGATTCCCGCTTTATATAACCTTTTTCTCGATGGATGGCTCGGCGGGCCGTTTGCCATCATAGGTACCGGCCGAACCCAATTGTCGGACGAGACTTTCCGGGGCCAGCTTCTCGAAAGCGTAAACAAGTTTTCGCGCTCGGGCGCAGCAGATGCCGGCAAATGGGCTGAATTTGCTTCGCATTTGTTCTACCAATCAGCGAATGTGAAGGATCCGGCTTCTTATGATAGCATCTTCGCGCGCGTGGAAGAAAAGGAAAAGGAGTGGAACAGGAAAGCTATTGTAATACCTTACCTGGCCGTATCGCCGGTACTTTTCCCGGTTATTGCCGAAAATATTGGCAAATCGAAAATGGGCAGCGATCGTACATGCACCCGCATTGTGATAGAAAAGCCTTTTGGCAACGATCTCGAATCGGCCAAATCGCTCAATAATTTGCTTGCCAGCTATTTCAACGAGGAACAGATCTACCGCATCGATCACTACCTTGGCAAGGAAACGGTCCAGAACATACTTGCGTTCCGGTTTGCCAATTCTATTCTCGAACCGCTCTGGAACCGGAACTTTATTGAACATGTGCAGATTTCCGTGACCGAACAGCTGGGCATGGAAGGCCGTGGCGAATATTACGAAACGGCCGGCGCCCTTCGCGACATGGTGCAAAATCATATCCTGCAGCTGCTTTGTCTTATTGCCATGGAGCCACCTATTAATTTTAACGCCGAAGAAGTGCGCAGCAGAAAAACGGACGTGCTCAAGGCAATGCGCAATTTCACTCCGGAAGCGGTGAGAAATTTTGCAGTAAGAGGCCAGTATGGAAAGGGCTGGATGGAAGGCAAAGAGGTGGTGGGCTACCGCGAAGAAAAAGGGGTAGACCCGAAATCGAAAACAGAAACGTTTGCCGCACTGAAATGTTATATCGACAACTGGCGCTGGCAGGGCATTCCTTTTTATATCCGCACAGGCAAGCGCATGCACCGTTCCGCATCGCTGATCACCATTCAGTTTAAAGAGATCCCCCATTTCGTATTTCCCCCGGAAGCGCTGGAAACCTGGCCACAGAACCGGCTCATGATCAGCATCCAGCCCGAGATGAGCATTCGCCTGCAGGTGCAGGGAAAAAGGCCCGGATTGGAAATGCTGCTCAACACGATCGATATGGTGTTTGACTATACCTCTACCTACTCGAGCTATACACCGGAAGCATACGAAACATTACTGCTCGATATTATGCTGGGCGACCAGACCCTGTTTATGCGTGCCGACCAGGTGGAAGCAGCCTGGGAAGTGCTGATGCCGATCATTCACTCATGGTCGAATAAGCCCAGTGTCAATTTCCCGAATTATTCGGCCGATTCCTGGGGTCCTGAAGCGGCGGAAGCACTTATCGCAGCAGATGGGTTCCACTGGTTTTCTCTACCGTTAAACGGAAAAAAATAATTGTATGAAAATACTCGTATATCCATCGCCGCTGGAGGTGATCCGCTCTGCAGCGGAACTGTTCGTTCAACTGGCTGCAAAAGCCATTGAAGAAAAAGGTATCTGCAATGTTTCTTTGTCCGGTGGCAATTCACCCAAACAATTGTACGAGCTGCTTGAAGCAGGCTACTGCGACAAAATGGACTGGTCGCAGGTATATTTTTTCTTTGGTGACGAACGCTTTGTTCCATTCGATGATCCGCAGAATAACGGATTAATGGCTAAAAAAACATTGCTCGACCCGCTCCATATCAAAGACGATCATATATTTTATATCGACACGTCGTTGACGGAGGAAAACGCAGCCAAAGATTATGAGCAGAAGCTGAAAAAGCATTTTAAGGACAAAGAGATCCGGTTCGACATCATTCTGCTGGGCCTGGGCGATAATTCACACACCGCTTCTCTCTTTCCCCACGAGCCCATATTGGACGAAAAGAATGCATTGGTAAAGGAAGTGTATGTAAATGAATTAAAACAGTACCGTATTACGATGACGGCACCCCTGATCAATGCTGCGCACAATATCATGTTCCTTGTTTATGGAGAAGGCAAGGCTAAAGCTGTTCACCATATTATTCATGGTGAAAAAAATATAAAAGAATATCCTGCCCAGCTTATTGAGCCTTCAAACGGTGAAGTATACTGGCTACTCGATAAAGCAGCTGCGGGACTGGTGAATGTTCAATAATACCAATCGTACACCTGAATTTTCATTAAAATGATTCTTACCGGATGCCGCGTATTTTTTTAATGGAGGATGAGGAAAAAGTGGCCGCCTTTGTAAAAAAAGGGATGGCTGAAAAAGGCTACTCTGTAACGGTATGCGACAATGGGCTGGAGGCCCGGGAAATTCTTGCGTACAACAAATTCGACCTCCTGATATTCGATGTAATGGTACCAGGCATAAGCGGTATCGATATGGTAAAACTGCTCCGGCAAACGGATGGCGAAACGCCCGTACTGATGCTTACTGCCCTTGGATCTACTACAGACAAAGTGCTGGGATTGCGGGCGGGGGCCGATGATTACCTCGTAAAGCCTTTTCATTTTGAAGAACTGCTGGCGCGTGTGGAAGCTCTGTTGCGAAGGCAGAAAGCGGTCGTCACTACCACGCAATACCTCCGGTTTTCTGATCTTACCCTCGACACATTCACCAAAACAGCCGAAAGAAATGGTAAGAGCATTTCACTCACAGCCAAAGAGTATGCATTGCTCGAAATGTTCCTGCGCAATCCTAATAAGATGCTGTCGCGGCAACATATTGCCGAATCGGTCTGGGGCATCGATTTCGAGACAGGGACGAATGTGATAGATGTGTATGTAAATTATCTCCGCAACAAAGTTGATAAGGGTTTTGACGTTAAATTAATTCAGACAGTGGTGGGAATGGGCTACATACTAAAGGACTAACATGAAAATCAAAACGCGGCTATCGCTGATATTCACTTCCATCGGCATGCTGGTGCTGCTGATGGTGATGTTTATCATCTATTTTACATTTCTTAATTTTTCCCGCGAAGATTTTTTCAACCGCCTGCACGACAGGGCCAATGCGGCCGCCAATTTATATCTCGAAGCCGATGAGATGTCCGCTGATTCGCTGACGCTGACACGCGAAAAGTATTCTCAGAAAATTCCTGACGAAATCATCCGTATTTATAATACAAAAAATATTGCCACATTCATTCCCGATAATCAGCAATACTGGACAAGGGAAACGGTTGAAGAAGTAAGAAAAAGAAGAATAGTTGAATATTCCGATGGCCAGATGCAGGTGGTAGGGATCAATTACAAAGACAACCAGGGTGATTTTGTGATCCTGGTATCGGCGCGCGACATGGGCACAGAACGAAGAATGCGATACCTCCTGGAAACCATGCTTATTGTTTTTGTTTCACTGAGCATTGCGGGATTTTTGTCGGGCAGTTGGCTTGCTGCAAGAATTTTATCACCCATCGAGCAGATGATCAAACGCATCCAGTTGATCCGCGCCGATAACCTCGAACTGAGGGTAGACGAAGGGAAAAATAACGATGAGCTTGGCATACTGGCAAGAAATTTCAACAGCCTGCTCGAACACCTGGAAAATGCCTTCGAATTGCAAAAGACCTTTGTGTCGAGCGCCTCGCACGAATTGCGTACGCCGGTTACCAGTATTATCGGTGAAGCGGAGGTGGCGCTGAACAAGCCGCGCGCTGTACACGAATACCAGGATGTATTACGATCGATCCTGAATGAATCGGAGCGATTAAACGAAACCATCACTGCCTTGCTGGAACTTGCCGAAGTGGACATGGATTTTACCAATGCGAGGCTTGCTCCCGTGCGCCTCGACGACCTGCTTTGGGAATTACAGGATTATTGGAACATGCGACTGGGAGCCTCGCTGCTCAGTATCGAAATGATCGACATGCCCGATGACGAGTCCAGGCTCATTCTACAGGCCAACAAGTCTTTACTTTATATTGCGCTGAATAATGTTATCTCCAACGCATTTAAATTTTCAGACAATAAGCCGGTAAAAATATCGTTGCAGGCCGAACAGGCCCGGATCTGCATTAAGATCGCCGATCTTGGAATCGGCATACCTACGGAAGAATCGTTGAAAATTTTCAATCCCTTTTACAGGGCCGCTTCGGGGAAGGACTTTCCGGGGAGCGGTATCGGGCTATTTATTGCCAGTAAAATTATTACGCTTTATAAGGGCGAAATTTCCATTGAGCCGAACCACTCTTCTGGCACTATTATCACCTTCATATTCACGCATTAGTAAATCTAATGGCTTTCTAATTTGCTTCTAATCCCATTCTAATGTGGCCGGAATAGCTTTGTCTCATAAACTTAAGAGCCATGCATATCTTTCTCCGTATCGCGCTAACTGCCGTCCCGGTTATGTTCCTCCGGACTCCGGCAGGGGCGCAGGAAAAAAACGATTCTCTGCAGATAACGATCAACCAGGCCGATGAGCTTTTTCTCAAAAACAATTTCCAGCTCATCCTGAAACAGTATGACATTGAAACTGCCAAAGCGAATATCATCACTGCACGGTTATTTGACAATCCGCAGGTGAGTTTTGAGAATATTTTATACAACGCAGATACGAAAAAGCTCTTTGATATGTCGTATAATGGCGGCCAATACCAGGCGCAGGTGTCCCAGTTGTTTAAGCTCGCGGGCAAAAGGAATAAAAATATCAAACTGGCCGAGGCCGGCGCAAGATTACCGGAATATGAATTTTCCGATCTGTTAAGAACGCTTCGTTATGCATTGCATAAAGATTTCTATACGATTTATTTTCAGCGGCGGTCTATTGCCGTTTATGATAAAGAGATCAGTTCTTTAAAGGATATCCTGAATATATTTCAACAGCAATACAACAAGGGAAATATAGCGGAAAAAGAAGTGTTGCGCATCCAGTCTTTGTTGTATACCCTCCAGGGCGAGCAAAGTGAATTATTTAACCAGCTGGAAGACGTGCAGACCGATTTTAAATTGCTTACTGCTGATGGCACTGCGTGGCCTGTCGTTCCCATCGTCGATTCATTAAAATATAATCAATCTGTTGCCGATATACCTTACCAGCAATTACTGGATTCGGCCATCGCCAACCGCGATGACCTGAAAGAAGCGAGAGCTGCGATGGAATATGCCAATATCAATCTGAAAGTGCAGAAGGCTTATGCGGTGCCTGATCTTACAATAACCGCAACCTACGATAAACAGGGAAGTTTTCTCAGGAATTACAACGGGCTCGGCGTAGGATTGCCCCTACCCATCTTTAACCGGAACCAGGGAGCCATCAAGCAGGCTAAAATAAATATCGATGCCAGCGCCGCTGCAGCGAATAACCAGCAATTGATAGTGGAAAATGAAGTGGGAAACACTTACAGGTCGGCTTTGCGCCTCGAAAAACTATACTCGGACATCGATCCTAAATTCGGCAGCGATTTCAATCATCTCATAGATGAGGTGAATAAGAATTACCAGAAAAGAAATCTCAGCCTGCTGGAATTTCTGGATTTCTATGATTCCTATAAACAGAATTCCATTCAACTGAATAACCTGAACCTGAATCGCATTTCTTCGCTCGAAGAAATTAATTATGTAACCGGAACCCCATTCTTCAATAAATAATTATTCGTTCCCGATAAAATGTTCAAAATGAAAAATATTCCGACAATAATTTTCGCGGTAGCCATTCTTACCTCCTGCAGGCAAAAGGCGCCCGAACCGAAAGAAGCAAAATTTGAAGTGACCGATTCATTGATACGCTCGCTGCTTGTTGATACGGTGCAGCAGGGCGACCGCTCTACGGAAATGACACTTACTGGCACCATTGACCCGGATGAGGATAAAACAGTAAAGCTATTTCCGATGGTAAGCGGCATCACGAAAGATGTGCATGTACAATTGGGTGATGTGGTTAAGAAAGGGCAGTTGCTTGCTACCATGACCAGTGCCGACATAGCCGGTTATACCAGTGCGGCAGCCAGTGCCGAAGCAGAACTTGCCAGTGCCAGGAGAGCAGCATCCGTTACCGAGGACCTCTACAAAAGCGGCCTGGCTTCGCAACGCGAACTGGAACAGAGCAAGGCCGACCTGCAGAAAGCCGTTGCCGAAAACAACCGCTCAAAAGCCGTGTTGGGATTGAATCCTTCCAGGGGAAATTCGTATGAAGTAAAATCTCCTATTTCCGGCTTTATAACGGAGAAGAATGTTACGAACAGCATGCAGGTGAGAACGGATAATGCAATGAATCTTTTCACCGTGGCCGATCTTTCTACTGTGTGGCTGATGGTGAATGTTTACGAATCGGATATTTCGAAAATCCATGAAGGGGATGCCGTGCAGGTGACCACCCTTTCTTATCCGGATAAGGTTTTCCAGGGAAAGATCGACAAGATCTATAATATGCTCGATCCGGACAATAAAGTAATGCGCGCCCGGGTGCAGATCAGCAATACAGGATATTTATTAAAACCCGGCATGTTTGCGAATGTTCGCATCAGTGCACATTCCGATGTAAGCCTCCCGGTGGTGAACACACGGACATTAATATTCGACAATAATCAATATTACGTAATTGTGGTAGATGGTCCCAGCAAAGTACATCTGCAGCCTGTGAAGGTCGAACGGAAAGTGGAAGACAAAGCCTATATCAGCAGTGGCGTGAAACCGGGCGACAGGCTTATCGCTTCGCGCCAGGTGTTTATGTACCAATCGCTGAACGATTAATCCGTTACTTAACTATCACAATCTATTCTGATGAATAAATTCATTAAATCTGTTCTCTCGTTTGCGCTAAAGAACAGGTATTTTATATTCTTTGTCACCGGGCTGCTGGCTATTGCCGGATACCTGAGCTTTAAGAATCTGGCTATAGAGGCCTTTCCGGATGTGACCAATACTTCAATAACCATTATCACGCAATGGCCCGGAAGAAGTGCGGAAGAAGTGGAAAAATTTGTAACGCGTCCGCTTGAAATAGCCATGAACCCTACAGAGAGGAAAACCAGCATCAGGTCTTCTTCCTTATTTGGTTTATCGGTTGTAAAAGTGTCTTTTGATGATGATGTGGATTATGCGTTTGCGCGCTTCCAGGTAAATAATCATATCGATGATGCGAGCCTGCCGGAAGGCGTGGCTCCTGAAATAGAGCCACCGTATGGTCCTACGGGAGAGATTTACCGCTATACGTTAAAGAGCAGCAGGCGCTCTGTGCGCGATCTTAAAACGATCCAGGACTGGGTGGTGCAGCGTGAGATCCGGTCAGTGGCCGGCGTAGCGGATGTGGTAAGCTTCGGAGGTGAAGTGAAGACCTACCAGATTACGGTCGATCCGAAGAAAGCATTGCAGTACGGTGTGTCGGCATTGGAATTGTACGACGCCGTTTCGAAAAGTAATATTAATGTCGGGGGCGATGTGATCGTGCAAAGCGGCCAGGCATACGTAGTGCGCGGCATCGGTATTCTGAACAATATCAGCGAGATTAAAAATATTATTGTCGATAACATAAAGGGAACGCCTATTTATGTAAGCAATATTGCGGAAGTGACCGAATCGAGCCTGCCCCGGCTGGGACAGGTGGGCCGCGACAGCGATCCGGATGTGGTGGAAGGGATCGTGGTTATGCGTAAAGGCGAAAACCCCAGTGTGGTTATTGCGGCGCTGAAACAGAAAATCAACGAGCTCAACAACAAAACATTACCCGATGATGTAAAAATAAACCCGTTTTACGATCGTGAAGACCTGGTCAATTTTGCCACTCATACGGTGCTGCACAATATGACCGAAGGAATTATTTTTGTAACGGTAATCGTGTTTCTTTTCATGGCCGAGTGGCGCACCACACTTATCGTTTCCCTGATTATTCCACTTGCTTTATTGTTTGCATTCATCTGCCTGAAATTAAAAGGCATGTCTGCCAACCTGCTGTCGATGGGAGCGATAGATTTCGGTATCATTATAGATGGCGCCGTGGTGATGGTGGAAGGGATATTCGTGGCGATGGACACGAAGGCGAAGCAGGTGGGGATGAACAAATTCAATTCGTTGGGCAAACTTGGCCTGATCCGCAAAGCCTGCAGTGAAAACGGTAAAGGAATTTTCTTCGCGAAATTAATTATCATCACGGGTTTGTTGCCCATTTTTGCTTTCCAGAAAGTAGAGGGTAAAATGTTTTCTCCCCTGGCCTGGACATTAAGCTTTGCCCTGCTGGGTGCGCTTCTGCTCACCTTTACTTTTGTTCCGGCGATGGCGAGCGTGCTGTTGAAAAAGGATGTAAAGGAAAAACACAATATTTTCCTCGCATTTGTGATCAGGGGTGCGATGGCCGTTTATAACTGGGCATTCCGTTTCAGAAGAATAGTGTTTCCGGTATCATTAATAGCGCTTGTCGTCAGCCTGTTCTGCTTTAAATTCCTGGGCACCGAATTTCTGCCCTCATTGAATGAGGGTTCGATCTATGTGCGCGCCACAGGTCCTTTAAGTACGTCGCTGGATGAATCGATAAAGCTCTCCAACGAGATGCGCAAGATATTTTTAAGTTTTGATGAAGTGAAACAGGTGCTGTCGCAAACCGGCCGCCCCAATGA
>JBGAJL010000016.1:20492-53780 GCA_044224935.1 Flavitalea sp.
ATCTATCCGCAGGATGAATGGAAAAGAAAAGAAACCAAGGAGGAACTGATCCAGCGCATGCAGGAGAAATTAAAGATTTATCCGGGCATCAGCTTAAACTTCTCACAACCGATTTCCGATAACGTGGAAGAAGCCGTGTCGGGCGTGAAGGGGTCCATAGTAGTGAAAATGTTTGGCAATGATTTTCATGTGATAGAAGAGAATGAGGAAAAGATCTATAATATATTGAAGGACGTGAGGGGTATTGAGGACTTGGGAATCCTTCGTAATCTGGGACAGCCCGAACTGCAGATCAATCTCGATCAGCAGAAAATGGCGCTGTATGGCGTCAATGCCGCTGATGCAAATGCGGTAATTGAGATGGCAATTGGTGGTAAAGCCGCCACCCAGATTTACGAAGGTGAGCGCAAATTTGATCTGCGCATACGTTATCCCGAAGATTTCCGTAACGATGAAACGGCTATCGCGGAGCTTCGTGTACCCACATTGCGTGGCACAAAAATTCCCCTGGGCGAAATCTCCAATATCAGGAAGATCGTTGGCCCCAGTATGATCTACCGCGACAAGCACCAACGATACGGTGCGATTAAATTTTCCATACGTGGCCGTGATATGGGAAGTACGATTAAGGAAGCACAGGCCAAAGTGGATGAGCAGGTAAAAATTCCGAAGGATTATTACCTGGAATGGGCCGGTGATTTCGAAAACCAGCAGCGTGCCACGGCGCGCCTGGCGCAGGTAGTGCCCATCAGCCTGCTGATCATCTTCTTCATCCTGTTCGTATTATTCGGTAATGTGAAAGATTCACTGCTGGTATTAAACAACGTGCCATTCGCTATTATGGGCGGAATCCTATCGCTGTTGATAACGGATATTAATTTTAATATCTCCGCGGGTATCGGGTTTATTGCGTTGTTTGGCATCTGTGTGCAGAATGGCGTGATACTGATCACGAAATTCAAGAGCAATATTGTGCAGTTAAAGCATCATCCTTCGTGGACATTTATTGATGCGCTCAAGGACGCGGTCCAGTCGCGTATGCGCCCCGTGATCATGACGGCAATGATGGCCGCGATCGGGTTGATTCCGGCAGCCGTTTCTCATGGCATCGGCTCTGAAGCGTCGAGACCGCTGGCTGTCGTGGTAATCGGAGGGCTGGTCACGAACACGATCTTCAATCTTTTTATCTTCCCGATTGTGTTTTACTGGTCATACCGGAAGAAGGTGTTGAAGAATATGCACGTGACAGTTTAATTTTATTTGCTGAGCCCTGCGATGATGTTGATGGTAAGTGCCAGAACGAATGTGTTGAGGCTGAACGCTATCAGCCCATGCAGCAGGGCCAGCTTCCTTAATTTTTTGGAAGTGATCTGTACATCGGAAACCTGGAAAGTCATGCCGATCACAAAGGAATAGTAAGCAAAGTCGAGATAGTTGGGCTGGTTGTCGCCTGGAAACTGGAGGCCACCCTGTTCTTCGGCGATACCCGCCGGATCTTCATCATAGTATTCGTGAGCATAGTGGAAAAGCAAAACGGTGTGCACCATTATCCACGATAAAATGATCGAGAATATACTTAACGGGACCACTATAACGGTTTGCCTTTGCGGATCGTGGTACACAACGAGCAGCATGGCAATAATAAGACTGGTAAATGAGGAGGAAAGAATTAAGAATGCGACGAACCATTTGCTGACATCATTGATCCGGGAGATGATTTTAATATCTTCCACGCTTCTTGAGAAGATGATCACCCAGGATATTAAAAGATAGGTGAGGGAGAACACGCACCAACTGCACATGGCGATTATTAAATTATCCCTGCCGTCTCTTTTCAGAAGATAAAAAGTGATTATTGCCAATATTGCGCCGATAATCAGCCTTGTCAGGGGGCGAATGCGCAGTAAGAACGAATAGGGGCTCATGCTGTTTTAATTCCCCTGCAATTTAAGTAACCCTTATGAAATCCGTTTGTCTGCTTTAAGCCGGGATTTCAAGAAGCAGGAGTATCGCGTCATTGCTTAACGCTTCCATTTCTATGGTTGAACCGACTTTCCATAAGGACAGGCCATCGCGGGAATGCAACAGCCTGCCCTGAACCTCAAAAACCCCTTCGATCACGAAGATAAATGCTCCTTTCAGCGGGTCTTTCATTTTATAATTTGTGTCATATCTTCCGGGAAACCTTCCTATCGCAATACCGTTATGCTCAATCAATCCCGGTTGCTGATTTAAGTTGAACCGGAATACCTGCACTGTGCTCCTTTCAATGGGATATTCGGGATACATGCCGATGTTAAGAAAATTGATGAGCTCTTTTTCATAAGGGCACTCTATTTCGATCATGCTTCCGCATACCAGGTTCAAAAGCAGGATCTCACCCGGATGCACCGTTCTGCTGTTTCCGCTGTCATCAGAGTATTGAACAGAGCCCACGACAGGGATAATTATTTTCCTGCAATCCCCTGTAACTGTTAACCGGAGTGATCTTCCGCCTGCAAGTGTTTCATCGTTGAAGCTGTGCAGGCTGCCGAAGTTTTCGCTGTGCGTGTTGAAATGAAAATATGTTCTTGAATTTTCATTTTGCCTTACAGTGCGGTCATCTGCAAGGAATATTTTTCCCTTCGATTGCCTGATCATGATGGTCATTTTTTTATATCCCCGGAAATAGTGAAATGCCTATCCATTCACGGTAATAATATGAGAGAGATTATAGCCATCTGCAACACTGCCGGTTATGGTAGCCAGCTCGTATGCGATGGAATCGGCAAATACATTGTCCCTGTCATTTGTAGTATCCTGTTTTCCCCTGGCCTTATAATCGGCAGCGGTTGTGTAAACCGTGTCGCAAATATCTTTGGGAAATGCGATTTGTGTAATCATAAGAGTGCTTCCGGCCGAGTTGTATGCATGCACATGGATATGCGGGGCGCGGCCGGAATACCAGCCGGGAAATATGGAAGTGAAGCTGACCAGCCCTTTCGAATCAGTGGTCTGCCGGCCTCGTAAAAAATGATAAGAGGAGCCTGTGTAATCCGTCGACTGCATACCGCCTCCTCCGTATTCTGAATAGTTTCCTCCCGCATCACAATGCCAGATATCAACAATAACACCTTCCAGTGGCGAGCAGTTATTGTTGTGATTGTCTACCGTTATATTAATTATAAGCGGTACGCCCGGCCTGTCGCTCACGATGTTTGATCTGACCAGACCCGACGGGGACCTGGTAGGAAATGGTCCTGCCGTTTCCGTAGGCGATACAACACAGTCTCCGGAAGATGTGGATGTGCTGTCGGTTGCGTTTCCTGATGTATCTCCCGTCAGCAGGTCGCTTTTGCTGCATGATTTAACAAGCGGAACAACGAATGCCAGTCCCAGCGCGGTGACTCCGGTTTTTAAGAAGTTCTTTCTCTCCATAGATATATGCTTTTGGATGCAGCATAAAAATGAAGAATAAAATACCGAAAGGAAATTATAATCGGTGAACAGGATAAATGTGCCGATAAGTATTTACCGCGATTTCCATTCGTTAATAAAATTAACATAACTGTCGCTGATCGGGAGCTCTTTTGATGACAGTAAAGTGGCTTTCCTGTTTAGCACCGATTTTACCTGATCAACAGCGACAACATAGCTCCGGTGAATACGCCTGAACTTTTCGGAAGGAAGTTTCTCCAGCACTTTTTTCAATGGCATGAGGGTGAGTATAAAATTTTTTCCGGTAAGATGTATTTTAATATAATCTTCAAGGCTTTCGATAAACTCAATGTCCTTCAGTAAAATTTTTATCAGCCGGTATTCTGAATATACCATTAAGAAATCTTCTGTTCCGTTTTCTTTGTTGTGCTGGTATTTATAAAATTCGATTGCCTTGCTTACCGCTTTAGAGAAGCGGTCAAATGAGATCGGCTTGAGAAGATAATCGATGGCATCCAATTCAAAACCCTCGTAGGCGAATTTCTTATGTGCCGTAGTAAAAATTATAATGGGCTTTTCGGGAAGCGAGCGCACCAGGTCGAGACCGCTTATATCCGGCATCTGGATGTCGATAAATAATATATCAGCAGCTCCTTTGCGTAAATATTCGGCTCCGGAAAGTGCATCGTCAAAGGTATGCAGCAGGCGCAGCTCCGGAATTTTCCGAATGTATTCCTTAATTAACTCAAGGGCCTGGGGCTCGTCATCTATTGCGATACAGGTTAATGTCATATAGGTGGCTGGTCGGGTAAAGTTAATTCAACTGTATATTTTTCGCTTCCGGATACAATGCTAAGTGAATAAGTTCCGGCATATAACTGTTCCAGCCGCTTCCGGGTATTGGATATTCCTATACCTGTCCGCTCGGCGTTTCGCGGAGTGCTGAATAATGCATTTTCACACCGGAAATATATCTTTTTATCTAACGCTTCCAGGCGTATGGTGATCACCGAAGGCTGGCTGTTGCTGACACCATACTTGAAAGCGTTTTCCACGAAAGTCATCAATAAAAGCGGTGCGATCTGCCTGCCGCTCGTTGAGCCGCTTACCGATAGATCTATATTCATCTTATCTCCCAGTCTCAGGCGCTGCAGGTCAACATAATCGTGTAAGAAATTAATCTCATCGCCGAGAGGCACAAAGTTACGGGATGCCTCGTCTGTAGTATACCGGAGGATATTCGATAATTTAAGAATGGCTTCGGCAGTGTTGGGCTCACCACGCGTGGCAAGCGAGTAAATATTATTTAAGGTATTGAATAAAAAATGCGGCTGGATCTGGGATTTCAGAAAATATAATTCCGCTCTTGTTTTATCTGCTATGGCTTCAAAGGTTTTCTGCTCTGCCTCCCGGGTTAACTGCCGGAACTGTAATGCGGCACTGAACGCGAGAATCATGACCAGTAAAAAGATGCTTACCATATCGATATGCCGCCGCGAAAACTCGCGAGATTCCCGGGGTGGCCGGCGCTCTCCGAAATCGCCGGGCGGAGGTCTGAATTCAGCTCTGCGCTGATGATCGTCCCTGGGTGGTTTATGTTGCATGTTTTCCTGCATCGGAGTTGATTTGGCCATCAGCCTATCGAATGGCCGCAGCATCCAGATGCCGGCAAAGATGATCAGCAGCGAGAGGACGTAAGCGATTATTTTCTTTTCCAGATACAGGTAGGAGAACAGATAATAAGTATGTAAATAAAATATGAAGAGAAAGCTGGCGCAGAATAATACTGCATCGGCAGAAAATAAGATCGACCATGCCAAACCGGATGATGACTGCCCACCAATGAATAAGAGCGGCAGGCTAAGGAAAAGTATCCATCCGGCCAGGTGTAGAACGATGCTTAAAAGACTGATCCTGCGCATGGGCAAAGAAACAAAATAGACGCTATTTCCGGCTTAAGTGCCGATGAGCGGCCCTGTTCTGCGGATTAACGACAGGTTCATTGCCGACTTGTTGGAACATCCTAACTGATTATTCCCATTTTCTTCATTAGAAAAGACGCGTTTTTGTTCGTGGCGACCCCCGTATGAAGCTTGTAGTTGAAGAACAGTTCGTCGTTAACGATCGTGCTCTCGAAGCAATAGTTTTTTACTCTTCCCGGCAGTGCTGTTTCAAGAACGCTTAAACTAAGGTCGTGGGTGGCAAAAACCGAGAGACAGTTGAACGAGCATAGCTTCCGGATCAACTCTTCGGAACCATAGGTTTTATCATCGGAGTTGGTGCCCCGCAACACTTCATCGATCAGAACCAGGGACGGCTGCCCGTTTTTCGCATCGTTAATGATCTGTTTCAACCGCTTCAGTTCGGCCATGAAATACGAGGTGTTTTCCTGCAGTGAATCGCTAATTCGTATGGAGGAAAGAAGTTGCATGGGCGAAAAAGAAAATGTGCCGGCGCAAACCGGTAAACCACATTGGGCAAGCAGCAGATTTACACCGACCGTTCTCAGAAAGGTTGATTTGCCCGACATGTTCGACCCGGTGACCAGCAGAAGTTTTTCGGAAATCCCCGCTGTGATGTCGTTAACTACCTGTTTTGCGGCCGGTATCAAGGGATGCCCGAGAGCGGTGGCGCTAACAAACGGAGCCTGTTCTTCAACGGCCGGAAGGCAATATTCCGGATGATTGAAATGGAAGCTGGCAAAGGAATTAAGTTTCTCTATCTCACCCATAGTATTCATCCATTCATCGAACCGCTGCCTGTTTTTTTTCTTCCATTTTTCCAGCTCTATCATTACCTGGATATCGTACAAAACAATACTATTGAGAAAGAATCCTACGAGCAGGTTCAGGCGCTGGTCGAAGAACGTGCTTAGTTTTGAGAGTTGCAATAATTGTGTTACAGCACTTTCAGAGACGGCTGTAAGTCTGTGCAGAATAACCGATCCGTCATTGTTCGTTTTTGAAAATGCTTTTAATATTGTTCCATATTGCCGGAGGGTTTCTTCTTTTTTACCGATGAGCTGATGCTGGTAATTGGTGTATTTTGAATTGTTGCCGATGACGAGCCAACTCAGCAGAAAAGCGATTCCGAATAATATTGGATTGTTGCTATCCAGGTAGATTAAGATGCCTGCTATGGTGAGTGCCGGCAGCGCGAACCTGAGAATAGCCATGCTGCGGCTGGTCAGTATTTTTTCCGGCGTGCCGATCCAGTCGGCAATTTCCTTTGTCCCGGTTTTGTTTTCATTCAACAGCCCATAAGCTGTTATCAGCTGTCTTTTTTCGGGTTGCCCGGCCAGTATCCGGATGGCCTGCTGATGGGCAACGATATCATTTTTGGATAATAAAGGATAATTCAGCGCATGGATCAGGCTTTGCTCACCGTAGATCGTGGTGGTTCTGTTCAACAGGTGGTATAGCGAGTTCTTTCCAAAAATATCGAGGTCGGAGGTATGCATTCTTTCGCCTGCATTATCCGCATCTTCATCGAATGCATTTAGCTTTCCATTTAAAATATTCAGCTCGTTCTGGTTGATAAATAAAAGTTTTGCCGAGAGGTTCTTTCGGGCGGCTAATGCGACGGAAAAACGTACCATCAGAATGAATGATACAGCGGCTAAAATGCTGGCAAAAAACCAGGGTTGCCAGAGTTCGGTTTTGAATATACGGTAAATGCAAAACGCGAGCACAAGGAAAATGGCCAGTCTCATTACTGAGACGGTCAGCGATTTGCTTTTCAATGCATGCAGCTGCGCCGTGTATTCCTTTATTTTCGACTGATAGAATTGTTCCGGATTAAGCATAACGTTCAATTAGTGTTACCAGCCACCACCACCGCCCCCGCCGCTTCCTCCGCCACTGCTGCCGGATCCGCTGTCCGATGGTGGTGCGGATGCCGAAGATATCGTATTAGAAAAACCTGAAGAAATTCCGTGACTTATATCGCTTACGGAAAAACCGTGATAGCCACCGTGAATACTGTAATAGGAGGGAGTGTAACCCTGTTCCAGCGCATCGCGGATCGTGTCTTCAAATTTTACGGACCAGGTATTTTCTACTTTCAGTGCGATGGCGTAGGGCAGGTATTTTTCAAACAATTCAAGTTTATTTCCCGAAGGGTCGGCCTGAATAAAATCCTGCCGGCCGGAATCTTCGAGGTACATTTTAAATCCCTGCAATTGGTCGGCTATATCTCTCCCCGGGCGCGTGTAAGCGCTCATAATACGTGCGAAAATATTATGTATAATAAACAATACCACCAGTAATACGGCGCTGATAATGGCCAGCTTTAAAGAGACATGCTGAACAAGAAACAGTATTGTCAGGATTACCGCTGCCAGCAAAACGAAAAAGCCGAACTGCGTATATCCATTGTTGAGCGCGAACAGCCCTTTTACTTTGTTTTGCTTTCCTTTCCTGATCAGAAACCGGTCGCGGAGAGTGGTTGCCAGTGCGTCTGAACAACTTTTGAGAACAGCATTATATGTTCCTTTTTTTGCAATCTCTCCATAGAGATTACCGGCATCAAAGCCATACACATCCGCGGTTGAAGCTACGCCGGGATTTTCGGGTTTTACAAAATGGTAAACATTCGATTTAAACAATGCCCCCTCTCTTGTTATTTCAATTCGCAACTGTTTTTTTACGGCGCAATCCACTATTGCGGCAGTAAATAAATGCGGCGCATAACGTTGTTCCAGCAGGTATCCGCAATCGGCGGGTGTAAAATCTTTTGGCGGCGAAAATACGGGGTAGATAGCTCCTTTTTCAGGATCGCGGCCCTTCCGGTACCAGGCGATAAAATAAAAAGCGGATAAAAATAGAATTATGAATAAAAGTGCGGGAATGACATAATTGGCGCGGATAAATGCAAGGATATTACTGAATTTGCCTGGCGGCAGCAGGATGCCTTTACGGATATCGATGGCAACGGTGAGCCCTTCATAGGCACCCATTTTCTGTGTAGTGATGAAATAGATCGAGCTGTCATTTACGAGCTGGGACACGCAATTGTGGTCTTTCGATCCCAAAAGACCGGTATAGCAGGAATTATTGTCTTTTATGATGCTCCCCTTAGGAAAATGTATGAGGCAGGACACTGTATCAGCGCTTAGCGTCCAGTCGGTGCCATTTACGTTCCAGTACAGTTGGTCGGTACTGTCAAGAAACAGAATCTGGTTGGCGGTGCGGTATTCGATGCGGTATTGATAAATACCGGTATCGAGAACGATATCCTTATTGCCGATCATCACCCGTACACCATTGTTTATCTTTTCTTTCGCAAATATTTCCTTCGTGCCGTTCTTCAATACGGATAGCAGCGTGAATTCCTTATCGGTAAAAAAGCCAGTGCTGTCTTTATGCCGGGTTGGAAATTCCCTGAAAATTCCTCGCTCGATCGAATTGTTGTTCGATTGTTTTAATTCGCCGTTTTCAAAACCGGCGCTTCCGTCGCCGTTATAAATGGTGATGGTTTCGACGACATCCAGTTTTCCGCTTCTATCGATATTTATTTCCGAGGCAAAATGTAAGATCCTGTCGCTGTTGTCCTTTATTTTAACAGCAGAAATCCCCGGCTGCGCGGACAGAGACGATATTCCTGTTCCTGCAAGGATAATAAACGAAATAATCAGCCGCAGCATGAAGGGGTTTAGGTGTAACCAAAAATAAGGATTATTGCCGTTTAAGTGTGGTCAGTATCACGGAAAGGATGATGAGGCCCAGTCCGGCATAGAATGCGGCTGTGAGCTCCCTGTTCTCTTTAAAGAGCCAGATAGCCAGGATAATGCTGTAAACCGGTTCCAGGTTGAAGCTGAGGTTAACGGTAAATGCAGATATTTTCCGGATCGACTGTGTAATTAGTGAATACATGATGATGGTGCAAATCACCGAAAGGAACAGCAGGCAGATCAGATCGGTGGCAGATGGTAAAAGCTGCTGGCTGGGAGAGATACAGAGGTATAAGGGCATCAGCAGGGTCAGGCCTAGCCAGCCTCCCAGCAGTTCGTATACGGTGATGGTTTGCGTGTCAAACTCTTTCGTAAGCCGGGCATTGGAGATGGTGAATAAAGAAACGATGATGGAGGAAATGACGCCCAGCAGGATTCCCGTCCGGTACGAGGCATCGAAATGAAATATCAGCGCTATGCCGGCGAGCGTGATGCCGCTCAGCAGCAGGTTGGCAATTGAGAATTTTTTCCGGTTGATTATGGGTTCAAGCAGGGCGGTAAAGAACCCGGTGAGTGAAAAGCAAACTACCCCTATTGATATGTTTGAATATTTAATACTTCCATAGAAAAACAGCCAGTGCAGGGCAAGCAGGGTGCCGGCGCCTCCGATCCGCAGAAAATTGCGTGTGGAGACTTTCTTTAACCGGCCGGTGAAATAGAGGTAGAGCCAGTACAGTGTGCCCGATAGCAGCAGCCGGTACCACGCGAGTAAGCCCTCATTCAATGTAATCAGTTTACCAAATATGCCGGTGAAGCCGGCTAGCAGAATAGATACGTGCAGCTGAACAAAAGCCTTTCTCATTTAAGCAGAGCGCCTACCTGTTGACGTGCACTCCATCTACTTCGATGTTGCGGCACTGGTTTGCGCAATTGTGGCAAATATCAGAACATTCCCGGCAATGTTGGTTATCATGTTTGGCGCATTCCAGCGAGCAGTCGTCGCAGATCTGTGCGCAGATCATGGCAAGGGCTTTTGCCTGGCTTCCTCCCATGCTTAATACCTGTGCGGTGGCTGTGCAAATGGCTGCGCACTCCATGTCGAGCCGGATGCATTCTGCCATCATACCCACGTGTTCTTCCTCCAGGCAGGAGGCTGCACAATGGTGGCAGATGGCGGAGCAACGAAGGCAGGCTTCTATGGTTTCCTTGTATTTGTGATAGCTGTTCATAAAACTGTTTTTTCTGAATATCCTAATAACTGTACCAACCCTGCCGCAGATGGCATGCTTGTTTTGGTAACCTTCATTCGTCCATTATCTTCCACGGTTAGCCGATATTTTTCAGCGAAAAGGAAAACGGTAAACACTGCATTTGAACCAACAAAAAACCCTGCATATGCAAACCTGCAGGGTTTTTTGCCGATAAATGGGAATTGATAAAATACCGGCCTGCCAATTTCATTCCAGCGTTACCGCCGGTTGCTGCAAACGCGGATGCGCAGCCGGAATCAGTAATTAAATGGGTTCGCCTTTAATCAATATCTGTGTTCGCACGCTGTCCTGCTTGAGGGAAAGCAGTTTTTTTCTTTCTTCATCCTCCACATATTGCCTGAAATGTTCCTCGCTTTCGAAGCGAATAAGCTGAATTTCGTCGGGCTTTTCGATCGTTGCTGATTTCATCGATCTCACGGAGGGGCTAATCCGGAACAGCACCTGCCCTCCATATTTTTCCAGGAGTGGCAATACCGTTTTTTCAAAGCGGTCAAATACTCTTTTCTTTCCCTTCTTCTGGTATATCAGCTGGGTAATGTATATCATTGCTATAAATGTCGCAAAAAGCCCTCAAATAAGCCGTTTTTCAATGTTATCAATTTTGCCAATCTTTTGTATGTTTAAGGTATAAGCATAACACATGGAAATAGCTGTCAACAGGTTCAAAACGGTAGAGGAATACTTTACCGCCGCGCCGACTGTTTCGAAAGAAAGACTGGGGCAGTTAAGAGCTGCTGTAAAGAAACTGCTGCCTGGTATACAGGAGGTGATCAGTTACAATATGCCCGCTTTCCGGAATGAGCATGGAATAGTGGCCTGGTATGCCGGCTATAAACATCATCTGGGTTTGTATCCTTCTCCCAGTGGTATTGCGGCATTTAAGGAGCAATTAACGGGGTACAAATTTTCGAAGGGCAGCATTCAGTTTCCCCTCGACAGGCCTTTGCCGATGACGCTGATAAAGAAAATTATAAAATTTCGCGCGGCAGAAATTGCGGAAAAACAAAAAGCGAAAAAGCGCTGAATTATTTCATGTACACTGCATTAAATCTTGCCAAAGGAGCCATGCGCGCTTTATTTAATATCAGGGTATCGCCGACGATATAATAATTGTCGGCCATTTGCAAGGCATGGAAAAATTCATTTTCTGTTTGAATTTTATCACAGGCCATCATTGTTGAAACGATCTTCGAAAATTTTATTTTATTAGGCGTGTCCCATTCGAATTTCCCGCCGAAGCCATTGCAACCGCCATTTCCTTTAACGGTGCTGTCGCTTTTTTGCAATATCATATGCGGTTCATGGATCGTCTGGCTGTCGGATTTTACGGGCTGCCCCATCAGTTCCACCAGTTTCCAGTAGGTGTTGTCGAGAGGGGTACCTGCAGGAACAGTATCTTTTGCTGAGGTATCCGAAACAGTTGTCTGCTGGTGCTGTGTTTTACAGTTCACCAGCAAAAATGAAAATAAGGCTATAAGAAGGTATTTCATGTTATGGTTGTTTAAACTGTTCTGAAATTACGAAAATTGAAAATAATTATATAACTGGGTTTAAAGATCCGGGTTCATGCCAGTTCTATCCATACCGGAGCGTGGTCGCTTGATTTTTCCCAACCTCTTACCTGTTTATCCACGCCTGCTGCCCGAAGTCTTTTTTGCAGCATGGAATTTAATAACAGGTGATCAATGCGAAGGCCGGCATCACGACCGAACGCGTTGCGGAAATAATCCCAGAACGTATAAATCTTTTCATCGGGATGAAGTTTTCTTAGTGAATCGGTCCAGCCCTGTGCTGCGAGCTTTTCAAAAGCGGTCCGTGTTTCGGGCCTGAACAATGCATCATCCACCCAGCGCTCGGGTTTATATACATCGAGGCCGGTGGGTATCACGTTGTAATCGCCTGCCAGCACAACGGGCGTATCGGAATTAATCAACGAAGCTGCGTGTGCCGCGAGCCGTTCAAACCAGGCGAGCTTATAATCGAATTTTGGCCCCGGTGCAGGATTTCCATTGGGGAGGTATAAACAACCTACAATAATGCCATCGATTTTTGCTTCGATATACCGGCTATGAAGATCTTCGGGATCGCCTGGCAGCGCGCGCCGGATCTCTTCCGGCTTACCTGCTTTCGAAAGAATTGCAACGCCATTCCAGCTTTTCTGACCGTGCCAGATCGCCTGATAGCCCGCATCCGTTATCGCCTGTTCAGGAAATTTTTCCTGCGGTGCTTTTAATTCCTGTAAACATGCTATGTCGGGTTTCGATTCGTTCAGCCATCGCAACAAAACAGGCAGGCGGCCATTTACTCCATTTACATTATAGGTAGCGATTTTCATAATTAAAATTAACAGAAAATAAGGCAACTGTTCTTAATCGTCACCAAAAAGATAAAAGTGTGGAAGGCGCACCACTTCACCCTGTTTTCATAGGATGATTTTCAGCGAATGGCATGCCTATTGATGAAATATCAGGACTAAAAACAATTCATTATGAAAACACTTATTTTATCATCCGCTGTGGCCATATGCCTGGCTGCATTTACTACCGCGGATCATTCAACAGCTTATAATGGAACGAATAAAATGATAAAGGATACCACTGTTCCGGGATCAGACACATCAAAAAAAATGAGGACAGATACACCAAAGACCCAGGCTCTTCCGCCTGGAAATCCGACAGGTGCTTCAAATCCGGCAAATCCGCTGAACGATGGGTCTATGCCAGTTGACAGCGGCTCGAGAGGCACAATGCCGTTGCAAACAACACCGGCCACCACGCCGGGTAGCCCGCAAAACCCTTACGGAACCAGTGTTCCGCAAACACCAGGAGCAGGAAATCCGCAAACCCCGGGATCGGGAAACATGCCTTCAACTCCCGGCATCCCGCCACAGCAACATTAATCTCGTAAAATTGATCTGATAATTAGCGGCTCCTTCCTTTTTCTTTCCAGGGCATTCCCTTCACTGCCGGCAGTTTCGAAGGATAGGAGGGGGCCTGCTAATATTCAATCACCTTCCTGTACATTTCCACCAACTTGCCGTAAGAGATCCTGTTGGACGCCCGTGGCGATGGGGAATACATCACGAATGCTTTTATTTTTCTACCACCGTAATTGATTTCGAAATCAAGTGGTTTTTCTCCTTTGGGTATTTTAAATGCAACATTTTTCAACTGCAGGTATTGTTTGAACCAGGCCAGCGCACTGACCTTTCCGCTGCTGCTCGTCAGTAAAATTCTTTCTATTGATGGATGCTCTCCGAGGATGGAAAAAATATCCATGTGTTCTATCAGCTCTAAATTTTCATCGAGAGAATTTTGCGATAAGCGGTTTATCGTGCCGCCCATATCGGTGACACCCGTTTTCAATTCATTCAATAATTTTTTCCGCTCGCTCACCGCATTCGTGAGATCGGGGTTTAATTTGATTCCTCTTACATCGGCCAGCACTTTCCAGAACAGGTTCCTGGGATTAGGGTAGAAGAATTTGAAACCCCAGCGGCTCATTACCGGTGGAAATGTTCCTATGATCAGGCATCTTGCATTCTTTGGGACATACCATTTAAAAGGATGTTGTTCGTGTTTCGATTTATCAATGGCCATTCATCATCTTTACCTGCAATTTACCGATATAGTTCTCTATTTTAGCGATTAAATAACCTGTCATGACAACGCGATCCTGTTTTCTTTATGCGTTAGTAATTCTAATAAATGCCTGTAACCAGCCGCCTGGAAAATATGCATACGATCCCGGTGCGTTCCATGCAATGCTCGATAGTTATTGGCGCGACTATTGCCGCTTAAATCCTCTGGAGGCAACCAGTTTTGGTGACAGCAGTTACAACGACCAGATTCAAAACACCTGCACCCAGGCATTTCGCAATGAAGTAAAATCGTTTTATCTGCGTTATGAAGACAGCCTGAAGAACTTTGACCCTGCTGTGATGGATGAATCGGACAGGTTGAGCTACCAGATACTCGATTATGATCTTAAAAATGAATTGGAAGGATTAAAATTCGATACGTGGAAGATTCCTTTCACGCAGATGGGCGATGCGGGCAACACGATATCATCCAATTTATTAATGGCTATCGGCCAGTTCGGCTCGGGCGAATCGGCGCAGCCCTTTAAAACGGTAAGGGATTATGATAATTGGTTAAAGCGCGCCCATGGTTATGTCGCGTGGTGCGACAGCGCGATCGGAAATTTCAGGCTGGGTATGGCCACGAACTACGTTCTGCCGCATGCATTGGTGGTGAAAATGGTTGATGTGTGCAATGGATTAATCAACCCGGATATAACAAAAAATATATTCTACGGACCGATTAAAAATATGCCTGCGGAATTTTCTCCTGCCGACAGGCAGCGGCTTACCGGGGAATATATATCCCTGATAAAAGATGAATTGAACCCGGCACATGAGCGATTAAGCAAATTCTTATCGGAAGAATATCTGCCGCGATCCAGGAGCACCTCGGGAGTTGATGCACTTCCTGACGGTAAAGCCTATTATGCGTATTGTGTCCGAAGCTGGACCACGACAAACAAAACGCCGGACGAGATATATAACCTGGGATTAAGTGAGGTAAAGCGGATTCGCGGAGAGATGGAGTCGGTGAAAAACAGCACCGGCTTCAAAGGCGACCTGAATTCTTTCTTTGAATTCATGAGAACCAACAGGCAGTTTATGCCTTTCAAAACACCCGATCAGGTACTTGATTCCTTCCGGCATATTTATGCGATCATTAAACCCAATCTTCCCCGGTTTTTCATAGTATTTCCGAAGAGTAAATTCGAGATCCGGCAGACGGAAGCGTTCCGTGCCGCCAGCGCCAGCATCGAATACATGCAGGGCTCACCTGATGGTTCGAGGCCCGGGATATTCTATGTTCCTATTCTTGATGCCACCAAGTTCAATATCACTTCAGGCATGGAGAGCACTTTTTTACACGAGGCTATTCCGGGGCATCACTACCAGTGTTCCCTGCAGATGGAAGACACTGCTTTGCCATTGTTCCGGAGGTTTAAGTGGTATGGCGCTTACGGTGAAGGCTGGGCGCTGTATGCCGAGAGCCTGGGCAAAGAACTGGGATTGTATACGAACCCCTACCAGCACATGGGCGCATTGGGAGATGAGATCCACAGGGCGATACGGCTTGTGGTGGACGTGGGCATTCACAGCAGGGGGATGACGCGCGAGCAGGCGATCGGCTATATGATGGAAAACGAAGCGGTGAGCAGGGAAAGCGCTGTTGCAGAAATTGAAAGATATATGGCCATGCCGGGGCAGGCCTTATCGTATAAGATCGGGGCGTTGAAAATAAAGGAGCTGCGCGACCGGCTGGCGGCGAAGCAGGGTGGGGCGTTCAGCATAGGAGAGTTTCATAAGAAGGTGCTGGATGGCGGTTGCGTGCCGCTTTCGATCCTGGAAGAGAAGATTTTGAAGTAAATGATATTTCGCAGCATTTCTTCTCTATATTTGCAGCCCTGAATGCCCAGGTGGCGAAATTGGTAGACGCACTGTGTTCAGGTCGCAGCGCGGGAAACCGTGTGAAGGTTCGAATCCTTTCCTGGGCACTTAGTCTAAAACCCGCTTCAGTAGCGGGTTTTACTTTTTACCCTTGTAGGATATCCGAACCATTCGCAGTTTTATGCCTACTTATTAACAAACACTCTATATACTGCCTGATTTTTGTGGTTAAATAATACGGGAGATTCATAAGTAAATACGGCTTTTTATTGGGAGTAACTGCATCTTCTGCGATAAATTTTCCTCCGTAAATTCTTATTGCATAAAGCTGCCCTGCGGCTTCTATAAACAGATGCAGTGATCTCAGTGAACCTGTACTTCCGGTTTTATTTCAATTGGAATTATTATAGGTGAGCACGAGATCAATCTTAGCATTTGACTGAAATTTTTCTCTTGCCCAAAAGTTGGGTTTGCTGTTCTTAATCCTTCCTCTGCTTTATGTGAACGATAATTTGAATTTCTTGGTATCAAATAGATTTATCTTGAGTTGCTCCATTCAATAGATTAATTTAACAATATTGATGTGAATAAGGTTTATAAAATACTTTTAAATATAAATTGCTACCTCGTTTGAAAAAGTTTTAATTTGCATTATTTTTTCATCAACCTATTGTCGATCAGTAATATACATAATGAGCCCTATCTACTGCTTCGTATTGCAGATGGTGACCAAGCCGCTTTTAAAGATATAGTTGATATGTACTGGTCAAGAATTTATGGTTATTCGCTGGCTTACATAAAGTCTGTTCCTCAAGTGGAAGAACTAACCCAGGATGTTTTCATGGATATATGGAATAATCGAAAAAAATTACCATCAATTGAAAATTTCGCTAATTATCTTTTTATAGTAACCCGGAACCGGGTTTTTAAAGTACTCCGCAAAAAGCTAGAGGGGATAGTCGACGTCAATAATATCCAACTTAAAGAGGATATTTGGTTGCCCGGCCAGCAAATAGAGCTTAAGGAGGCTTACACGCTCGTTTTGACTGGTATCGAAAAGATGCCACCTGTCCGTAAACGGGTTTTCACGATGAGCCGCCTGGAAGGCAAATCGTACGAACAAATTGGCCTGGAACTTAATCTTTCCCGGAATACTGTAAAAGAACACATAGTTAAAGCATTGAATTTTATCAGGAACCATCTTGCCGCACAGGGGCACTCATTCATATTTATCGTAGCTTGCCTATTACAAGATGTAATAAATAATCTTTAATTTTTTTTACCGGCAACCCACCCATCTTTTGTTAAGATGGGTCTTTATTATTAAGCAGTTATTATGTCAACTGAAGCATTGCAAAAATTACTAGATAAATATTTGATGGGGACAATCACTCCTGGAGAAAGGGAGCGGCTTTTGACTTCATTAAAGGACGAGGCTATTGCAGAGGAAGTAAAAGCTCTTCTGCTTCAGGATATTGAGACTGGGCGCTTTGAGTCAGAAGATATTCCCGCAATTCGTGAGCGCTTGAATGAAAATCTGGCTGCCCTTATTAATTCTAGCCAGGCACAAGCGCTAAAAACGGTTCATCGTGTTCATTTTCTCCAAACTTCCTGGTTTAAATATGCTGCTGCCATCCTTATTATGCTGGGATTTGCAACTTATCTCTGGATCAACAACGGAAATAACAAAGAATTGGTAACAAAGGCAGGGAATAATAGCTTACAAACGGATGTCGGTAAAAAGGCGGTGTTAACATTGGCTGATGGATCAAAAATTGTCTTGGACAATACAACCAATGGAAACCTGGCTCAACAGGGAAATACTCAAGTGGTGAAGTTATCTGATGGAAAGGTTGTTTATAATTTGCAAGGTAAAGGGGGCAAGGATGTAATGTGGAATACAATGAGCACACCTGTTGGTGGCCAGTATCAGGTAGCATTACCTGATGGTACAACCGTTTGGCTAAATGCCGCAAGCTCTATCACTTTTCCAACGGCTTTTATGGGAAGTAGCCGGTTAGTTAAAATAACCGGTGAAGTTTATTTTGAAATAGCAAAAGATAAAGAACTGCCTTTCATAGTTAATGTTGATGATAGGTCAACGATCCAGGTTTTAGGAACCAGTTTTAATATTAATTCTTATTCTGACGAAGGTTTTATCAAAACAACACTTCTTGAAGGAAGCGTTAAAGTGATTAGTGCCGTTACCCAGCAACAAAAAAGACCTAATGGATCAGTAGATCATCCCTATACCCAATCGGTAATTCTTAAACCTGGTCAACAAGCTACAATTGACTCCAGTATTTCAGTAACCTCGAATGCAGATGTGGCGCAGGCTTTAGCGTGGAAAAATGGCCTTTTTAATTTTAATGGATCGGACCTACGATCTGTAATGCGGCAATTGGAGAGATGGTATGGTATTAAGGTCCAGTATGAAGAGCCGGTACCAAATGATATTTTCAAAGGTGAGATGTATAGGACTGCGAACTTGGCTGATGTATTGGATATGCTACACGAAATGGGTGTGAAATTTCGTATAGAGGGAAAAGTATTGATAGTTACGGGCATCTGACAATAATAGATTACAATAATTGCTGTGCTTCTGGCCAATAGCTCCTAAATGAAATTGTAATATTTGAATATTGAGTGCTCGATTAAAACCTGCGGATATTATTCTAGAGTTTAACCCTATTAATTAACGAACAACGATTATGTTGAGTAATCAAAATATATGATTTAAGACTATTACCCTAAACAAAAACCGGAAATGATCTCAACACTTCCGGCGATTGTTTGAGTAACTAAATAAAAAGTGTCTCGCGAAAGACTGCTTATTCATCACTCAAACTATGCAAAAGTATGCAAAAAGCTTTGAATTGTATTCGGCCGGCCTGGGGGAGGCGCCGATACATAACCAAAACAGTGTTAGTTATGAAGCTAACGGTGATCCTTTTAACGGCTACTTTCCTTAACGTTAGTGCCAGGTGCGTGTCTCAAAACATTACTTTTTCGGGAAAAGACGTTCCTTTAGAATCTGTTTTTTATTCTGTAAAGAAACAAACAGGATTCGTTTTTATGTACAAGGAGGCCATTCTTAAATCTTCCAGGCCGGTGTCCATTTCCGCGAAAAATGTTCCGCTGGAAAAATTTCTTCAGGAAATTTTCAAATTACAGCCCTTGCTTAATTATAACATTAGGGGTAAAAACATATTCATTTCCACCAATCCTGCTGCAGGCTCTCCCGGACAGCCTGAATTACATGGAGAAAATTATTTTCTGAAGGATACAATGAATTTGCGTGGACGCGTGGTGAATGATAATGGAGAACCTGTTGCGGGAGTAACAGTAATGGAAAAAGGTACTAATAATAGTACATCAACGAATGGTAATGGTGAATTTATTCTGAAAGGGGCAGCGGATAATACAACGCTGGTTTTTACGGGTGTCAATGTAGAAACTCGTGAATTAAGATTGAATTCAACAGGTATTGAAATCGAAAAAGGTCTCCAGGGTATTAAAATATTTAAAGTAAAAATAAAGGTGGATGACCTTGCCAATGTTACTGTAAGTACCGGATATCAGACCATCTCAAAAGAGAGAAGTGCAGGCGCTTTTTCAAAGCCAAATATGGATGTGATTAGAGATCGATCTACAAGTATGAATATTCTTCAGCGACTTGATGGCCTTGTACCTGGTTTGACAATAAACAATGCGCCGAGCGCATCTCAAAATCCAGTATTAATCCGCGGCTTGTCAACCATTGGAGTTAATGATCCCAATATTCCGGGAAATTATATTGGCACCAACAGGAACCCTCTGTATGTGGTAGATGGTATTCCAATGGATGATGTGTCTTCCATCAACCCTCAGGATATAGCTGATGTTACTGTATTAAAAGATGCAACAGCCGCCTCTATCTGGGGAGCAAGGGCGTCTAATGGCGTTATTGTCATTACCACAAAAAGGGGAAAGGCGAATGAAAAAATAAAAGTTCAGTATGATGGATTTGTCAATTTTCAAGGCAAGCCTGACCTGCATTATATTCCTGTGTTAAATAGTAAACAATTTATAGATGCCGCTAAAGAAGTATTTGATCCTGTCATTAATCCATGGGATCAGGTTGCAGCCTATTATGATCGCAGCTCAACGGGTATCGCACCTCATGAATTGATATTGTATAACCAGTCAAGAGGATTAATTAATGATGCGCAGGCCAATGCAGCCTTAGACAGCCTTGCCTCAATTAATAACGTACAACAAATCGGTGATCTATGGTATCGCAATGCCCGTTTGATGAACCACACAGTTTCTGTTACCAGTGGTAGTAAAGTTCATTCGTTGTACGGATCATTAACATATACCAATGCACAATCTAATCGTCCAGGCGAGAAGAATAATACATACAAGGCTAATCTTAGGCAGGATTTAAAGTTTAATGAAAGCATTAAATTTTATTTATTAACCGACCTTACCAACACTACTACCTCTACTCCGCGTAATATTAATATTGATAATCGTTTTTATCCTTACCAGTTGTTCAAGGATGCAAACGGTAGTAACCTTTCCATGCCTTATATGGGTTATTTGAGTGATTCTACAAGAATTGACTACCAGAACCGCTCACGTGTTAATCTCGACTATAATCCTTTGGATGAATTTAATTATGGCTATACAAAAAGTAATGCTTTACTGGGACGGATCGTGGCAGGAGCAACGATTAAATTATTCGATGGCCTGCGATTTGAAGGTGTATATGGTTACATAAGAGGAGCTAATAGGACAACTCAATATGACGACACCAAAAGTTACCTGGTAAGAAGCGAATTAGTACAATTTACTGTAGCCGACGATCCCTCTGTTGCCCCTGTTTACTATTTGCCTGAAAAAGGCGGCAGGTATACTGTCACTAATTTCAACCAGCGTGACTGGACTGTTCGCAACCAATTGGTTTATGACCATGAGTGGAATAGCCGGTTACACCAGTTAACCTTACTGGCAGGCCAGGAAGCCCAGGAAAAGCTCGGCAATTCGAACAGCACAACAGTGCGGGGTTATAATGAATTATTACAGACTTTTACACCTTTGGATTATGCTACACTTGGAAACACTGGTGTGACGGACCCGGTAATGCCAACTGCTTTTGGAACAAGCACGCTGGGAACTGATTTTTTCAGAGAATCTGAAACTGAAACCAGGTTCTCTTCCTGGTACGCAAATGCAGCTTATACCTTTAATCACAAATATTCTGTAAATGCAAGTTGGCGTATAGATAAAAGTAATTTATTCGGGGTGGATAAATCAGCCCAAAACAGGCCTGTATGGAGCGTTGGTGGTAAATGGGTTTTAAGCGAGGAGAAATTTTTCAATCAAAATGGCGTCAATTTGTTAGCAATAAGAGCCACTTACGGACTTACAGGTAATTCACCACTACCAGGTACGGCTTCGTCTTTTAATATCCTGGAACCGCAAACAAGTTTTTTTCTTCCTGGCGGGCAGGGATTGAGGATATCAAGCCCCGCCAATACGAAACTTACCTGGGAAAGCACTAAAACTACAAATGTCGGTTTTGACTTTGCCTTCCTAAATAGGCGGCTCAATGGTTCATTAGATTTTTATCAGAAAGAGACAAAGGATTTGATAGGCAACCTGCTGGTTAACAATTTTACTGGTTACAACATGATTATAGGAAATTTCGGTGATATGAGCAACAAAGGAATAGAGGTTATCATTAATTCAGTGAATGTACAAAAGAAAGACTTTACCTGGACTTCGATGTTAACCATGGCCTATAATAAAAACACGATTACAAGACTAGCTACTGTAAACGAGCTTACAACAGGTGATGATAAGGTTGGTCAAAAATATCTAGCAGGTTATCCAGCCTTCGCTGTATTTGCCTATCAATTTGCAGGTTTGGATGACGAGGGTGATCCTAAAATCCGGCTTGTTGATAAAACGGTTACAAAAGAAAGAAATATTTCAAAGCCTGATGATATACGCTACATGGGAACTTATCAGCCGGTTTGGAGTGGTGGGTTTTCTAATGTTTTTAGGTATAAAGGGTTTAGCCTGGCAGCTAACGCAGTATACAATATGGGGCATGTCATGAGGCGTGATGTAAACCAGTTTTATACCGATAGGTTAACACATCTCGGTGTAATGTCAGGAAGTGATAATAGCGGTTTTACAGGCGGCAACCTGCATGCCGATTTTGCTAACCGTTGGAAGACACCCGGCGATGAAACCACAACCAATATACCTTCTTATGTATCTAACCGCTCAATAAGTAACAGCCGCAGAAATGTTGAATATTATACTGATGGAGATATTAATGTTGTGAGTGCCTCTTATATAAAACTTAGGGACATTACGCTTTCTTATAATTTACCCCAATCAATTACCAACAGGATGAATGCTGACAATATTTCCTTTCGCATACAGGTGTCCAATGTGATGTTGTGGAAGGCTAATAAAGATGGAATCGATCCTGAATTTCACGATGCCACTTTTGGGATCAGAACGCTCATATCCAATCAGAAAACTTTAACGGTGGGAGCAAATATTTCATTCTAAAAATTAGCGTAATGAAAACGAACATAAAAAAAATAGGAACAATTATTTTGAGTTCATTGGCTATACTCTGCCTGCACTCCTGCAAAAAAGAGTTTTTGGAAGTGGAACCAAAGGGTAAGCTTATAGCCCAAACCTTGGATGATTATAACCAGCTTTTAAACAATCTTGATTTTTTGAACCAAGTTAGTCTCCCCAGTAACGGGCGTGCTGAAGTTCCCATGGGAGATGAAGTAGCAGCGGTAGAACCATTTTTTAGTGGCACGTCTCTGAAGGCGCAAAGACTTTTTCGTCGTGATTCGGTGATTTATGAGCCTAATGAAAATGCTGCGGAAATGTCTGTTGCTTTGCAAAATATCTATACATATAATACTATAATCAACGAGGTATTTAGTGCTACTGACGGAACGGAGCAGCAAAAAAAGCAAATACAGGCTGAAGCAATGGCAGGTCGGGCATGGACATATTTTTCATTGATCAATTATTATGGCAAGCCTTATAACGGCACTACCTCGGCCACCGATGCCGGGTTTCCCATTATTACAAAAGCCGATGTCACTGAAAAGAACTTTACCCGCGCTTCAGTAAGGGAAGTATATGATTTTATTGTAAATGATCTTACTACTGCTATTGCAAATTTGCCATTAAAAACAACACATCGTCTTCGCATGTCCAGGGCTGCGGCTGAAGGCTTGTTGGGCAAGGTATATATGTTCATGGCTAATTTCGAAGGCGCTTTACCATTATTGGATGCAGCATTTACCGATTTAACTTCTTCCGCCATTGCTGTTCGTTTGTATGATTATAACCTGGCATTTGCTCCAGGCGGCTCATTCTTACCAATGGGCCTCTTTGGGCCAAGATACCCGCTGGCTCCTGATAATGAAGAAATCATTTATGCGAAACAATTTAGTAATGACTGGACGTTTAGATTCTCAGAATTTGTGATCAGTCCACAAACAGTCACACTATTTGATGACTCCGATTTACGGCTTAAGTTTTATAGAAATACCCCTTTCCCTTCCGGTGACCCTTACCCTTCGGGTATGCTTAGGAGAATCGGTCCTACCAGTACCCAATTTGGTGTTATAGTTCCGGATTTATATTTATTAAGAGCCGAATGTAAAGCAAGGCTTGATGACCTAGCAGGGGCAAAAAATGATGTAGAGAGCTTGCGTATAAAACGTATGCCCGCTGTGGATGCTCCGGTCCCGGAATCTATAGCTTCCGATAAGGTAGCCCTGGTAACATTTATACTGGAAGAACGCATTAGAGAATTTGCAATGCAGGGATATCGCTGGTTTGATATGCGAAGGCTTTCCGTTGATCCGGTATTTAATACAACAATTAATTATACGCATACACTATATGATACAACAGGTAGTACATCAACATTTGCGCTCACGCCAGCACGATTCGTATTGAAGTTTCCACAAAAGATAATTGACCAAAATCCCGGAATGCAGAATAATGAATAAATGAAAAATGTAAAATAACAAATAATGAAAAGAACTTGGATCATCGTATTGTTGGGAATCTCGCTATCAGGAGAGGTAGTTGCACAAGATGGTTTTACAATTAGAGGAAGGTTCAGCAACCTGGATAATGACACTAAAATACTGCTCTCCTATTCGGATGGCGACCAAGCTGTTAGAGATTCAGCTATTGTAAAAAATGGTGCTTTTGTAATAAACGGTAAAATTTTATTGCCCTGCCGGGCGATTCTGCAAGTTAATTCCGGTAATACCGTCCCGGGAGAGGGTAGGGCGCTTAATATCCAAGGGGGTGGTATGGCGAGGAATATGCTAATGAATGGAGATGCGCAGGAATTTTTTCTTGAAAAGGGTGTTACTAGTGTAACCGGAACAAATAAAATTAAAACCGCAATCATAAAAGGCGGGAAATCCCAAACAGATTACCTGTCGCTACAATCACAACTTGATACACTTCAGAGAAAAATGAATCCATTAAGTGAAAAAATGAAGGAATATTTCAAAGAAAATAATGATGCTGGCCGGAAAGAATTGTTTCCTAAACTGCAGGCTTTAAGATCGGAAATGATTGAGACAGAAAAAAAATTCATAAGAGATAATCCCGATTCATATGTTAGCCTTGATCTGGTGGCTGATGCAATGACGAAAGATCTTTCCTACGAGCCATTATTTGTTGGTTTAACTAATAAACTGAAAAATACTCCGACAGGTAGAGAACTGGCTAAGCAGATAATGCTATCTGATAAAACGTCACCTGGAAAACCAGCTATCAATTTTTCTCAAAGCGATAAGAGAGGTAATGTGGTATCTTTTGCCTCTTTAAGAGGAAAATTTGTACTAATTGATTTCTGGGCCAGTTGGTGTAAGCCTTGCCGTGAAGAAAACCCTAACCTTTTAAGAGCGTATAATCAATTTAAAAACAAAAATTTTGAGATAATCGGAATTTCGCTTGATGATAAAAAAGAACCGTGGCTAAAAGCTATAGAAGCCGATGGGCTTCCATGGATACAACTAAGTGATCTGAAGAAAAGGGTGGAAAAACAGTGGCGGTTGCTTATAACATTAATGCATAATTTCTCAAAATTTCCTCGTAGATCCGGTAAGGCAATATTGTTGCTAAAAAATTTGCGCGATGAATTGATAAAAACCCTGGATATGATGATAGAAAGAACACAAGTCAATCTCCCGGAGGAATGATTCTTCGGCGTGCGGAACCCCTACCTAATAATTAATAACTGAAAATGTACTGGGTATACCCGGCACTAAACGACCTTAAATATTATTTGTAAATAAGAATATTAGAAATGAAATACATCAATATAATTGCCAGCTATATAATAATAAGCATTGCCTTTATCTGTAAATTATCGGCCCAGGATGGATTTACTATTAGCGCTAAAATATCTAATCCTAATAATTATAAAGTTCTTATTGCATACCACAATGGTGATAAATACGTAATGGACACAAGTTATGTAATGGAAAAAGGTTGCATGGTTTTTAAAGGAAAAACTACCGGTATATCCATGGCAACTTTTGTAGTCAGGAACCCAAATAATGTAATTATGGATGGCGGCGGCTTCATTCCCGGACCGAATTTGGTTATAAAGAAAGAAGAACCCTGCTTGAACGTAAGCGTAACAAGTGGGCTAAAGAATTTGTAAAGAAATACCCAGGCACTTACGCTGCTATCGAGGTTTTTGCAACTTACGCTCTTGAATTGAGCGATGATGAACAGGCTAAGCAATTTGGTGCCTTGCCAGTGACTTTTAAAAATACGCCACTTGGCAAACGCATCCAGCAAAAGATTGAGGAAACAGCAAGGACAAGTACGGGTTCTTCGGTAGTGCCGTTTCTGCAGGAAGGTTATGATGGGCAGATGGTCGATATGAATGCGCTGAGAGGAAAAGTAGTACTGATTGATTTTTGGGGAAGCTGGTGCGTTCCCTGTCGTGCGAGCTTTCCGCATTTAAAAGAATTATACAATAAGTATAAGGACTTGGGATTTGAGATAGTTGGCGTGGCAAAGGAAAATGGTAGCAAAGAAGAGCAACTCAAAGCCTGGAGAAATGCTATTGAAGCGGATAAGATAAATTGGCTAAATGTGCTAAACGATCCAGCCCAGACGGATATTTTAAAAAAGTATGGCGTTGTGGCATTTCCTACTAAGATATTAGTGGATAGGGATGGAATAATACGTGGGAGATTCGTAGGGAATCAAACAGACAATTTTGAGGATATATTAAATAAATTACTGGAAAGCCCGTCAAAATAGATAAGCATATTGAAAAAATTAGTATGAAAAAGATCATCGCCTGTTGTTGTCTTCTCTTATGTGCCGTGGAAATATTTGCAGAAGATGGCATCCAGTTCAGTAATGGCACATGGAAAGAAATATTAGGCCGGGCAAAAAAAGAGAATAGGCTGGTATTTATCGATGTGTACACCAGTTGGTGCGGCCCTTGCAAGAAAATGGTTTCGGAGATTTTTCCGAGGAAAGAAATAGGGACCTTGTTTAATGTCTCGTTTATTAATTATAAAATTGATGCAGAGAAGGGTGAAGGGGTTGACGTGGCGAAAAACTTTGGTGTACATTCTTATCCTACTTATTTATTTGTAAATGGTGATGGCGAGTTGGTATATCGCACCGGAGGTTATATGACTTCTGGTTCATTTATGCGGGAGGCGAATATTGCATTGAAAGAAAAGGAAGACCCGAAACTTTATATTAAGTGGAAGGAAGAATACAACAAAGGTAAAAGGGATAAGGAATTTTTAATGGAGTATATGAGAAAGAGGGCGCTTTTGAAAATGCCCTCTGCTGATATTGTGGAAGAATTATTTCCTTTGCTTACAAAAGATGAGCTGTCGAATAAGGATATAATTTCGAATATTATATTTTACGATGAGAGAACCGAATATATCCCAGGTGGTAGAGTGTTCGATTATGTGATAAAGAATTATAGAAAACTTGATTCATTGCAGTTGGTTAAATACCCGTTGGGTATTATGGAAACTGGTATCAATAATTATTTTAGAAAAAATATTATTTCGAACCAGCGCGAGAAAATGTTAACTGTAATGATAGATGCATATACCCAGGTAATGCAGGCGTATGGCGTTTCGATCGATGACATAGCATTGATGGGGAAAGAGGTGACCTATAAGTATTACAGCGGCACGCACAACGAAGCAAAATTAAATTTGGCTGTAACAGACTTTGTTGAAAATGGAATAATGAAATTAGATATCGCCCCGATGCAAGCTAAGGATTCCGTGGAATACCTAAAGTTTATGGAACCATACCTAACCGGTAAACTAGATTCGGTTAACCACCAGGGCTTCATGATGAAAAGAATTAAGAGAAATTCGAAAATGATATCACCTTCCTATAAATTACGCGATGCCGCAGAAGCGGTGTACGAGATATCCCACGATAAAAACATGTTATTAAAGGCAAAGGAATGGGCAATGATTGCGAACGAATGGTTTCCTCATTTTTCAAACGCTGCTGTGTATGCTGGTTTATTATTTAAAAATGATGACCAACAACAAGCCATAGAAATGATGAATCTTGCCAGTAAAGATTCATTTCTGTCGCAAGCCCCGGAGATATTTCAATTATTGCGAAATGATGTTGAAGATATGAAAAATGGAAAAGCTCCTGTTCATTTGTGGAACAATAGGTAAGTCAATTCGCCAGAGGCACATTTTTTACAATTAAAGCATCTCATTTAATTTGGATTTCAATTATAAAGGGAACGATAATGGGATGACCGTCTTTATTAAGCTGATTACTCAGTCGCTGATTTTAGCCTGGCCAGATGCATTTTGCCTTTATTTGCAATGTAAACTGTTTGGGCAAAGGGGTACTTACATACCATAATATAAGTAGTACAGTTATTCTGCCCTATTAATATTGATCACTCAATAAAAAGTAAGATATATAAAAATGCTGTACCCCTTACGCCGATCCTTTCCAGAAATCATCCATAGTCACTACGAATTTAGGGTATTGGTCTTCTACTCGCACTAGTTCTGAGAACTCACGCTCAACAGTAGCTTCACTTTCTAATTTATACGCTACTTGTATATATACTTTTTCTCCTTGCCTTTCAGCAATAAAATCTATTTCTTTCTGATCTATCTTGCCAATATAAACTTGATAACCTCTTCTTTTCAATTCAAGAAAAACTATATTTTCCAGTAGTCCACTAATCTTATGATTTTTAAAACCCATAGTGGCATAATACAAGCCTATATCACTTAAATAGTATTTCTCCTGAGTTTTTAATATTCCTTTTCCTTTGATATCATAACGACGAGTTCTATAAAGAATAAATGCTCCTTCCAAAGCACTTAAATAATTGTAGATAGTATTGAGGTCAATTTTACGTTGCTGACTTTTAAAATAATCAGCCACTTTTTACCAGAAAAGGTACTTCCTATATTATCAAACGCATATTTGATAACCCTTTCCAGTAATTCTACATCACGGATATTATTTCGTTGATATGGATAATTTGTTGATAGGTTACACCTCTTGTGGCAAGTTCTTCTTTTAAAATCATCAGCACATAAGATTTACCACTTCTACGTATCCCAGTAAGTATTTTTATCTGAGGTTTATCAATAAATTCTTTTAACGCGTCAATATAAATTTCTCTATGAACCATAAAGTTTTTTAGGCTATACCCATAAAAAGTATTCTTTTAAAAGGTTAATGGCCAAATTTGTTCGGTTCTGTTCTCTTTCTTTCACCCAATTGAAAAAGGCATTTGTCACCGGACCTCCGCAGCCAGGCTTTATTTGTTGCTTTGGGTCGGCTTATCATTTACCACCGTCACTTTTACCTTCCGGTTTTCCCTTCTTACATCGAAGCCTGCCTTTTGCAATGATTTAATTAACGCGGACACATCATTCAAATTATATGGAAGATCGATATCAAGATTATAAGGGAAATCCAGTTCCCCTATTACCGGGAGAGAACAAAACTGGTTAAGCCTGTCAATAAGGCGAAAGCGCAAGGGAGAAGTAATTATCCTATCAAAGGATGCTGACTTTCCGGGTATGCCACACTCAATCCATGCAAAGCAGCATTGTGTTTTCTCCTGGAAAACCGTTTCTTTACAATCAACAATAAACCGGTAAAATATTCTTCACAGGAATCCGGGAAGTTTATTAATTTAGGGAAAAGCAGGCTATCCATGCCCCCCAAAAAAATCATCACGTTTACTGATTTCCTTAAAGGCCCCTGCCGTACGGCAAAGGATGTGGATAGTCGTGAAGTGCTGCAATTATTACGACAGGCGGAGGCTATACCGCAAAAGCTACTGCCTTTTAATGGCTTTATCCAGGTGGTGGATTACACCCAGCGCCGTCATGTTTGCATAAGCGGTGATGTTAAAAGCATGACGGGTTATGGAGTGGAAATATTGTTGGAAGACGGGCTGGATTTTGCTGTCAGCGTTTTTCAAAAGGATGATTTTAAAATTTACAATGAAACCATTTTTGGGCAGGTTACCGAATTGCTGCGTAAAACTCCGCAAGAGGAACATAGCGACTATTTATTCACGTATTCCTACCGGTCAAGGAAAGCTGACGGAAAATGGATGCAACTCTTTCAGCAGGGAAGCTATATCACCGACCCAAAGACAAAACTTCCTGTTTACGGCATCGCGCTGGTTGCAGACATTTCACCCGTAAAGAAGGACGACAGCATGATCTTTTCAATAGATAAAAAGCGAAAGGATACTCCGCTGTTGAGTTATAATAATATAATAACCAACTATTATCACTCCGATCCCGGAGAAGCGCTCCTGTCTAAAAGAGAAAGAGAGATCCTCGGGCGCATAGCAGACGGACTGAGCAGCAAGCAGATAGCTGACAAACTTTCCCTGAGTGAAAATACCGTTTCCAATCACCGGAAGAGCATGCTCAAAAAAACGAACGCTAAAAATGTGGCAGAGCTTATACGCTATGCAAGCGACAAAGGAATCATTTAATAAATGATAAATACTAAACAAGTATGTGCGCTCGCAGGCGCAGTCTTCCTGTAGCCAGTGATGCTGCTTTCATTATTCAGTATCCTGCATTTGGAGTAATGTTAAGATAAGCATCTAAAATAGCCAATGGTATGGGAAGAACATTATTGTACGGATGATAGCCATACGGGCCCAGCACCATTTCGGCGGTTCCCCAACGCTGCAGGTTGGCAAACCTGTCGCCCTGCCGGTAGGTCTCAGCCTGCCAGGTAGTATATAATGCGTTATTGGCCTCGGCAGCAGTGGCAAACGAACCATAGGCAGACAGCCCACTGCGGGCCCTGATCAGGTTCAGATATTGCGCTGCCTTTGCCAGTTGACCCGCAGCAATTTCCGCCTCAGCATCCATGAGCAACACATGGGCATAACGCAGCACAGGGCATACCTGTACTGTAACAGCGCCAAATGCCCCGCTGAAATACCAGGCATAGCCGCTGCCTATGTTGGAGAAAGGAGGGGCCCATATTGTTTCTGCAGTGGAAGCGCTGGTAAGCCATGACTTGTCATTGGCCGTAAGGCTAAAGCTTGCGCTACTGATAATTGGTGTAGTATGGGCCAATACCGCGTTGTAATCTTTTTTCCATAAGGCAGCCCTGGCAAAAAGACCATGGGCCGCATTTTTTGTGAGATATAGTTTTCCATCTGCTCTTGTTGCGGGAAGATCGGCAATGGCTGCAGTAAGGTCGGCACTAATAAGATTATATACCTCGTCTTTGGAGGCCCTCTGTATGGAAGGATAAAAATAATTATTCCGGTCGTAATGAATAGGTATATCTCCAAAATAAGTTAACATCTCAAGATAAATATAGGCACGCAGCCCTTTTGCCTGTGCCACCAGGTCGGCTTTCACTCCTGCATCCGCGGTAAGATTAGGTACATCATCAATTATTCCATTCAGCGAGCTTAGCTGCGTAAAATAGGCATTGTTCCAAATATTATTCAACACTAAAGTGGAACGCGACATGACGTAATTGTCAAAATCACAATAAGAGAAACCTGAGCCGGAAGAAATACAGGGCGCATCGTCGCTTAGCGTTCCATCTATGATAACGAGGCTGGCGTAAGTGGAAAGCAGGCCGGAATATACCGCGTTCAGTTTTGTCTGGACCTCCTCTGTTGTCTGAGCCAAATGATAGTAACTACCTATCAATATTTCTGTGTTGGAAGTAGTGTGCATGGATGCCTCTACGGCCAGCGTAGGCTGCGTTGCTGCGCCATCCCATTTATCTACTCTGCCATCCATGTTAACGTCCTTCCATATAAAATTGCCTAAATCATCAAGCGCTGCCTCTGGCTCGAAACCGATATATACGCCATTAACGGGCTCTTTGTATAATGAAAAGACATTGGAAAGATTATCCTTTGTGGCCACCACATAATATTTGCCCGGAAGTACGCTGTTGATAATGGCCACACCGTCATTGTCCGCAACGGCAGTATATGCAGGAGGGGCTGAAGCACCAAACTCTTCCTGGCTATGAAAAAGAGAAACCCGGGCTTGTGCAGCAAGCTCTCCCTTGGGCTTACTGCTGCTCCATTTAGTGGCATCCCAGATCGTAAAGAAAAGCGGGGTGGGATCGTTCATAAGCTGGGTGGCTGCGTATACCACGAAATTATCGCCTTCCGAAACGGTATGGATGTTAATCGTAACCCCGTTCAGCAGATAAATGGGATCCGACACCACAGAAACTTTAAGCTGTTTGCCGCTTAAGGTTGTAAATATTTTATCAGGAACAAAGTCTGATTCTTTCAGTATGCCTTTAATGGCATAATCTCTCAATACAGAAGAATCGGGAAGCATATTGGTTGAAGAGGCAGAACTGCTTCCGAACGCCCTGTTGGAGGGAGCAATTAATGTAATGCCACTGCTTATTTCAGCGTCAGTAAGTCCGGCGGATTTCAGGAAACTGTTAAAGATGCTCAGGCTGTCGGTGCTGTTTAGCTGTCCGCTGATCTTATTGACAAGAGGGGCTTCCTTTTTTGAACAGCCGGCAAAGAAGAAACCTATAATACAGAAAAACGTGTAATATTTTTTCATACATGGAAAACTGACTGATGAATAATGAGAAACCTTATTTTTTGATCCGGGTAAGACTGGATAATATAGACGATTGACAAAAGTATTCATTGCCCCATATCGTGGAAATAGCCTTTTTCAGCTATTTTACTATATCTTTTTCGTACGGGATTATATGCCATGCGAACGACAAAGGGTTTATTTGAAAACGGAGGACGCGAATTGCTGCAGCAATGCATTAAATGCGCCGGGATTTTCTTCATTGACAGCATGTCCTGCATTTTCAACCCGGTAAACCTGGTTATTCCACAAAGCCGGGTATTGATCTAAATAACGGGTATTTACAATCCGGTCTTCCTCGCCAAATACTACGCAGACTGGCGCCTGCCATTGCCGGATATTTGCCGGCTCATCTGTCCACCCGGCATTCATAGTTATATAACCCAATGCCTGCCGGAATGCAGGATCGGTCTTTCTATAGTCATCCATGCATCTTTCGGCAAGCGCCGTATTTTTTGTTCCGTAATGCATGTATTCCCGCAGATCATCATCAGCAGGATTTTCGGCGGCGATCACATGCGCCATAGACCCAAGTGTGATCACAACGCCGGGCGGAAACTGGTCATTCAAAATACAGGGGCTTACGAGCATGATACCGGCGCACCCCTTTAACGGAGGTGTTATTTCACCGATGATATTTGTTCCATACGACAGCCCGGCCAGCATAAACTTTTCCGGGGAAAAAGCCACGGTTATTTGCCGGATGGTATCAGCCAGTTCTTTCAACCCATAGGCTTCTCTTTTTTTCAGCCATTGGGAATTGCCATGACCCGGAAGGTCTATTGCAACGAGGGTAAAGTCTTTTTGTAATGCTGCATTCGTTAGCTGCGGCAGCCATGTCTCTGCCGACATAGATGCGCCATGCAGGAAAAAAATGCAGTTTTGCCCCTGTCCGCTGATTTTCAAGGACACCGTGGCATTATTTACGGTGAGGGTTTGGGTGGAAGGCATGGCGGGATGATTACTGTTCATTAAATATAAATACATTTAATATCCTGCAAAAACGAAATTAGTTCTACTATCACTGAATGGGATAATATGACACTGGTCAAATGGACTGACAGGGTTTCCGCTGGCGGTGCTTTAAATAACGGCAAACGTTTGCATCAATCAGGTACAAACCATTTTTTGTTTATAAAAAAACTGTTTATTTGTGCAGGCTGACTGTTGAGAGTGATTTTTACGACCAGCAGTTTGTTTAGCCTGCTTGCTGCATGGAGTCAAAAGAAAATACACGGTATATCTTTAATCGTTTAGCCGAAGCAGACGACCGGCCCA
>JBGAJL010000154.1:0-7274 GCA_044224935.1 Flavitalea sp.
CTCCAGCTACCTGATGCCTGGTGAAAAATTACAGGTATATGCAGGGCTGGGCGCCACTTCGTCTGGTGCGGCACCCGAGATCTTTATCAACGGCAAGCCCGTTGCAGCCAGCGCTGACGGCATCGCTACAACTGAATTTCCTGTGTCGGGTTCCGGCTCGGTAAACGTGGTGATCAAGTATAAAGATCAGGACGGTATCGACAGGGAAATTCCTAAAAAGCTCGAATACACCGTAGGCCAGCCTTCGGGCGTGGCGGTGTCTGCCGATAAAATGAACGTGCTTTATATAGGTGTGGATAATCCGCTTACGATTACCGCCGGTGTGGGCGCTGAAAAAGTGAACGCTTCCTTTAGCGGAGGTTCTATCGAAAGAGTGAGCGGCGCTAAATGGGTTGCCAAGCCCAAAACCCCCGGTGAACAGAACATCAACGTAATTGTTGATGGTAAATCAACACCGATAAAATACCGTGTAAAATATCTTCCTGATCCTGCATCTTTCGTAGCCAATAAAAGAGGTGGCCCATTACCGGCTGCTGACCTGAAAGCTCAGGGTGGTATCATCGCGAGATTGCTGGAATCGGACTTTGAAGCCTCTTTCAAAGTAGTAAGCTATTCAGTAGGTGCAGTAGGTGGAAAATATCCAATCTACCAGACTGCTACGAACGAAGGAAACAGGTGGAATGGTGCTGCTGCAACAATTATCAATGGCGCCACTCCGGGAACAAGCATATTTTTTGATAACATCAAAGTTGTCGGTCCGGACGGAAAAAACAGGGATCTGCCGCAGATGTCATTTAATTTGAGATAATTTTTTAAAGGGAAACCAAATGAGAAATCGCATTATCAGGTTGTTTTTGCTCGCATGCGTGCTGGGTATGATGGTGGAGTCGGCTGATGCACAGCAGAAGAAGCCTTCAAGGCCGAAAAGCAAACGGGCAACCACCACGAAAAAAACCAATAAAAGCACCAGCAGAAGCAATAATACTGCCAACGCAGCGCTCAATACCGCTCCGAAGGATACGGTGAAAGCTCCTGTTGCCGAGCTGAAAATAGAAACACCGCGACCTTCGTTGCGAAACGATAACGCGATTCAGCGAAACCTCGTTAAGGACAGGACACCTCTCGATTACGAAAACATCCGTGAAGACGATGCTACGTATATTCAGCGCGTATGGCGCGAGATCGACGTGCACGAGAAGCTCAACGTTCCGTTTAATTACAAGGCGGAAAGTGACAATGGCAACCAGCGGTTTATCATGATCCTGCTGAATGCGATCAAGTCGGGTGAGATCACAGCCTTTGCTGCCACCGACGACAGGTTCACTACGCCGATGACGTTTAGCGAAATCGCCGAGAACCTGGTAGGTAAACCCAAGAACCAGCAGATTCCCGACTGGGCAAATGACCCCGACGGTTCAAAAGGACTGATGAAAGATACAGTGATCAATTCCGAGTTCAACCCGGATATGATCGAACGGTACTGGATCAAGGAAGATGTGGTGTTTGACAAGGAATCTTCCAGGATGTATACAAGAATTCTGGGTATTGCACCTATCAAGACCATCACCAACGAGGATGGCTCATTCAGGGATGTTACCCCGGTATTCTGGGTATATTATCCCGACCTGCGGCCTATGCTTGCCAAGTATGATGTATACAACGGTAAAAACTATGGCGCCAGGATGAGCTGGGAAGAATTATTCGAAAGCAGGATGTTTGCCAGCCGGATAATTAAATCAACGATCAACAATCCGAACGATATTTATATCAAGAGCTATATTAAGGATCCGATCCTCGCATTGCTCGAAGGTGAAAATATTAAAGAGAAAATATTTGATTACGAACAGGATCTCTGGTCATATTAATAGGATGATCGGATAATTATAAGATCCGGTCGGAAAAGATCAATTGAATTAAAGAGGCCGTCTCGAATAAGAGGCGGCCTCTTCTTTTATGCAGAGAATGTCTACATTTTTTTACCTGATTAGCGTTGAATAGGATGCTATGGCTGTTTTTATTCCATATAAGAAGAAATAATCCAAAAATGGGAAACTTTAAAATACTCCTTTAGTGGTATTGTTTTCTTATTCGCTTTTATTATTTTTACAACTGTTTTTCATAGGATATTGGATTTTAAAAACGGGGCTGGATTTCTATCCTGGCCCCTTTTTTTTAAGTTAAAAGTGGAAAAGTAAAAAATGAAAAAGAGAAATGCTCCGGTTTTAAGTTTAAACTTTTGACTTTTAACTTTGAAAATGATCTCTGATCAATTTTGCTTTTGCAGCGCCTACCGATTGTGCAAGCTCTTCTTCGCTTAATTCCTTTATCCGCTTCACCGATCTGAATTCTTTCAATAAATTATCAGCAGTATTTTTCCCTATGCCTTTAATGGTTTCCAGCTCATTTTTAAAGGTGCCGCTGCTTCTTTTATTACGGTGGAAATTGATCCCGAACCGGTGCACTTCGTCGCGTATGCGGCGGATAAGATTTAGGGATTCACTGTTGAAAGGGAGCTTTACCGATTCTTTATCACCGGCAAAAAATATTTCTTCTTCGTTTTTTGCCAGCCCTACCAGGGTCATCGTGCCCTGTAGCTGTAATTCGTTAATGGCCTGCATAGCAGCGCCCAGTTGTCCCTTGCCACCGTCGATGATGACCAGTTGTGGAAAACCGGCAGCTTCTTCTTTCAGCCTTTTATAACGCCTGTAAACCGCTTCCTTCATCGTTGCAAAATCATTAATGCCGGTAACTGTTTTTACATTGAATTTTCTATAGTCGGATTTGCTGGGCAAACCGTTTTTAAAACAGACCATCGCCGATACGGGAAAGCTTCCCTGGAAATTGGAATTATCAAAACATTCGATGTGAGCAGGTAATTCGGGCAACTGCAGATCGCGCTGTAATTGGTACAACACTTTCTTTCTTTCCATATCATCTTTTCCCTCAAGCTGAAGTATCTTCTTTTTGCGAAGCTCTTCACGGAAATAATTGACATTTTTCTCCGATAGATCGAGCAGCTTTTTTTTATCGCCGGCTTTGGGAACAATGATGGCCGTTCCTTTTTCCGGGTAATCGAAGGCGAAAGGAACTATTATTTCGGCCGCAGCGCTGTTAAACGTGCTGCGCAGCTGTGCTATCGCAAAGGCAAGAATCTCTTCATCCGTTTCGTCGAGATGTGTCTCGAGCTGTGTGGTATGCGTCTGCGCAATAGTGCCGTTCTGCACGTTCAGGTAATTTACATAAGCAATATCGCCTTCGCGCAGTATCGAAAAAACATCTGCATGATTAACGTGTTTATTTACGATCACCGATCTTGCCTGGTATTGCTCCATATGCGCGATCTTTTTTCGTGTCAGTTCGGCTTTTTCAAAATCAAGCCGCTCCGCGTAATTTTTCATTTCGGCTTTGAAATGATTAATTACCGGGGCAAGATTTCCTTTTAATATGTTTTTTACCTGGTTAAGCCCCTGCGCATAATCTTCTGCTGATTGTTTCCCTTCACAAGGGCCCTTGCAATTACCGAGATGGTATTCGAGGCAGACCCTGAATTTTCCTTTCCGGATATTATTTTCGGTGAGGTTTAGCTTGCATGTCCGCAGTTGAATGGTCGCCCGTATAAAATCGAGCAGTTCGCGCACTTTGGCTACGGAAGTAAAGGGACCGATATATTCGGAGCCATCGTTTATTTTTCTGCGGGTAAGGAATATTCTCGGAAAAGATTCGTGTTTGAAAACGATATAAGGATAAGATTTATCGTCTTTAAGATCAATGTTGAACCGTGGCTGAAACTGTTTGATTAATGCATTCTCGAGTAAAAACGCATCCTGTTCCGAATTTACAATGGTGAATTCAACGCGGAATATTCGCTGAACAAGCTCATGTGTTTTATATGTTGTAAAAGTTTTGGTGAAATAGGAGCTCACCCTCTTGCGCAGGCTTTTGGCCTTGCCTACGTACAATAATTCATTATCTGTGGCATAATACTTATAGATTCCCGGCTCAAGGGGAATCGTATGCGCTATCTGTTGAAATTCTTTTTGTGTCATCCTTCCTCCTTACTGTCCCACACGACATTGGTGATTTCTGTTTTGGGTGTCCCGGATCCTTTTGTCATCACTGTTATGATCTGAAAGCGCTGCTGTGGCGTCCAGGACAATTTCCTGATGAAAACCGTGTCGCCCGAACTGTAATTTTTCTGAATGTAAATACTTTTTACTTTGTCGTATGCGTCTCCCGGCATGGTGATCACGTCGATCCGCTGTACCGGTAAAGAATTATTTTTTGCAGTATACATAAAGGTGCCCGCACCCGAGGCAGGATCAAAAAAGGTATTTTCTTTATAGTTTTCGGTAAAGAATGTGCTGTCCTGCAATCCGGGCGGTGTGAATTCGGAGGCGAGCCGGTGAAATTCGTCGGATTTAATATAAACGAATTTCGATTTATTATTACCCGTATATTTTTTTATTCCTACCGGAAGTGAGTCGACGCTGACGATCTCCCCTTTAATAAAATTTACTACGGGAAAATATTGTTGGTGTGAGGTGTCTGCGGCAAGAGAGTCGTTTGCCGGATGCATTTCTGCATGCGGGGCAGCGGCGGAATCTCCGGCAGTACTATTTTCCGCGGGTTTTTTCTCACCGCAGCCGGCCATCAGTAAAGCTGCGGCTAAAACAAGCGAAGGATATTTCATCATACAAAATTAAAATAAAAAAGCTGCTGTCTGGTGAACAGCAGCTTTGTCCCTGCAATGCAGCGGACGCGATTAGCGGATAGTTTTGGTTATCCAACTTTAATACCGTATTCCATAAGGTATTCCTGATGGATATGCTTTATTATAGCTGGAAAATAGCTGGTAGCGGAACTGTGGCCCCACCTGCCATTTTACACCGTTATGATTATAGGAAAGATAGGCTTCTGCCCCTGCGTTCATGTTCCATCTTCTTACAAGCGATGGCTCCTGCACATAGTTTTTATAATCTGTAGTAATGAGGTAAGTATTTTTATTAAGAAGATAGGTTGGCTGCAAGGTGCCGGCGATATCGAGCTGCACGCGGTCGTTGCCCAGCACTTTGAGTTCAAGCCCTACCGGCATGGATAGCTGGAAATACTGGTTCTTCAGATAGTACACTGAGCTGCCCCCGAAATTCCGGATATCCGTATAGCTGGTGAGCGAGTTGAGACTGCGGCCAGCGGAAGGGATCAGTGAAATAGTGGCAAGCTCCGGGGTATTGCGGTAAGCCCTGATATCATATTTCGAATAGTTGAACTGCAGGCCCGCTTTTAAACTCAACTTATCAGACAGTGAAATAAAAGCATGGTTGCCCAGCTCAAAGCCCAATGCAGGCGTATGGTGTACCAGCGTGTTGATATCGCCCGATATCTGCAGGGCCATTGGCAGGTTGCCGCTGGAAGAAGCCAGCTTTGCATTGGGGGTGCCGTTCAGCTTTCTGAAATTCGTGGTGGGAGAAAAAGCAAGCTGCCAGCTGATGTGCCTGGGATTGGAAGGCGGCAGTTTTCGGGCAGCCTTTCCGTTAAGGGGGGAACCGCTTGTTTCCAAAAGATCATCCAGGCCTTCTATTTTATGCGCCGCTGCAGGAGAAGTATATGCTTCTGCAGGCGTAAGGAATTTATTCGCGGGGGGCAGCGATAGTTCAATATTATACACTTCGTTCTTTGCCAGTGGTTCCAGCCCTTCTATCAATAAAGATCCATGCACGGTTTTCTTACCTGTGGGAGAGAGGGGATCTTCTATCTGCAGCGGTATATCAAACGCCGCGGTAATTGCACCGCTGTCTTCCACTGTGATATTTGATGTAACGACAGTTGAATCTGCTGCTGATGTTTTTGGCGCTTCATCGGAGAGCGTGGTTGCAAACGGATTAAGCTGCTGCGTGGTGATGAGATTTTTTTCTGTGGCGGGGGCCGACTGCAGTTTGCCTGGAGCTTCAGCCTGCGGCGGCTTCATTAATTCTACAATGGAGATATAGCTGATGCCGGAAAGAAGGAGAACAAATCCTGCCCAATACCATTTGCGACGGGAGCGCAGGGACCGGTCGATGTTTTTCCAGACCCTGTCGGAAGGGTACATTCTGTACTGGTCAGCCTTTTCTTTTATCAGGTCAGCAAAATCACTATGGTAGAAGTCTTCTTCCATTTTCGTCAGTTGTGGTTAGGTTTTCAGTTTTCATAAATCCGGATCGCGCGATTTTGCTATTGACCAGTAGCAGCCAATCCATACCAGTTGTCTCTAAGCCGGGATGGATTGATAATATTTTTCTTCACCAGTATATCTTCAAGCATTTGTTTTGCTCTTGTATATTGTGATCTGCTCGTGCTTTCTTCTACGTCGAGCATCTCTGAAATTTCCTTGTGTGAATAACCTTCTATCGCATAGAGGTTAAGCACTGTTCTGTAACCGAGGGGAAGCAACCTGATACATTCAACTACCTGTTTGGCCTGAACGATAGAAGGCACCGATTCTTCCCTTGTCTGCACGCCCGTTGCATGGATAATATCCACGCTGTCATTGAACTTCCTGTTTTTCTTCAGGTGATTGATACACGTATGCACCATGATCCGCCTGATCCAGCCTTCGAAGGCGCCTTTGTTCTGGAAAGTGTGTATCTGGGAAAATACTTTGATAAACCCTTCCTGTAACATATCCTCGGCATCTTCCCTGTTGTGGGCGAACCTGTAACAGACTGATAGCATTTTGGGACTATACCTCATGTACAACTCTCTCTGTGCTGCCGCCTCGTTATGTAAACAGCCTGATAAAATGGCTTCTTCGGTCATAGTAACCGCGTTGGTTGCCCCGTAATTTAGACAATTTATCCGTCCAAATGCTGCACCCGGCCGAAAAAAACTGCGGTCAGAACAGAATATTTCCGGTCATTTCGGCGGGGATGGGAAGATCCATCATCCTGAGAATGCTTGGTGCAACATCGCCCAGTTTGCCTGGTTTAAGGTTGCCCCTCCATTCTTTATCGATAACAAACAGGGGCACCAGGTTGAGGGTATGTGCCGTATTGGGAGTGCCGTCGTCATTCACCATGAAATCGGCATTGCCGTGGTCGGCCGTAAGGAAAACCGTGTAACCATGATCCAGGGCTGCGGTAACCAGCCTTTTCACGCAGGCATCTACCGTTTCCACAGCTTTCACAGCGGCGGAAAAAACGCCTGTATGCCCCACCATATCAGCATTGGCGTAATTAAGGCAGATAAAATCGGCCGTTTCGCTTTCAATGACCGGTACGATGGCGTCGGTGAGTTCG
>JBGAJL010000017.1:0-52544 GCA_044224935.1 Flavitalea sp.
GTTGTCAGCTTATTTTAAAGCAATGCTGAAAGGAACCGTCTTTGGAGGCAGGCACTGTTCGTTGGTACAGGTCATAAATTCAATAGTACCATTCACAGTGGTCTTCGCTGCGCCTTTCACATTCACCACCTGTACAAATTCTACCTTGTCGTTAAAGAACTTCGTGTCGAGGTTAAATACCTGCTCAAAATGAGTCTGCATCTTTCCTTCTTCTTTAATGCCGCCATCCAGGGTAGCCAGAGGATTTTTTGCAAACGTAATTTTTGTAGGAAGAGGTCCGCCTTCAGGCTGGGTGGTAGAATAAATATGCCAGGGGCTCTGCACGGTGGCGGCCATCCTGATCTCGTACTTTTTGTCTGCAATTTTCCTGGTACTGAACTTCCAGTCAACCACATCGCCCTGGGCAAAGCCTTTGGCAACAAACATTACCGATAATAAGAACAATGAGAGTCTTTTCATGATTTCAAGTTATTTTAAAGATCAAAGATAAGCTCTCATTCATTATCAAAAGGGATCGTAACTTTAAATAGCGTTAAATATTGATCAATGGCATTTATCGATTATTACAAAATACTGGGCGTACCCAAAACAGCAAGCGCCGATGACATAAAAAAAGCATACCGCAAACTGGCGCGGCAGCACCATCCGGACCTGAATCCCAATGATAAAGAGGCACATAAACGATTTCAGCAGATCAATGAAGCCAATGAAGTGCTGAGCGACCCTGCCAACCGAAAAAAATACGATGATTATGGTGAAAACTGGAAGCATGCCGAGCAGTTTGAAAACGCACGGCAACAGCAACAGGGCGGCTACGCTTCCTCCAATCCGTTTGAAGGAGGCGGCGCGCAATACAGCGGTGAATACAACGATGAACACTTCTCGGATTTCTTCGAATCACTATTCGGTAACCGGGGCGGTGGCCGCAGCAGTAGCAGTTCTTCGGTCAAATTCCGCGGACAGGATTACAATGCCGAGCTCCATCTTTCGCTGAAAGAAGCAGCCCAGACCCATCAGCATACGCTGAACGTAAACGGCAAAAATGTTCGTATAACGGTGCCCGCGGGCATCGCCAACGAACAGGTGATCAAACTAAAGGGGCATGGCGGCCCCGGAGTTAATGGCGGCCCGGCCGGCGACCTCTATATCACTTTCATCATCGCCGACGACGCACGGTTCAAACGAACCGGCAATGACCTGAGCACAACAATCGAAATCGACCTGTATACCGCGGTACTGGGCGGTGAAGTGACCATCGATACATTGAATGGAATGATCAAATTAAAGGTGAAACCCGAAACGCAGAACGGTACGAAAGTACGGTTGAAAGGCAAAGGGTTTCCCGTGTATAAAAAGGATGGAGAATACGGCGACCTGATCGTCAGCTATACGGTTAAACTTCCCGTTAATCTCAGCGAAAAGCAAAAAGAATTATTCACCGAGCTTTCCAAATTGTAATTATTATGAAAGGAGAATTATTTTCTATTTCCCAATATTGCAGTGTGCACCAGGTAGATCCTGCCTTTATCAGTTCACTGGAGAGCGAAGGGCTGATCACTATCGTTTTCAGTAACGAAGAAAAATTCGTCGGGGAAGAACAGTTGCATGAGCTCGAAACCTTCACCCGCTGGCACCACGACCTGGGCATCAACATAGAGGGCATCGATGCATTGCACAACATGCTGCAGAGGGTACGCAGAATGCAGGAACAAATGAATGAGCTGCGCCTGAAGCTAAAGCAATACGAATAATAGCATTAACCAAACCTGCTTCGATGAAGAACATACTCTTCGGCGCCTTTATTTTTATTTCTTTCGCCACATCTACCGCTACCGGGCAAACCATTATCAGCGTGATCCATCGATCGAACAGATGGTGAAAGAGGTATCTGCCGATTCGCTGCGCTCATACATTACCACCCTCGTTAATTTCGGTACAAGAAACACGTTAAGCACGCAAACCAGCGGCAGGCGCGGCATCGGTGCCGCACGCAAATGGGTGCTGGCAAAGTTTAATCAATTTGCAACGGCTTCCGGCGGCCGCTTGAGCGCATTCATTGATACGACCACTTACCTGCCCGATAAGAAACGGGTAGACACACCGGTGCTGTTGGGAAATGTCGTGGCCGCACTCAAAGGAACAGATCCGAACGACGACAGGGTATTTATCATCTCCGGCCATCTCGACAACATGCGCAGCAATGTAATGGACCGCACGGGCGATGCACCCGGCGCCAATGACGATGGAAGTGGCACTGCGGCCGTACTGGAATGTGCGCGCATTATGAGTAAGCATTCCTTTCCGGCCACCGTAATATTCGTGGCGGTAAGCGGTGAAGAACAGGGCCTGCTGGGCTCCTATTATATGGCCGGCAAGGCCAAAAAGGAAAACTGGGATATTGAAGCCGTGTTAAATAACGACATAATCGGAAGTAATAATTCCAGCGAAACCAATATTACCGATAACACAAAACTGCGGGTGTTCAGTGAGGGCCTGCCTGATTATGAGCTCGATAAAAATGCAAGGATGATCCGTCAGCTGGGACTCGAAAATGATGGAAAATGCAGGCAGCTCGCACGCTATGTAAAAGAAACCGGGGAAAGATATGTAGACAACCTCGAAGTGGTAATGATCTACCGCAATGACCGGTTCTTACGTGGCGGCGATCATCTTCCCTATGTTGAAAATGGCTATGCCGCTGTGCGCATTACGGAAATGAACGAGAATTTCTATCACCAGCACCAGGATGTAAGGAAACAGAATGGAATTGAATATGGAGACCTTCCCGAGTATATGGATTTCGAATATTTAAGAAAAAATACCGCTGTTAATCTCGCCACCCTCTGCAATCTCGCGAAATCTCCTTCCAGGCCCATAGATGTAAAAATTGATGTGGCCCGGCTGGGCAACCGCTCTTATCTCTATTGGAAGGCGCCACAATCGGGAAAATTAAAGGGCTATTATGTGCTGGTAAGAGAAACCACCAGCGCCGTGTGGCAGCGAAAGATCTTCACGAAAGATAACTTCATCGATCTGCCGATATCAAAAGACAATTACTTCTTCGCGGTACAGTCGGTGAACGAAGAAGGAAACGAGAGCCTGCCGGAAGTTCCGGGCATCGGAAGGAAATAGGTTTTATTATTTCGTATTTGTTGAATCGGGAACGGACGCAGCCTTTTTCATCGATGACAGGCTTTCGGTAACATCGAAAAAGATCTCGGTGTAAGGGTAAGTTCCCGAGGGCGAAACGGCAAAGCGGTCGCAGGGGTATTGAAAAGTGCGGTTGGTATTGATATCTATTTCGTAAAAATTGAACATAATCTCATATTCATCTTCGACAAATATCGTTTTGAAACCTGTTTTACATCCCTTTCCATCGCCGGAAGAAATAATGGCGGCAGCCAGGCCCTTATACCGCCTTGCGTATTTTAAATAAGAAAGGTCATTTTCATTGCTGTTCATCATGGCATAGGCGCGATAATAATTTGCGGCCAGGCTGATGGGGATCTTCGCAAGCACTTCGTCGCAAATACGGATCACTTCAGCATATTTATTGTCGCCCATTGCATTGGCCATCTCCGCTTTGCGGTGGTCTGCCATGGCCGAATATTCGTTCTGAAAAACAAAGCCATAATACAGGTTGCGGTAATCTTCCAGGCTAAGCGTGGAGTCGAATGAGTTATACCGGTCTATTAAATTGGGATAGAAGCTGCGTAAAGAAACATCGTTGGTTTCCTGCTCAATTTTCGCCCTGTTTAGCGGCTCAAATGAGGTCTGGCCAAAGCCTTTCCACGATGTGAAAACCAGCAGAAAGAGTGTGATAACGTAAGGGCCTCGGCGCATATTTGTCCAAAATAAAGCAAAACTTCAATATGTCATACAGAACGGAAAAAGTTCGCCATTATTGCTTAACAGCAAGACGCTCTTTGAACGCCAGGTGGCCGGAGGCGCCCCAGGCTTTAAAAATATGCCTGGACGGCCATCATTACAATGGCACTGATACCGGCCCAGAGAAGAATAGCTTTTCCGAAGGAGGATAATATTTCGAGCGCTGACATAAGGAATTGCTTTAGAATTCCGAAAATAGTGTGTTCGGGACAGGCGGGAAATACCTGGTAGGCCGGGCATCGGTTAATCCCGGTAAATGCCGCTAATATCCCGGTAAACAATTGCTTACCGGGACAGCGGATCAGGTAATATAAGCTTGCGGCATATCGGGCTTTCTGTTTCAGGGACCGCACCGGCTGCAAAACAACCGAACCACTATTTTACCGGTTCAGCATGGCGCTGATCATGGTTTCGAGCGTCTGCTCATTGCTTTGGTTCGTTCTGAAATTGGAGAATATAATTTCTCCGTCCCTGCCGATCAGGAAGTTCATCGGTGCTCCTCCACGATTATCCAGCGGACCTTTAGTCCAGTTCTTGTTATCCTTTAATGGAATGAAGCTGTAATGGCTCGATCTCAGAAATGGCACCACATACGCGTCCTGTTCGGGGACGATATTGATACCGAGATAAACAAAATCATTCCTGTTTTTGAATTTCTTCACCACATTTTCAAAATGCGGAAATTCACCGCGGCAGGGGCCGCAACCGGGGAACCAATAGGTAAGCAGAATTACTTTGCCCTTATAATCGGAAAGTGAATTTTGCTTTTTGGTAAAATAGTTTTCCAAATTAAAATTCGGCGCCTGTCTGGCTGCGGTGTCTCTCACCTGCCAGACGTCGGCATCTACGCCCGCCTGGCTCTTGCCCAGGCTGCTGCCATATTCCATCATGGGCCCGCTCAATGCTTCCATCGGTTCTTTCGCATAAGCTTTTAATACATTAGCATACGCTTCCTGTATGTTGCCGGCAGCTTTCAACACTTTCGATTTATAAAGTATGATAAATTCTTTCGCAGCACCCCACCTTGGCACCGTGAGCTGATCACTCAGCGCAAGCGCTTCAGACATATTTCCTGCATCCAGCAATGAATTGATCCGGATAATATTTCCAGCCATTACTTTATTATCAGCCCAGATTTTAGCGTCATAAGAATCTTCGTCATCACCATCTTTTTTAACCGGTATCTCTTCGGCCAATGCCAGTGCCTTTCGGGGATCGATTTTCAGCAACACTCCGAAATAATCCTGCATACCGGATTTTGTCCACCTGAATTTATCAACCGGGAAATCCTTTTTCTGCTGCTCGTAGATGCGGATCTTTTCCTGGTCATCTTCAGCATTATTGGCCAGCCAGTATAAGGACTGTGAGCCACGCTCGGTGTTGGGAAAATCTTTGGCCACCTGCAGGCTCATGTCCCGGTATTTTTTCGGGTTCACGAGTTTGTTGGCATATGCAAAACTGAATACATAATCCGGATTTGTTGGCTCGAGTTCCGCAGCTTTCTGCAAATAACGATACGACGAATCAAACTCTCCCCATCTTTCCGCATCACCCGCCAGCGACGAATAAGCCGCGGCATAATCGGGTTTCAGTTGAATTGCTTTCAGCAGATAAGGCCGTGCTTTCGGGTTTTCCGAATTGGAAAGGGCATTGCCAATCACATAAGGAAAAATAGCCGATGAAGGATATTTTTTGATCCACAGATCGTATTGCTTAATAAGTTCCGGAAAATCGTAATGCAAGGCTTTCATAAAGGCCCGGTGTGCTTCCAGGTTATTTGGATCAGCTTCTACTGCCACTTTCAGTTTTTTTATTTCCGGTGTCTCTTCAATAGTATGCGTCTTTGTTTTCTTATCAGCTTTTGCCTGTGCAAACACAGGCTTAGTGAATGCCTGTAATAGAAAAATTAAAATTATTACCGGCAAAAAATAGTTGCTGTTTCTTTTCATCAGAATCTATTTTATGGTTATTGTGGTATGCTATTAATCATTATTGCCATCCTGGATTTTGTTCAAGTTGCTGACCTGCAGGATATTTCAGTATTTCATCAATGGGTATAGGGAACAAATACATTTTCGGATCGAAAAATCTTTTTTCCAGCAGTACCCTGTCATACACTCTTCCACCCGGACCGTCTGATACCACCGTAGAATAAATATCGGAGCCAAGCATGGTTGCACCCGTTTGCCAGCGCCGGATATCATTCCAGCGTTGTCCCTCGAATGCGAGTTCCACCGTCCTTTCTCCTACATAAGCATCCCAGGTCATCTGGCCCATGGGTATTTGGGGCATACCTGCGCGGTCTCTTAATTTATTCACGTATATCCTTGCCTCTTCAGGATGTCCCAGTTTCAACTGACATTCGGCATAGTTCAGATAAATTTCTCCCAGCCGGAGCATTACAGCATTCTGGTAATTGGGATTGTCGCCGTAGAAAACATAATTCGGATTCAACAATTTCCGCATCATATAACCGGTAAGTGAAAAGCCATATGCAGTAGGATTGAAAGGCGAACCTCTTTTCATATCAATAGTTTCTCCCATCCATTCTGATCCATCATGCATAATGCTGGCATCGAAACGCGGATCACGATTGGCATAGGGATGAGCTGCAGAATATAGCGGCGATTCATTCCAGGGCAGTCCGTCGGTCATCAGGTATTGATCCACTATATTCTGGGTGGGGCAATCGATTACACTGTTGAAACCGGTAAAATAACTGCTGTTTTCGTAGATGTCAATCGAATGAACCTGCGCGCTCTGTTCGCTTCCGAATTCCTTATTAAAGATCACCTCGCTGTTATCGTCGTTTTCGGGAAAGAAGATTCCGGCGTAGTCAGGAAACAGACTGTAATTAAGGGCCATCACTTTTTCCGCCGCATCAGACGCTTCCTGGTATTTTCGGGCATTGAGATAAAGGCGGCATTGCATACCGATGGCTGCACCTTTGGTGGCTCTTCCGATATCCGATGTTTTCGAATAAGACTCTGGCAATGCAGCTTCCGCCGCCTGCAGATCGTCGAGCATGAACTTAAAACATTCATCCTCGGTACCTCTTCCAACAGAAAGCTCCTCATCGCCAACATTCAATACCTTATCAACAATGGGAAAAACGCCAAAATAAGAATATAGCTCCATGTAATTTAACGCCCTTAAAAATCTTGCTTCACCTTCCAGTTGCACTTTAGTGGCCGGGCTTAAAGGGAGATCTTCCATATGCGATAAGAAAACATTGCATTTCCGGACATTCTTGTATACATTATCCCAGGTTTCCTCAAATAAATTATCGGCAGCCGTGTACTGACCGGTATTAACATTGTTGGCAGGATAGTATGATCTCGATACTTTTCCTTCATCGGTCATACTCATCGTAGCCATCATACTCTCATCATCATATTCACTGATAATGGTTGAATAAATATCATCTACAAAACGGTAGATCAGCGCGCTGTCTTTCCACACATTTGCATCGCTGTATTTGTCCAGAGGGCTCTTGTTTAGCATATTTTTGTCGCAGGCTCCTAAAGTCAGCAACGCCAACATAAACAATATTGTATTTATATTTTTTTTCATGAGTTTTAATTTGACTTCCAAATAATTGTTGCTACTATCAGAATTGCAACTGTATGCCGGCGGAATAGGATTTCATCAGTGGATCACGGGTGCTTCCTGCTGCTTCCGGATCGTATATTTTGAATTTGGTGAATGTTAACAGGTTATTTCCCGTTACCAGTATTCTGATCTGTTTAAATCCGGCATTACGAATAAGACCGGCGGGTAGTGAATAAGCCAGTTCGATGTTTTTCACGCGCATGTAAGAAGTGTTCCTGACCCAGTAAGTGGAGTTCTGTGAATTATTCCGGTAACTGTTCCATAAACGCGGATAGCTTGCATTAGTATGATCGGGTGTCCAACGATCCAGCATTTGCGTGCTTCCCCTCAGATTAGTAAGAACATTCCCCTGCGAAAGCGCTGCTCCCTGCATGAGGATATTCAGATCAAAACCCTTAAAGCTTCCGCCCAGCCGTACACCATATTGAATACGTGGAAAGAAATTGCCTCCCAGCACAATACGGTCATTTGCCGTAATCATGCCATCACCATCTATATCCTTATACCGTATGTCGCCCGCAGCAACCGTAGCATAAAGAGGTGTGGGGCCGCCGTCAACTTCGTCTTTTGTCTGATACAATCCGAGGGCCTGGTAACCCAGCATATTACTGCCTATCTGCTGGTAAGCAAAGCCGATGGATTTGCCGGTAACTTTCTGCCATTCGGGAGCACTGGGTGATTCGGGATAAGAAATCACTTTATTGTGGTTATAACCCATATTGCCCTCGATAAAATAATTCGCTTTACCTACCTGATTGTGAAGACCCAGGCTAATTTCAAATCCCGTATTATCCACGACGCCATTGTTAAAATCGGGTAAACCAATTCCAATTACTGAAGGAACCTGCAACATCGGGGGAGTGAGGATATTTTTTGTTCTTTTCTTAAAGGCATCAATAGATACAGTGAACTTCTCTTTAGCAAAATGAGCATCCAATCCAATATTCGTCATTACACCGCGCTCCCAGGTGAAAGAGGGATTGGGCAACACACTGGCCTGGAGCGACTGGTAAAATATCGGACTGGTGCCACCAAATGAATAACCACCATATCCATAGGTAGCGCCACCCACCAGTGCATAAGTAGAAAGAAACTGGTAAGGATCCACCCTGTCATTGCCCAGTATACCGTAGGAGGCACGAAGTTTTAAAAAGTCGAGATAGCTGTCGGCATTCTTCATAAACGGCTCTTCACTAATCACCCAGCCCGCCGACACTGAGGGAAAGAATCCATAGCGGTGCCCAGGTGGAAACTTATCAGAACCGTCATACCTGAAATTAAATTCGAACAGGTATTTTGCGAGGTAGTCATAACCAATTCTTCCCACGTAACCTCTCCTGGCCCCCTGGGTTCCGCTACCAGCATTGCTAAGCAAAGTAGATGGGTCGCCGAGATCCAGTTCTGGCAGTGCACCGGACACAAAATTCTGCCTCTTGGTATTGAAATTATCAGAGAAATACTGTGATTGTGTGTACAGTAATAATCCATTTACATTATGACGGCCGAATGACCGCAGGTAGCTCAACGAACCTTCGATCGTAACGCTTTGCGCCTGCGTAAAATATTCCTGCAATGTAGGCGCAGTAGGGTAAGCGGCGACTTTTTTATAAACGTTGTTTGCATCGATGGAATACATATCGAAAGGAGTTGCAAAGCGTTTACCGAACATATAATTTTTATCGTATGCAAAATTTCCCTTTGCCTTTAATCCTTTGATCCAGGGGAGATCATATTGAAGCGATAAATTGGAAACCAGGCTGTTGGTATTTTTTGTCCAGAAACCTGAATTACCGATAGCCTGTTCATAAGCATTACCCCGCTGTTCGGGTACATAGGCATACGTACCGTTGCTGAAGCGGTTAACTCTTATCGCCGGGGTATAATATACCTGGCTGATCACATAATCAGAGCCATAAACTGCCTCCTGGTTGTTTTTGGCGAGAGAGCCTGCAATATTCAGATTCACCTTCAGCCTCTTCGTAATATTTGCTTCCAGATTGCTGCGAAGATTATAACGTTTGTAATTTTCAACGTCGATCAATCCATCATTTTTTACGTAGCCGCCTGATAAAAAATAGCGTATACTTTCATTGCCTCCGGATGCCGATAAGTTAAGTGCGTTCTGCCATACCGAAGGAGCAATAACCTCTTTTGCCCAGTTAGTATTAGGATAATGATCCGGATCGCTGCCATCAGAAAATTTTTGCACTTCTTCAGCCGAATAACCCAGGCCAACAGAAGGATTATAATTATTCTCATTCTGCAACGCTTCATTATATAGAGAAGCGTATTGAGTAGAATTGACCTGTTTATAGATCTGTGTGGGTCGCTGATTAACTGCAGTGGCGCTGAAATTTAATTCGGGTTTGCCAATCTTTCCCTGCTTGGTTGTGATCAGCACCACTCCGTTTGATGCACGTGCGCCATAAACAGCGATAGCAGCGGCATCCTTCAAAACAGAAACCTCCTGCACATCATTCGGGTTAATTTCATCTATATTGCGGTCGGGTATACCATCCACAACAATCAGCGGCGCTGAATTATTAAACGTACTCAATCCTCTCACAAATAATGTTGATCCGGATCCGGGCGTACCTCCTTTTTTAATAGAAAACAAACCTGGCAGGCGACCCTGCAACATATCGGACAGGGATGCGGAAGCCTGGTTTTCATTGATCTCTTTCGTTTTTACTACCGAAGAGCTGCTGGTTGAAAATCGCTGTGAAGTCTGGCCATATCCCACAATCTGCACTTCATCAAGTGGGGACGTCGATTTGAGCAGAACGATCGAAACACCAGCTCCGCTATTTCGTGCAGCCGACAAAATCGAGCTTGTAATTTTATACTCCTTTGTCTGGTGACCCACAAAGCTTACCACAAGTATATCATTCACACTTACACTAATGCTAAATATCCCATCCGCATCTGTTACAGCTGAGATTCTGCTGCTTTTTACCATCACCGTAGCACCGGAAAGCGGTTCATTGTCTTCATTTACAACGACGCCGCGCACGGGCACCGGGAGGAAAAACTCCGTTGCTAGCATCTCTTTTTCTTCACCTGCAAAGATCCTTGGTGAAACAAAAATGCTTTTGCCCCTGATACTATATTTCAGCGCAGGCTGCGATTTAAAAATAGTAAAGAGAAATTCCTCCAGTGGAACATTTTGCGCGTCGACCGTTACCGGTGCGGCAGATTTAAGCACAGGCCGCGTATACATAAAAACAAAACCCGTCTGTTTTTTCACGGCCGAGAAGACCGTTTCCAGCGTAGCATTCTTCCCGGAGAAATTAACGTTTTGCGACACTCCCCTAGCGTAAACATTTAAAAATCCAGTTGTCAGGAATAACACAGTCAACTTCATTGCTAACAAAAATTTTCTTGTTCCGCCTTCGCTCAAGGTTCTGGCAGACATAGCAACACCTCTGCACAAGGCTTCGGCGGGCAAAGCAGTTTTTAGCATACTTTTGTATCGTTTGGGTGATTGAATAAGCAGTTAGACAAAGACTAATTTTATTTGAGCCACCAAAACAATTGCCGTCATGCCCGCAATGCATGGCGGTTTCGTTTTAATGACCCATTTTATCAGATCATCCTATCTGGTTTTTTACTTTATATTAATATACAATCAGTTTTTTCTCCTGTAATTTAAACTGCACGCCCATTTCCTTCAGCATCTCTAACACATCCGAAAGGTTTACATTTCTATACATTTCGCCATAGAACATAATTTCACGCACCGAACCCTGGTATTCAACATTAATATCATACCACCTTTCCAATTGCCTCATTACTGAGTAGAGATCGGAACCATTAAAATTGAACAGCCCGTTTTTCCAGGCAAGCGCTTTATTAATATCGGTATTGTCCGTGACAACAATATTTCCGGCATGCTGTGGTGAAACAATATCATGTCCTGCGTCTGCGGCATATCTTACAACAGCCTGCTGACGGGGTTTAAGAATTACAGACAACTTCGGTTGAGGTCCACCAATTACACTAACCGCAACACTTCCATCTATTAATGTGGTTTTTATATTCCCTTCGTTTTCATAGGAATTAATATTAAAGCTTGTACCCAGCACCTCTACCGATTGCCGGCCACCCACATCCACAACAAATGGTTTCGATTTGTTCTGCGCTACTTCAAGATAAACTTCACCATTCACCTTTACTTCCCGTTTGTCGCCAGCAAAAGCAGTGGGAAAGGTTATGGATGAAGAGGCATTCAGCCACACTTTTGTTCCATCGGGCAGAACGACCTGATACTGGCCTCCGGTGGGCGTTGACATGGTGTTCCACATCACTTCTGCATCAGGAGTAGATGCAGGATTATATACGATCTGACCGTTGGCGGATTTAACCACTTTTGTACCTCCCTGGCTGGCAAGATTACCGTTGGCTGTGCTATCGAGAATAATTTTATGGCCGTCGGATAAGATCAGCACAGCTTTATTGCCTCCTGCAACAATATCATTACCTGCGGATAGAGACATTTTGTTTTCTGTTGCCGGCAGATTATGCGTCCGGGAAGCCTTATACCAAAATACCACGGAGCCCGCCAATAGAATAATTACCGCCGCATATCGCAAAAATACAGGCCAAAGCCGGCGGACAGGTTGGGTAGCAGGTTTCACAGAAAGAATGGCCTGCAAAATCTCATCTTCTGTCGGTGAGCCCATTGCATAGGGAAGATTTCTAGAAAAAGCCTCATCGATCCAGGCCTTAATTGCAGTTTCATTTTCGGTTCTGGACAACATCTCAAAAAGTTCGGAGCGCTCTTGCTCCGTATAATTCTTCTGATAATACTTGCCCAGCAGGTAATATAAACGGTTATGAGTCATATGTGGATCCATTAAAGACTATTAAAAACAAAGGATGGGTTACACTGGTGGCACCCATTGAAAAAAAATTTTACCGTTGAAAGAGAAAGCCGCTAAAACCCAGTTTGATGATACACCATAACAGTGCAAAGGGCATTTGCGCCACTATATAGGCACGTATGGCCCGCACTGCGCGAGCCAGGTGCACCTTAACTGTTTCGGGAGAAATCTTCAATTGAGCGGCAATCTGTTCGCGGGTCTTATGCTCTTCCCTACTCAGGCGAAAAACTTCCAATTGCTGCTGCGGTAGTGTTGCAATGGCCCGCCGGGTGATTTCAGCATATTCCTTAAAAACCATCCGGGCCTCGGGCGTATCCTGCTCAGTGAGAGCAAAGAGATCTACTTCTTGATGCACGACAGGATGCTTCGCGAGGGCCTTCAGATAAGTATAAATATGATTGCGCGCGGTAACGAAAAGATAAGCATTAAAATTACCGATCTCCGGCAGCAGTGCCTGCCTGAGCCAGATCTTTAGGAAAACATCCTGTACGATCTCTTCTGCATACCGTTGCGACTGCGTGAGGTGTAGTGCCAGGGAATATATCTTTTGATTGTAGTGCCTGAAAATGGCGGCAAATGCTTCTTCGTCCCCATTGGCAACGCGCAAAAGAAGCGCTTTCTCGTTATGCAGTTCATGATCGGGCAAAGTCGTTCCGGGTTTTCGTTCGCTTGCAAACTATTGCAAAAAAATGAATTGGAAAACGATCTGCCTTTTTCTTTAGGCTTCACTGTTTCTAAATATTTTTATTGCCGATCAAAAATATTATTCTCAAAAGATGCCGAATAAACCCTATTTCGTCTTCTTTGGGAGTGGCTCTCATCCACAACTTAAATGCACGCCTGAAAGCAGACAAGTCATTATAGCCTAATACTTCCGCCACCTCGGTAATCGTGCCGCTTTGGTTTTTTATTAAATGCAGCGCCAGTTCTTTTTTAACATCCCCTGCTATTTCTCTGAAGCTGGTATTCTTCTCAGTCAGTTTGCGCTGCAACGCACGTACCGACATATTAAGGTTTGCCGCGGCATCTTCAATAGTCGGGATCTGCTCCTTAAACTGCATCAGCAGCAAATGCTTTACCGCATCCCCGCAACTGGATTGTATTGCAAGTGATTTTTTCTGGCCAAGTATAGTATTAAACATTTCAAAAAGCGAAGTATCACTCGTGAGTATAGGAGTACTTACATCTTCAGCCAGAAAGATCATACGATGCAGGGGTGCATTAAATAATCCCATGGCGTAAAATGACTCTTTTATGGCACAAATTACACTTTTCCAGCCATTGGTATTCGGGTTCCTTTGCCCTATAAAATATTGAAATATGCTACACACCAAATCAAACGACACTCACTACATCTCCGCCAGCAGATGCAGCCGCACCAAAAAGAAAATATTATTTGCCAATATCCCCGCAGATGGCCATTTCAGCCCGCTGACGGGCCTGGCCGTCAAACTTAAAAACGCCGGCCACGACGTAAGATGGTACACGGGCAACAGCTATGCACCGCGTATCGAAGACCTGGGTATTCCCTTCTATCTTTTTAAGAAGGCCAAAGAAGTAACCGTTCATACTATCGATGAAATATTTCCCGAGAGGAGAGCCATTAAAAATCATGTGAAGAAAATAATCTTCGATATCTGTACTTATTTTATCCGGCGCGGAACTGAGTTTTATGAAGACATTAAAGAGATCAACAAGAGCTTTGATTTCGACGTATTGATCTGTGACAGCGCATTTACCGGCATGTCATTCGTGAAAGAAAAACTGAACAAGCACACCGTCACCATTGGTATCGTTCCCCTGTGCGAGTCGTCAAAACAATTGCCGCCTCCCATCATGGGGCTTACTCCTGCCAGCACCTTTGCCGGCAAAACCCTCCACTCGCTCCTGCGCTTTCTCACTAATAAGTTATTATTCAGAAAGCCACACGCACTTATTAATGAGCAATTCCATCGGCTGGGCATGTCAACACATGGCAAGAACCTGTTTGATGTGCAAATTGATAAATCAACGCTGTTCCTGCAAACGGGTACGCCCGGCTTCGAGTATAAAAGAAATAATATGAGCCCGCATATCCATTTTATCGGCCCGCTACTGCCTTATAAAGCCGGCATACCGGAACCATTCAGGTTTGAGGAGAAACTACGCCGCTATAAAAAAGTTTTACTGGTAACCCAGGGCACATTTGAAGGCGACGTGACTAAACTTATCGTCCCCGCAATAGAAGCGTTTAAAAATTCGGATGCCCTCGTGGTGGTCACCACCGCAGGCTGGCATACACACGAACTGCGCGAACAATATGGAACATTCGAAAACATTGTGATCGAAGACTTTATTCCGTTTAACCAGGTAATGCCCTTTGCCAGCGTATTTATTTCAAATGGCGGATATGGCGGCGTGACGCAAAGCATAACTAACAAACTACCAATGGTGGTGGCCGGTATACACGAAGGAAAAAATGAAATATGTGCACGGGTAGGATATTTCAAATTAGGCATCAATATGCGCACAGAAAACCCCAAGCCGGAAAAACTGAGAAAAGCGGTAGACGATGTTTTAAGCAACCCGCTATACCGGAAGAATGTGGAAGCGCTTTCGAAAGAATTTCTTGAGTATAATGCCCCGGCACTATGCGAAGCGTTTATTAGTAAGCTGCCTGAGTTGAGAAACAGTAAGATAAATAATTAATTCTTCCACAAACAAGCGGCACCAATAAGCGCCGCTTCCTCTCCCAATTCAGCAGGCTTCAGCTCAAATCTAAAACCTTCCTTTTCCATCGCATGAATTACTGAAGGAATAAAATGCTCCCAGGCTTTTGCAATATTTCCTCCAATTACTACTACCTCCGGAGATTGGCCCCTGTACCTATGAGCCAGCATCCTGTACAGATTATCGCCAAATTTCTGGAATACCATGCGGGCACGGTCATCACCAGAACAGCTATCCGCCAGTTGTTTTACGTCAGCCAGCCTTATTCCTGATGCTTTTTCATACTCATTAACGAGCCATCTGGCCGATACATAATCTTCGCATTTTCCCGCCTCAAAATCCGTACAGTATAAATCACCCTCTTCCAGGCTATTATTATAATAAGATGCGGAACCGAGCCCCGTTCCCAATGTTATCCCTACAATATTACCGAATTCTTTTCCCGCACCGGCCTCCTTCTCTCCAAGTAAATATGCAGATGCATCATTAACCAATTTAATGTTTTCAGGAGATATATTCAGCTCCGCGGCAAGCAGTTCCTTAACGTTCAGGCCGTACAGGCTCTCGTACTTATGCAATCCGCTAATCAGGCTGATTCCATTTTCATAGTCAAAAGGCCCCGGCATGGCAATACCTATTTTATGCAGCGGCTGATTAACCTTTTGATGGCATGCAACAATGACTTCGGTCCATGCCCTTATAATATGTTCCTTATCCAGCGAGGTATCTATATGCGCCCTGCTATTGCTTTGCGCAATAATGCTGTTGTCATCGATATTCACCAGGCACACCGTAATATGCGTTCCCCCAATATCCACTCCTGTTACCAGATTTTCCATTTTTTACTTAACAGGGGGAAGCGAACCTGTTCCCCATTCTTTATTTGGTTTATCGCCCATCCACAATTCAAGCTGTCCGCCCTTAATAAAATCACTATGCCTGAACCAGAAATTATTTTGCGGGCTGCCATTTAATTCGGCACGTTGAATATAACAATTCTTCTCACTGTTGCTATTCGCTTTAATCACAAATTGCTTACCGGGATAATAGTTGTTATCAAGATGGATGATGACCTCGTCAAATACCGGCGAGGTAATATCGTAAACGGGATCCTGCGACTCGTTTCCCATAATATTAAATAAACCGATTGCCATTAATGAACTTACACCGCCCATTTGTCCCTGATCCTCGTCATGCCCACCATAACCAAGATCGGGTGTGGTGCCGCTATACGCCTGCTTTTGCACTTTTCTTACCCAATATTGCGTAAGCCAGGGTTTACCCCCGTAAGAAAACACATGCGCATTGGAGCAGCCCGGCTGGTTTGCGTAACTGACATACCCATCATTGTATCCAAATACAAAATCACTGGATTCCGATTTTTCAAATGCATAATTTAATTTATTACAGAAACTGTCCGTCCCTCCCATCATTTTAACCAATTCAGGAATGGCGTGCGATACACCCCAGGTTCCCTGCCAGGCGTTGGCCTCTATCCATCCCGCTCCGCTGAGTGGATCATCATGCATGAATTTACCGTCGCGGCCCCTGGGGAATAACAATCCCTGTTTGGGTTCAAAACAATTTTTCCAGCTTGCCGAACGGCTATTGAAAAATGCATAATCTTTTTTTCTTCCCAGCTTCGCCGCCATCTGAGCAATTCCCCAATCCTGGAAAGCAGCTTCAATATTAATTCCCACGTTTTCGGGCCACCACCGGTTTTTAGTGTAGAATTCAATATCCTCTTTCGAACCCAGCATACCGCCGGGTAAATGATTTCGCTTGAGCACCTCGAACGCATGTTGCGGATCCGTCTTTTTGAGCAGGCCCTTCATGTAAGTGCTCACTATTAAATTAGATGCCGGACAACTGGTCATGATATAAGAGTAACCACCACCCGAAGGACCTCTTGGTAATAAATACCCATTATTGGCATATTCGATAAGCGACCTGGAAAGATCATCCATTACTTCCGGCCATGCCAGGCCCCATAAAATGTTCAGGTTCCAATGGGTTAACCAGAACGCATCGGAATTATACATGTTAAATCCCTTTGCATTTTTTATTTTAAAAACGGCATCCGTGAAAGTGCCTTCGCGCTTTCCCGTTGTGCGATCTGGGTAATCGCCCGATACATCGTTTATTTTGTGCCGGCCGAGCAATACATGCCAGAGGTCCGTGTAAAATTTAATCTTTTGTGCCGTTGTTCCGCCTTTTACTTCCATGCGCCCCAGCCATTCATTCCATATTCTCAAAGCATTATTCTTTACCTCATCAAAATCCCATGTCTGGCACTCCGTATCGAGGTTGTTCCTTGCATTTTTTATCGTAGTATAGGAGAGCCCTATTTTCATTTTCACCTGCTCACCTTTTTTCAGATCAAAGCCAGCCGCAATGGCAAGGCTGTCTCCCTGCGCGTTCGTGATATCGGTGGAATTGTTGCTTCCCTGCCACGCATCAACGGATTTAAAGGGTTTATCGAATCTTGCAACAAAGAATATTTTAACATCCTTAGGGCCACCCCAATAACGTTTTACCGTACTGAAACTACCCTCGATCTCCGTATCACTAACCCTGGTTATCTCCGCATTTTTCATTGTCGCCTCTGCAAGATAGCCTCCGAGGTTAATAATTATACGGGCCTTCGCATCGGTCGTATACGTGAAGCGGTAAAAGCTTACCCGCTCCGTAATAGTCTGTTCAGCCCATATCCTGTTATTACGCAGAAATACCCTGTGATAGCCCGGTTGGGCAATTTCGTCATCATGACTGAAAGCAGATTTCCATCCCTTCTCACCCAGTGAAGGATTTCCTTTTTCCGTTGCAGGCATAATTTCAACGCCCGAGATCATCCATCCATGCAGTTGACCGAATCCCAATATCTCCGTTTCGTTATAATTATATCCTCCTCCCCACTGATTTTTATTACGTGTATGCGGCGCCGCACTGGCCAGCCCGAAAGGAAGGCTTCCCGTAATAAAAAATATATACCGCCCCCTGTTTGTCTCGATATACGGATCGACCCAGGAGACAAAATCAGTATTTTGTTCGGGAGCCGCAAAAACTTCTATTTCGGAAAATCCCACGTCGCTGCCGGTGCCATCATTCACAATAAATTTTACCCAGGTTACAGAACGGGATGGAAATTGAATGGCTTTGCCGCTTCCGTCCGCCGGAATCTGGTTCACCCAGATATAGGAGCCATCGCTGAATAATAATTTACCTCCGGCGATATTCTCCTTCAGTGAAGCACGGTCATATAAAACAACCTTATTAATAATATAAGGTTTGTCCCAGGTTAACTGTATCCAGGGAAAACGGATATACCCCCAATCGGTTGTCACTCCTTCACAGGCCCATTCCCCTATGCCATCCACACCGATTATGCCGTCTATAATCTTATCCTGGTTAAATTCCTGGCTAAGGGAAGTGGAAGCGGAAACCTTTGCTTTTGGAGCAATATTTCCCGGGCCAGCATATAAATTAAACCCTGCCAATAATAAAACCGAAAAGTTTAATAGGTATTTCATCAGTATAATTTTTATTGATCAGATGTGGCCACGGCAAATACGTTATCGTGGCTCATCTCATAATTCAATTTTAGCTATATGCCATCTTCCGAGGTTGGCAATAAATAATTCCTTCCTGCCTGCTATCCGAAAAGCCATATTAGTAGGATTGCAGAGTGTATGCGACTCCCAGTCATGCACAAACGTTTCTGTTTTCCCCCCGCTTATCTTCAAAATGGTATTCGGCGCATAGCAGGAAACATATATGTCCTCTCCATCGATTGTTATCCCATCCGGGCAGGTTTCCGGAAACACCGCCACAACACTTCTCTTACCCGCACTGCCGTCTGGTTGTATGGCAACACTTTCAACTCCCGGAAGCCAGGTGCAAACCACATACAATAATTGTTTAGAAAAAGAAAGCGCCATGCCATTGGCAAAGCTGAATGGTCCCTCATGCCATACTGATCCTTCACCAGCAGGGGTAAATTTATATATACATCCGTTGACAGATCTGAAATTGCCGCTGTCTGAAACATATAAATAACCCTTGTCATCAAACACCGCATAATTCGGAGTGGTAAGCTTTCGCTTGCCGCCATCTGAAAATACAGATAAGGATTTTGCAGACAGATCATATTTCCAGATACACTTATTTTTAAGATCGCATACAGCCAGCCATGAAGCGTCAGGAGAAAAAGATATTCCCAATACAAATCCACCGGTGCTTGCTACTTCTTCAATGGATCTGCCGTCGGTAGCTATTCTATAAATCTGCCCCGCCTCACCACCGGCCCATACAGTTCCATCGGGATGTACAGCCACGCATTCCGGATGGTCGAGACCATCTGCAAAAATGCTGATATCCTGTATTGTCTTAATCATTTGTTTTTTGGAATTGCCCAGCGCTGATTATCATTTAATACACTAAACCATTCTTTTCTAAACGGGTCACGGTCGTACTGGTAGCCGCCCGTCTCCTTAAAGTATTCGTTGTATTGTTTTAATTTATCCTGGTTTAGCGCAACACCAAGACCGGCGCCCGCCGGCAACTGGATACTTCCATTTACATATTTCATCTTACCACCCTCAATAATATCATCGGTAAGATGATGATAGTGCGCATCAGCTGCGAAAGACAAATTCGGCAGTGCTGCGCCCAGATGCAGCATGGTGGCCAATTGAATACCTAATTCGCCCGAGCTGTGAACCGCAATGCCCAGTTGCATCTTCTCACATATCATACCCGCTTTCCAGGCCTGTCTTAACCCACCCCAAAAAGTCGTGTCCAGTAAAATCACATCAATCGCATCATTTCTGAAACACGATGCAAGCTGTTCAAAGTTGACCACCACAGTGTTTGTAGCTGTTGGTATATTTATCCTGCTTTTTACACGACGCATTCCTTCCAGTCCATAAGTGGGGTCCTCGAAGTAATCATTGGGTAAATCTTCAATGGCCTTCGCTATCCGGATCGATTCTTCGACACTCCATATTGCATTAGGGTCGATACGCACCTTATGCCCCGGCAAAGCAGCGGAAATGGCACGTAATACCTCTATTTCGTGATCAGGATGAAATACTCCGGCCTTTAATTTATGCGACGAAAATCCATGCTCGGCGGAAAGGCGCATGGCCATTTTTACCATTTCATCAGCGGTTTCCTCTCCTCCGGCCGTATTCTTCGCATTGGGATAACGGAAAAACAGGTAGGAAGCAAAAGGTATGTTCTCTCTCAGTGCACCGCCCAACAGATCACAGGCGCGTATGCCAAATTTCTTACCGATAATATCGATGCAGGCAAATTCAATAGCGGCATGTAATTGTAAACGGTTATTATACAGGGAAGCAGTGGGATTACATATTTTCCAGTATAATGCTTCGAGCTGAAGGGGATCATGCCCGATCAAATATTGTTCAAGCCCTTTAAAAGCCGCTTCGGCTGATTCCCCGCCACCACCCATCTCACCAAGACCGGTAATACCCTCATCTGTTTCCACTTCCACAATTGTTCTTATAAATCGCCCCCAGTGGCAGCCATTTGCATGGCGTATAGGCGCCTCGAGCGGAACCGCAACAGTTGTAGGTTTAATACGGGTAATTCGCATATTAATTTTTTTTACTCCCCTGTATCATAATTCCCAATCCCCCATCAATTCTTATTGCCTGCCCCGTAATAAATGCAGCTTTGTCATCGCACAAGAATTTAATCAATTCGGCAATCTCATTGGGCTGTGCAATACGCTTAAGCAAATGCATATCCTCACATTCCTGCATAACAGCTACCGGATCGGGAGATAAGCTGACCGCATCGCGAAGCATGGGCGTATCAACGGTTCCCGGGCAAACGGCAATGCATCTTATATGAGGCGCATAATCCACAGCGATACTTCTTGTTAAACCCAGCAACGCCGTTTTCGAAGTAGTATAGGCCGCCACGTTCCGCTGGCTGACAAACGATTGAATACTGGCCACGTTGATAATCACTCCGCCACATTTGTTTAACATGGAAGGGATGCAATAATGCGAGCACAGAAAAGCGCTCTTCAGGTTTACATTCATCACCTCATCCCAGAGCGCCGGTGTGGTTTCCGTAACAGAACCATAGCGTTGTATTCCCGAATTATTCACCAGCACATCAATATCTCCGAATTTTTGGATAATATTCGCGACGGATGATTTCACCTCCTCTTCAACAGATACATCACACCGTTGATAGTATATTTTATCATTTGTACTCTCTGCTATATCCAGCACGGCAACAGTTGCGCCTTCCTGTAAAAACAGTTCCGCACAGGATGCCCCGATACCTTTGCTTCCTCCTGTTATCACTACTGTTTTATTGTTGAGCGCCATTTTTTATTCACTGCTTTGATGAGTCAATATCTGTTCTGAATGGAATTGCCGGAAATCCTTCCTGGTTTTCCAGATTGGTTACGGGATAATTTGTAAATGCGTAGCGGACCGATACAGGATTTTTCACGTCGGGAGAGAACACATATACTTCATTGTTAACGATCTTTGCATGCGCATATTTAAAGACTCCGGTTTTATCGGCTACGAAAAAATGTTTGGGATCTGCTCCGTCGTTGGTTACCAGTCCCGAGCCAATAGTTGCCGGCTTAAAACGAATAACTACAGTATCATTAATTATTTTGTGCGATTCATATTCAGGCCCTCTGAATACCACATCTTTCATCCCATAATGTTGCGCAAGCGCAATTTTGGCAAGCCTGTATCCAAGCTCCTGTTTATTCCGGGGATGAATATCTGCAGGATCCGCTATATCCATTGTAAGCGCCATTCCCGTATGAGGAACAACACTTACCAGGTTGGACTGTGCCTCTCTCAATAGTGCATAATTGAATGCAGTAGAATCATTCTGCTGCCAGGTATACGGCGCCACCTGAACATAATAAAAAGGAAGAGAATCATTTTTAAATAATGTTCTCCAGTTTCTGATCATTGCGCTGCATAGCCTCGTATACAATGCGCCATCATCCTTATTTGACTCTCCCTGATACCACAACGCCCCGGAAAAATGTATGTTTCTCAGCGGATAGATCATTGCGTTATAAAACAAGGTGGGCATCACCACTTTCTCAAAGGTAACAGTCGAATCGAGCGGCTCTCTGGAAACGGCACTCGTATCGTAAGAAAAAAGATATTTATTAAAAAGTACTTTATCCGAAGTCAGCGTTTCCCTGTCTGTCCATGCCTGGCATGACGAACCACCAACAGTGCTGGTTATGAGTCCGACAGGCACTTGTGTGCGATTGAAAATTTCGCGGGCGAAAAAATAAGCGAGTGCGCTGAAATCAGGCGCTGTTGAGGACGAACATATTTTCCATTCCCCTCTGCAATCCCGCACAGGCTCCTTTTTAAAATCGGTACGCACATCAAATAATCGAATTTGCGGGTAATTGGCGTTATCTATTTCATACCGGTAATTTAATGCGCCGAGAATCCAGGGTAAAAACGGCTTGATAGTCATATCCATATTCGACTGGCCGCCGCACAACCACACATCTCCGAAAAGAACGTTCTTAAATACCCGCTTTTCCGACCCGTTAGTAACTACAATCGTATGCTCCTTAAAATTGCCGCCTTTAACAAAAGGGACAGGAATTTCAGTACGCCATTCATCCTTGTTATCTGCCGTGACCAACCGGCTGCCGCCCCAATCCGTTTTCACGGTGATTTTTGTTCCCGCAGCAGCAGAACCCCATACCACTAATGGCGCTCCGCGCTGGACCACCATATTGCTTTGCAGCGTGGCGGCAACAATAAATTTCGTTTCGTTACCCGCTGCTGATAAAGAAAACAGTACAGCAGGCAGCAACAATAAATTTCTAATCAAGTTCATATTTCAATCTTATAAACCGTGGCCGGTATAAATGTGGAAACAGTTTGATATCATTAAAAAAATCAAATGAATTCACGTTATAACTGATCAGTAATTCTCCGGGTTTCGACAACACCGGGTGTGCCTTTGCATTATAGGTAAAAATGTCTTTGTCCTTTTCCACATCGTTACTTACATCGTACACATTTATTAAAGGACCGAACGGCCCATAAGGAGAAGCGCCTAACCGCAGGCCAATATTTTTTCCAATTCCCTCCACCTGGAATACCATCGCATACCGGCCATCCGGAAGCCGGCTCACACTTAATTCATTCGACGCTTTGTCTGCAATGGCTTTTATCGATGCCACATCCTTGTTCCATCCATTTCCATCCCAGAATGTCCACTGATCAAAAGCCTCTATGCTTTCGGGTTTCACCCTTGCCACCATCACCTCTTTATCTTTCCCTCTTACGCCATAGATATAAATATATCCATCGGCGTTCGCAGCACCGGCTTCTGCTGTATTAACCAGTACGCCCGCACCAAATGATCCCGTGACTTCTACCTCCTTGCCAAGGAAAAAAGGAATATCGAGTTGCCGCTTGTTTTTAAAGGGAGGCTGCTCACCCGCGGGAATTGCAATGAGCGTATTGCCCATTTCTTTGAACCAGCTGGGGTTATCCTCCGGCGATGCGATGCGATAGCCGAATATATAGATATCATTATTCTTTTTATGATTCACGAATCCATCACCCAGCCAGTAATACTCGCCCGGCTTTGTAGCGGGTGTATTCGGGATAAAAATAGATTCCGGCTTGTTATCATCCGATTTATCCCAGAAAAACTTAACGGTGCTGTCGGGCCTGCCATTTTTCACAATCGCCACTGAATTATGGAGCATAATGGATCCCGGCTGCAGCGAATCATCAACTATTTCACCAAGCATCGTATCGCTGAACCAGAGCAGCGTTTCATCCGTTTCTGCAGCGCCCTGCTGTTCGTTTCCGCCTTTCGTGAGAGCAAAGATTCCATCCCCTCCAAACCAACCTGAGTTTCTGATAAACAGAGAGTTCCAGTCATCCGCCGGCTCAACGGTAAATTTTAAATGGGAAAGGCTGGCAGAATCAATCTGCTTTGCATTACCCCGGCTGCCTTTCTCATTGCAGGAAAACAGCAACCACGCTCCAGCGGTCAGCATCAGGAACCGATAATAAATCATCTTCATAAAACAATCGATTTTAGTTAGTAGGCACGTACGTGTATACAAATACTTCCTTATCGGTATAGGGAGGGCCAAATATCGACAGGTCAACATATATTTCCATCTCCAGCTTATCTTTTGTTAGTGTCCTTACCCTGTAGTTCTCAACAGTGATATTTGAGGGATCAAACAGCGAATGGTACACCTGGGTAAATGTTTTTTCATCTTCGCTAAGCTCCCATGTATCAAAAACGTTAAACCCATCAAACTGGCAGGCGCTTGCGCCAAACTGAACCGTATACGTACTATCCCTGTTCCAGATAAAAATATTATCCTTGTCGCAATCTTTAATGTCTTCAACATTGGGGCTCACACTTGTCCACATTCTCGAAATCAGTTTCCATTTCCTGCTATAAATAATCTGCTGTCCTGAAGTGGTCGTATTAACGGTAAGATCTTTTTCCGCCGCAACACCTTTCGCATCGGTAAACCGGAAATTAAAGCCGACGAGCGAATCCACTTCTTCAGGAGCAAGCTGGTAATTAAACTTATATTCATACCGGTTACTTCCCAGGTCGGTTGGCATAGCGGTTACCGTACCATATGCGGCGTCTTTTTTAAGATTAATTGTTTTGTAAATAGCGACATCCTTTGCGCCATTCGGTGCGGTTATGGAGAGGGTCGCTTCGATATCCCTGCCGGATTTGCCCGTAATGTAATCAGGGGTCAGTCTGAGCACCGGGCTGTTTGGGTCCGTGTGATTTTTATCACATCCGGCGAATGTGATAGCCAGCAGACCAAGCAATAAGCCGAAAATTCTATTCAAAAGCATAATCGTTAGTTTTATAATAAAAGAATTAATTAGTATTTCTACTCAGCCACATCTGCTGAATCTCTTCGAGTGTTTTTTCTTTTGTTTCCGGTATAAATCTCCAGATAAACACAAAAGCAAGTATCGACGTCACCATGTATATCCAGAATGTCCAGGCAGTACCTATGCCTTCAAGCAGCATCGGAAAGGTCTGCGATACGATGTATACCGACAACCACAAAAAGAAGATAGCAACAGACATCGCTTTTCCCCTCACATGTGTTGGGAAAATTTCTGCCACTACAACAAATGTGAGCGGCCCGAGGGAAATTGCGAAAAACGAAATATACAGGAGTATGCCTATTAATATAAAGTATCCTGCGGACAATCCTGCATAAAATGCCCAGCCTATAAATGCGAGGCAAACGGCCATTCCCATCGATCCTATCAGCAATAATTTTCTCCGGCCCAGTGTATCGACATATTTAATGGCTATGACTGTCATCAGCACATTGATGCCTCCTACCCATATCGTCTGCATCAATGCTGATGAAGAACCATCTCCGGTCGCTTTGAAGATTTCAGGAGCATAATACATGATCACATTGATTCCCGTCACCTGCGAAAATATGGATAGTAATACCCCGATAATTAAGGCGACCTTCAAACCAGGCGTCAGCAGATCGGCAAAGGAACCTTCCTTGACCGCGAGTGACTCACGGATAGCAACCATCTCCTCCTTTGCTTTCGCTTCGCCATTAACCTTCTTCAAAACCTCTTCCGCTGCCGTCCAGTTATCCTGCTGTGCCAGCCAGCGCGGACTTTCAGGAACAATAAGCAGCAGCCCGATAAAAATCAGCGAAGGGATAATTCCGGAACCGAACATCCATCGCCATCCATGATCCACATTCCAGGCTTCATCGTACATTCCTGCGATAGCAGCATTTACAAAATAAATAAGCAGGATACCGATAACGATCCCCAACTGGTAAATCGAAATCAGCCGGCCCCGGATTTCCGCCGGCGCGATTTCAGAAATATACATTGGCGCGAGCATGGAAGCTATCCCGATTCCAATGCCGCCGATAAACCTGAATAAAATAAACGCCGGGATCGTTGAAGGAATCATTATTCCGAGAGAAGATACCGCAAACGCGAAAGCAGAGATCATCAGCACCTTTTTCCTGCCCAGTTTATCACTTAAAGCACCGGCAAACATCGCTCCTGCCATACAACCCACCAATGCACATGAGGCCACCCAACCCGTCATTGCCGCAGATAGTGAATATTTCTGTTGAATAAAGCCAATGGCGCCGGCTACTACCGCTGTATCATATCCAAATAATAAACCGCCAACAGCCGCCACACATGTACATTGATAAACATATTTTAAACTATTGCCGCTCATGAACAATTAATTAATACGGTAATCAATAAGATTTTCCTTTCTCACATATGCTTTTACTGTTCCGCAAAGCTTTCCCTCACTTTCACCATAGGGGCGCACAGTGTATTCCCCTACCGCAGCCGGAACAATAAAGGTTTCCGCATAGTGAATAACAAACGGCTCAAATTTTCCATCCCGGCTCTCAACAATAGCCTCGCGTCCTTCAACAAGATTGAGAATATTAACAACACCGCCGGTATTATGAGTAACCTTTTTAGTAAACCAGTGCCTGCGCGTTTCAATGAAAGAACCCTCATGCAAACCTGTTCTTTCTTCTGTCCAACCATCACCTTCATCAACTTTTCGTATCTGGTTAACGATATTATTTTTCGTCCATTCCGTTGTACGATCCCATTGAATAGAATTTTTTCCGTGTTCAAGAGAGATGGGCCGGGGCTTTCCATCAAGTCCCATCCGGCCCCAATCCCATAACTTAAAAGTGAAAATGTAGGGCGTGGCGCTTATTTCCAGCACAACACTGTTAGCGCCCGAGCAATGAATGGTACCTGCGGGAATCAGTACATGATCATGTTTTTTAATCGGCCATTTATCGACATAAAGATCGGCATCAAATTCTCCCCCGTTCCTCTGCACGTTTTCAAGATCGCTGATCATCTTTTCCGGAACGATGTTCTCCTTTAGCCCCAGGTAAACGAAAGAGTCGTCCTGTGCCTCCAGGAAGTAGTAGCTCTCATCCTGCGTATACGCCATCCCGAATTTTTTCCGGATATATTCCTTTAACGGATGCACCTGCAAACTCAGGTTTCCCCCTTCCATCGTATCCAGGAAATCGAATCGTATTGGAAATTCGGCGCCGAATGCATCATAGACCTTCTGCCCCAAGAGTTGCCGGGGACGAAAGAAAACAAGATTTATACCGGGGGTCTCAAATAAAATATGATCGAATCGAATCAGCAGGCTGTTTTCTTCAGGCACACAATCGAACCCCCAGGCAAAGTTCTTTGCCGTTCTTTCCAGGTCACATACTTCCTTTAACCACTGTCCGCCCCAGGGCCCGGGATCGAAAAAGGGCACTACCCTGAAAGGGCGCGTTACACATTTGTCGAGCGCGTCTCTCAAAGCCTCGCCGGTAACCATTTTTGGCTCTTCCGGTTTGGTCGTATCGAGCACATAATCCCATTTATTGAATAATTCGATTTTATGCCTGTCAAACACGCGCCAGTCAACAAAAAAAGCACGCTTATATTGATAGGAAAAGGCAGCACCAGGATTATCGGCACCGAAATTACCCACCTTATTAGCCCTGAAACGAAGCTGAATTTCCCATCTAGGCATATCTGCATAAATAAGAATATCAGGGTCAGGTACAAGAAGAGTCGCTCCGGCTCCATAAATACAAATAATCCCTTCTTTTATTTCCCCGATCTGCTGCTTAAGCTGATGTAACTTTTCCGGATCATAAAAATCACGCATCGATAAGGGAGTGATATAACCAAATACAGGGTCATCGGTTACAAACTCATACACCATTTCATCAATCTGCTTCTTATCAAGAAGGGCAGTTTCAACATTGATTAAATGAACGGAAGAAAGCCCGTTTTCTATTTGCTGTATAAACGGATCTATCAATACACCATGATAGCACTCTACGGCTATTACTTTACGTGGGCCCTGAATACGGCCGGATTTAAGTTTTATCTCTTCAATAATTTCAGGCCATCCAAGACATCCTTCATGGCCGTGTACTATTACTTCCGGGAACTTGTCAAAATTTGAATTATCCAATACTTCAGTTTTTAAATTAATAATCAATATCTTCTGTCATTCGTTAAAGATTGGGGTTAAGATCGATCTCATGCTGTGGAATGGGGAATAACTTCTGATCCGCAGAAGGATTTACCCCAGGTTTTGCCTTTGGCACTTCAGTAGTTAATTTGTTCATTCGAACGAGATCGAACCATCGCTGGCCCTCAGCCACAAATTCCAGTTTTCTCTCTTCCAGGATTGCATTCCTGAAATCGTCTTTATTCAGCCCGACATAATCCGGTACTGTATTTAAATAATTTGTTCCATCAAAACGTGCTCTTTTGCGAACCATATTGATGTACTCATGGGCAACATCGGGCTTATCAAGCTCATTACTGGCCTCTGCGTATATCAGCAGAACATCTGCATACCGGATTACAGGAAAATCATTTGCACTTCCATTCGCCGTGGGCTCCGCCACCCTGTCCCAATATTTTTGAATATAAGGCCTGATAGGATTTCCTCCTGCCTCTGTAACAAATGTAACTGCCCTGCGACGATCATCGACATCATACGAATCATACAAATACTGTGTGGGTATCTGCCAGCCCTGCGCATTCTGCACCCCTTCCACGCTCAAAGCCGTAGGCAATAAGCGTACATTGAACTGCCCTACTTCCCAGAAGATAATTGCACCACCGGCATCTCCAAAACCCACGGAGAAAATTGCTTCTTTTCCTGCGCGGCTTGACAATTTAAATACATCCGCAAAATCATCCCATAGCGCGTATTCATGGGAATCAATTACTTTTTTTGCAAAGTCAGCCGCATTTTGCCAGTCACCCAGTGTTAAATATACTTTGGCAAGAATTGCATTCGCGGCGCCCTTCGTGGCTCTTCCGCGGCCATTTCCTACAGGATAACTGGAGGGAAGTATATTAGCCGCATCCGAAAGATCATTAGTTATCTGCAGGTAAATATCGTCCGTTGAAGCAGCTGCCGGCGCAAGATTGGCATTATCCGCCTCGGTAACCAGCAGCGGAATTTTTCCAAACATCCTTACCAGGTTGAAATACATCAGTCCCCTCAGGAACTTCGCTTCTCCAACAAGTCTTTCCTTCAACGCCTGGTTCATTTCAATCAGCGGAATCCGCTGAATGGCAATATTGGCAATGGTGATGGTTTTATAATGCATCGCCCATATTTCCTGTAAAGCACTGTTTTCCGAATGATAGGTAAAATTAGAAAGCTGATCATAATAGGGAGTGCCCAATTGATTATTCAGCATCTCATCAGACGCGAGCCCGGCCGTTACCCAAAAAGTGCTGTGATAAACACCGGCGGTTGAGCCGGTACTTGTAGAGTTTAAATAAGCGTAAATGGAATTTACCGCAGATATCGCATCACTCTCTGTCTTGTAATAGTTAGTGATATCCACCTGCCCCTTGGGGGATTCTTCCAGAAATTTACTGCAGGAAGAAAATGCGGTGATGGAAATTAAGGTAAAAACAATTATATTTTTCATGATAACAAGCATTAATATTTAGAATGATGCACTTAAACCAATCTGGAATACTTTAGACTGCGGGTAACCGCCAAGATCAATGCCAATCAGTGTTGTACTCTGTCCATAAGTATTTGCTTCAGGATCGTACCCGGAGTATTTGGTAAGCGTCCAGAGATTTGTTGCACTGGCATAAATGCGGAGATTGCTGATTTTAGCTTTGGATATAACCTGTAATGGAAGATTGTATCCAATGGAAATATTTTTCAGTCGCAGGTAGGATGCGTCCTCAACAATAGCTGTCGATAATACACCCTGGTCATTATTTCCCGCTGCAAGCGCCCTCGGATATTTGCCATTTGGATTCTCAGGAGACCACCGGTCGAGAGCAGCTTTTGCCAGCACATTATTCTGCCCGTTAAAATTCAACAGGTCGAAGTTGTTCAGGTTGGCCATATAGTTTCCAACGGAGCCCTGGAAGAAAAAGGATAATTCAATATTCCTGTAGGCAAAGGAATTGTTCAGGCCGAAAGTAAATTTCGGATTTGCATTTCCAATAATTTCGCGATCGTCCACATCAATAACATTATTCTTATTAACGTCCCGGTATTTCCTGTCGCCCGCGTGCGAAGGCGTGGAAGAATTAAATAACCTGGGCCCGGCCGCCGCTTCCTCGTCCGTTTTATAAATGCCATCAAAATGGTAACCGAAGAAAGTTCCCACCGGCTCACCCTGTCTTAATATCAATCCTCCAACTTCCAGCGGAATGTCTGTTTCGGAATTCAGATTCGATACATTATTCCTGTTAAGAGAGAAATTAAATCCGGTTGTCCATTCGAGCTGACCGGTTAAATTTTTTGTTCGCAGGTCTATATCGACACCCTGGTTCTCAATGTTACCAATGTTCAGGAGAGTTGTCGAAAATCCGGTGGTTAAGGGTATTGGAGTGGGCAGCAACAGATCAAATGTTTTTTTCCGGTAATAGTCTGCCGTCAGGCTCACCCTGCTGTTAAACAGGGAAAGGTCAACACCGATATCGAACTGCCTTGTCGTTTCCCATTTTAATTTGCTGTTTGCATACGAAACGGGCTCCTGTCCTGTATAAACCTCACTTCCGGCACCGGTATTAAATACGCCCTCTCCATAAGGGCCTACCAGCGATAGGGAACCATAAGGCGGGATAGCCTGGTTACCGATCACACCATAGCTCACCCTGAATTTCATATCATTTATCGCTTTAACATCGCGCATAAACTTTTCTTCCGAAATTCTCCATGCGAATGCTGCTGAAGGGAAAAATCCATATTGCCTTCCTTTCGAGAATTTGGATGACCCGTCAACGCGGCCGGTAAGCGTAAGCAGATATTTATTATCGAGTGTATAATTAGCACGCGCCAGGTAAGAAACCATACTCCAGGCAGACTGGCTATTAGACGGTTTCTGCGGTTTTAAGGCTGAAGAAATATTGTAATAGCCGGTGCGGTTATCCGGGAAATCAAACGCGTACACAAATACCTTGTCGTTATTAAATTGCTGCAATGTGTATCCGGCAAGGGCATTTATCTTATGGCGTGAACCAATTGTTTTATTGTAATTAAGCGTGTTTTCGTTTAGCCAGGTAAGACCTGTTGCCCTGCCCAGGGACGCTTCACCATTACTTGCCTGCGTACGTTTCAGGAAATTGGGCCCAAAACTATTTTCCTCGTTGGTAAAAGCGTCGATACCAAACGTGGTTCTGAATGAGAAGTCATCGGAAAAACTATATTGCGCATACACATTTCCAAGAACACGGGAGAGAATGGTTGTAGACGAATATTCTTTTGCTTCGGCAATCGGGTTTCCCAGTGTCTTGCCCAGAAAGCCCGGCGATTCGTTCTCGTACGTATAACCGCCATTAACAGTTGAATCATATACAGGCAAAACAGGGTTAAATAATATTGCAGAGGTCACCACCCCCGGAACGATCTGTCCCGCATTGGTAAGCACTCCCCTGCTGTTGAGGCGTGAATAGGTGAAGGTGTTTCCGACCGTTAATTTATCGGTCACTTTCCTGTCGAGATTTGCCCTGAAAGTATATCTCTTGAAATTCGAATTTTCGATAATTCCTCTCTGGTCGAAAAAAGAGCCGGAAATGGAATATTTTGTTTTATCATCACCACCTGAAAAGGATAACTGGTAATTGGACATGGGAGCCGTCCTGAATAATTCATCCTGCCAGTCGGTGCCTTTTCCAAGATTAGGCGGATTTACATATACCGGTGTCTGATTGGAAGCAATTTTTGCATCGTTTACAAAATCGGCGAATTGGGCGGCATTTAACAGGTTTAATTTATGGGCAACTTCCTGTTGGGCATAATACGTTTCAAAACTCAGCGTTCCCTTTCCTGAGCGGCCGCGTTTTGTTGTAATTAATACCACACCATTTGCGCCTCTCGATCCGTATATGGAGGTTGCGGACGCATCTTTCAATATTTCTATGGATTCAATATCAGATGGATTAATAGATGAGAGCGGGCTCACCCGCGGACCTCTCGTACCGCCTGCGCTCACGTCACCGCCATCGCTGCTAACCAGCATCCCGTCTATCACATACAATGGCTCATTGCCCGCGTTGATTGAACTGGTGCCCCGTATGCGTATGGATGTCTCCGCACCGGGCTTTCCGGAGATTTGCGTCACCTGCACACCTGCAGCCCGGCCCTGCAATGCCTGATCGAGCGTGGTGGCAGGAACTGCTTTTAATTCTTCGGCTTTTACCGAGACAACGGAGCCCGTGAGATCACTTTTCTTTGTTGTGCCATAGCCGATTACCACTACATTCGACAGTTCATTCTGATCGGCCGAAAGCCGGACAGCAATTTCAGTTTGGTTGTCGATAGGTATTTCCCTTGAAATATATCCTATGTAAGAAACGACAAGAATATTTTTTCCTGCCGGCACCGCAAGTGAAAATTTACCGTTATTGTCCGTTGTGGCGCCCTTGGTGTCTCCTTTAAATAAAACATTGGCTCCCGCCAGGGGCAGGCCATCCTGTGTGGTTACCGTACCGGAAATCAGCCGGTTCGTCTGCGCAGTAAGAGATAAAGAAAATAAAAGACAACATACGGCAGATAGTAAAGCAGCAAGCGTTAGGTTAGGTTGCTTCATCGCATTCGTTAGTTAAAAAATGATTAATGATCAGCCATATTGTACGAATGTTCGTACATATTTGGTGACGGTTTTCTACAGGGTTGGAGCTCTAAAAAAATTAAGTCCGTGCTATATCTATTGTATAAGTAAAACGATCCGCCCGATAATACCCGATATTATATTCAATTGGTCTTTCTCCCGGGTCACATACCACGCGTTTTCTGAAAAGAATGGGATCTCCCACCTTTACATTCAGCATTTTGCTGATTTTATGATCAGCAAGAATAGCGTTGATACCTTCTTTGGATAAAGCTGCGACGATATGGTGGTCTCTCTCAAGTGTCTCATACAATGGTTTAGAAAAATCGTCATCAACTGTCAGGCCGGTACGGGGGTGAAAATAAGAAATGAAATGAACGACAGGGCCGGTATCAGGGCCCTTTACACGCTCCATCTTCAGGACCTTTTTCCCTTCTTCAATATTAAATAGCTGCTGTATGTCTTTATCCGGCACCACCATCGATACTTTAATGCTGTAATTCCGGAATGTGACACCCTTTTCGTCCATTTCGTGCGTAAAACTTGACCACTTGTTCAGTCGTGTGGTAATATTATTTTTCGCAACCTTCGTTCCAACGCCTTTCTTCCGGATCAATAGTTGTTCATGGACCAGTTTATTGGCAGCCTGTCTTACCGTACTTCTTGAAATACCCAGCTTTTTCGCAATATTGATTTCATTGGGAAGAAGCTTTCCGTTCTGGTATTCCGGTTTCTTAATAAGTTTCCTGAGCATATCCTCCACCTGCACATGCAGTGGCTGAGTGCTGTTATGATCAATGATAAATTCCATCCTTTATGTCTGTATGTTCGTACATACGAATCTATAGAGATTCCGCATATAACCAAAATTTTTTTTAAAAAATAGTATAGGCGGAGAAAAGACCGGAAAATTGACATATCTCCTCGTGACCGACAATCAAAGTTGAACAGACCTTTCGTATGAGGACCCGGCGAGAATTGTTTTCATAAATGATTTAATCCAATAAAATAATTTTTAAAAATTATTTGGCATTATGAAAAAAATATTATCATCTTTGCATCGCAAAAAATTAAATACATGCGTAAACAAATAACAAATACGATCACTCAAGCCTGGTTCTGTCCAAAAGGCATACAGGAGGGGCGCATGTATTATTGCAGAATGAATTAAACAGATAATTCGCTGAAATACAAGCCCCGCCTGAATCGCGGGGCTTTTTGTTTTGATAAATGCAACAATATGAATAGCACAACCTCACATAAACGATTTGATTGCATACAACTGCAACAAAAAAACGGTAATTACCAGCGTGTATTTATCGTGCTGAAAAAATATTCAGATACGGTAATAATAACGTGATCAATTTTCAACCGAAATAGTATCATTGGAATAATTAATTCCTGATCGATATTAACCCGGTTGTAGTGATCAACCGGGTTTTTTATGCCCAAAATAATTGTTGAGTAGTGTAACGGCTCATCACTTTCCTCTCTGAAAGGAAAAATGCCGGTTCGAGTCCGGCCTCAACAACGCGCACCCATCCGCATTCACAGGATTAATGTAATGGCAACAACACGGATTCCAAACCCGTGCATGGAGGTTCGAATCCTTCATCCTGTGCGACAGCCACTGGTTGATGATAAACCAGGTGAGGGTCTAAAGGCGGCCCCACAGTGCAGGCGTAGTAACTACCTGTATGTTGTTATTACAACGCAGTACTGTCACCATTAACTATGTGTTGGAGGTTCGAGTCCTCCTCCTCGTGCAAACGAGGTAGCTCAATGGTAGAGCAATAGTTAACGCGCAGGTTCGAATCCTGCTCTCGCCTCAGCGGGATAGTTCAGTGGTAGAACACAACACTCAGGATGTTGTAATGCAAAAAAGCTCATCACTTTTAAAAATGATGGCACAAAGCCAGTGCTGCCAGGTGGTGAACAATTATGAAAATAATGATCACAACCGGGTAAACACCTGAAAATAGTTTGGCATTAGCCGGATCTTTTTTACTTCTGTAACCTTAGTTTATCCAGTCGTGCAGCATAAACAGGGGCTATCGAACTAAAAAATGAGAAAGTGAAATACAAATTATTTCCGTGAATGCAGGTGCCTGATAGTATTGGCTTTATTTAAAAACCTGTAAACGAAAATGAAATGAGAAAAGTAAAAGTGAACGCCTACGAAATTGGATTGGTGTTCAAAAATGGGGCATACCAGGGTATGCTCAAAGAAGGAACCTATTGGTTCTGGAAGGGAGAAAATGTAATGATATATTCTTTGACCCGGTCTTTCAACGCACCTGTCGAATTAAATATTTTATTGCAGGACCGCGCTATTGCCGAATCTTTAATCGTTGTAGAAGTAAAAGACAACGAAATCGTTTTGCAGTATGAAAACGGTTTATTGAACCAGGTACTGACCGCGGGAAGGTATGCGTACTGGAAAGGACCCGTGAATTATGAATTCGTTCGTGCCGATATTGGTAAGATCGAAATTACCGGGTCTATCGACAGGATGACTTTGCTGAATAAACTGGTTGCCCCTTATGTCCGTAGCATAAGCGTGGAGAACTTTGAAAAAGCAATTTTGTTTATCGATGGAAAATATTCCGGCGAACTGAACAGCGGTATTTATTACTGGTGGAAAAACAGCATTGCTATTCATGTAGGAAAAGTCGATACCCGTCAGTTGCAGCTGGAAATCAACGGCCAGGAAATTCTGACCAGGGATAAAGCGGCATTGCGTATTAATGCCTGGGCACAGTACAGGGTAGTAGATATTCAGAAGGCGTTACTGGAAAATAAAGAGTACGACAAACAGTTATATGTCACTTTCCAGTTGGCCTTGCGGGAATATGTGGCAGGTTTCAACTTCGATGAATTGCTGGATAAAAAAGAAAGCATCGCTCCTTTCGTAATGGAGAATGTAAAAGCCAAAGCAGAACGATTAGGCATTGAAGTAAATGGCTTCGGTATCAGGGATATCATCTTACCTGGGGATGTAAAGGAAATTATGAACCAGGTATTGGTAGCTGAGAAAAAAGCACAGGCCAATACTATCATGAGGAGGGAAGAAACCGCCAGCACCCGGAGTTTACTGAATACTGCGAAGCTGATGGAAGACAACACCATGCTGTGGAAATTGAAGGAAATGGAATATGTAGAAAAGATCGCCGATAAAATCAGCAACATCAGTGTCAGCGGAAACGGCAAACTGATCGAACAGTTGAAGGATATTTTTTCTCCTAAATAACAAAAGGTTGGGCATTTACTGTCCAACCTTTAAATCGTTTGCGAATCATTCCCTGTACTGCCTAACCGCTTTATCCAGTGCAACAATATTTTTCGTGCAAATACTATAGATCACCTGGTAATCCATTAATTCATAGTGATGCGACGCAATGTCGCGAAATCTAATAATGGGCCGGGGATCAAAATATAGATATTGTTCTGTAAATCCGTCTTCTATACTTTCGATTTTTTAAAGTTTTCTCCAATTGACTGAAGACGCACAAGGATAGAATCATAGAGTATTCGCCCCTCTTCGCTTGCGACAAAGTCCTGCGCCATAGATATTTTCTTCATCCGCTCCAGGATAATATCTATGTGTTCTCTGATCAGTTCCAGCCTCTCTTTTATAATAAAATCAGGCATAGATGATTTCTTTTTCAACGGATCGCAGAAAAGTTTCTCGAAGATGAGAGCCTCTACGAACAAGATCCACTTTAGCATGTAATTGCTCTTCGAGAGTATCCCAAACAATGCATAAGATATCCCAATCAGGCCGGGAAAGCTCAACGAGTATATCTACATCACTTCCTACTGTGGCCTTGTCTTTGGCATAACTGCCAAATAATCCGATACGGATAACACCCAGATCAGCAAATCCTGATTGGTTACCGCGGATCGTTTCAAGTATTGTTTCTTTTGTTAGCATCTGAGGAGCAGCAAATTACTAAAAAGTTATCGCCAATTGCTTAAAACCAATAAATGGCTCCTGAATTGTCGCAGTAAAACAGATATAGCAGGTTCAGTCAGGTAAGAAGTGAGTGTCGATATAAAATAGTACCACCTTATTAATAAAAAAAACGGGACCGAAGTCCCGTCTGAAGTGGAGGATATCGGGGTCGAACCGATGACCTCTAACATGCCATGCTAGCGCTCTAGCCAACTGAGCTAATCCCCCAAATGGGTCGCAAATATATATTATTCACCCCAGATTTCGTCTTCTCCTTTCAGCCATCTCTTTACCAGTTCGGTGGTAACCGATTTCGGCCGCTCGAGTGGGAAGCCCAGCGCACGGCTCCATATCAGGCTGGCCAGTACGCCCAGCGCACGGCTCACGCCAAACAACACCGTATAAAACTCATATTCCTTTAATCCAAAATGCACCAGCAACGCACCACTGTGTGCATCCACATTTGGCCAGGGGTTCTTAACCTTGCCCAGCGACTGTAATATCGGCGGAACCGTTTCATAAACCGTCCACACGGTTTGTACCAGCGCATCATCCGGCATATGTTTCTTGCCAAATTCCATCTGCGCGGTAAACCGCGGATCAGTTTTGCGAAGCACCGCATGTCCGTATCCCGGCACCACTTTGCCCTCGCTCAATGTTCTCTCTACATACTCCGCGATCTGCTCCTTCGAAGGCGATTCTGTTTTCAATTCATCTCTTAATTCAAATATCCACTTGATCACTTCCTGGTTGGCCAACCCGTGCAATGGCCCGGCAAGCCCGTTCATGCCCGCTGCCAGGCTCAGGTAAGGATCACTTAATGCAGATCCTACGAGGTGTGTGGTATGAGCGCTTACATTGCCCCCTTCATGGTCGGCATGAATGGTCATATACAAACGCATCAGTTCCTGGAAACTATTATTGGAATATCCCAGCATGTGCGCAAAATTGCCGGCCCAGTCCAACAATCCGTTGGGCTGTATATGCTCGTTATTTTTATATTTTCGTCTGTAGATATACGCCGCTATCCGGGGAAGGCGCGCGATCAGGTCCATCGAATCATCAAACACCGCCTCCCAGTAATCTTTTTTACTCATGCCTTCGGCATAACGCTTCGCGAAATTGCTTTCGGTCTGCAGGGCCATAATACCCGCAACAAACATGGTCATCGGGTGGGAAGTAACAGGAAAGGCATCGATCACATCAAATACGTGATTCGGCACATGCGAGCGGCGCTGCCATACGGAAGTTACATGCGCTACATCATCTTCACTCGGCAGTTCACCAATCAGCATCAGGTAAAACAGGCCCTCAGGCAGCGGCTCGTTACCTCCCTTGGCCTTAGGCAATTTCTCCTGCAGCTCAGGGATCGAATAGCCACGAAAACGGATACCTTCCCGGGAATCGAGTAAAGAAGTTTCGGTAACCAGGCCGGTGATGCCGCGCATTCCCTGGTAGATCTGCGAGAGGTGCACTTCACCTATCTTTTTGTTACCATGTTCCTTAAGGATATCTTTTATTTCTGCTGAAGCCGCTTCTGACTTCTCCTTGAACCTGTCTTTTAAGATTGCCATCAGTAAGTGCTGTTTTGAGTTGCAAAAGTACTCATTTTGGTGCGATGCGATAAATGTATAATGTCACCAAAAGAAAAATAAGATTAGGCATCCATGCCGCCAGCAAGGGAGAAAAATCTCCCTTCGTTGAAAAGGTAACAGAAAATTTATCCATGATTACATAAGAAGCCGCCAGCACGATGCCCACCGCCATGTGCAATCCGCTTCCGCCACGCGTTTTGCGCGACGCGATCACGGCAGCCATCACCGTAAGCAGGATTACCGACACGGGCGTCGCATCCCTTTTATACAATTCAACTTTATAATCGTTCAATCCTTCCGTGCCACGCTGCTCCTCGAGCCGGATAAATTTTCTCAATTCAGGCGTGGTCATCTTATCCTTGAGGTATTTATCCGGCCGGATCTCCGAAGGCTTGATCTTCAGATTGGAGTACAGCGAATCGCTCGATTTCATCGTTTCATGCAGACCATTGATGGTACGCTCTGTCACTTTTTCCAGCCGCCACGATTTTTTGGCCGTGTCCCAGCGCATCGTCTGTGCCCTAAGGCTATAGATTACGTCATTACCCTTCAGCCGGTCCATGAAGAATCCACCATAAGCCGTTTTGGAAGTGGTGTCGTAGTTCCTCAACCCCGCGTAAGTATTCGAATCGACGCGAATATAGAAACTGGTTCCCTTTGCCAGGTATTGCCCGATCTCGTACGAACTTTTACTGTCTACATAAGTAGCCAGGAAATTTCCCCGCAGCAGCTGCGCTTTCGGAATAAGAAACTGCGTAGCGAACCAGAATACCGAGCCGAGTAACACCGCACCTATGATATAAGGCCGCAGAAACCTGGTAAACTTTACTCCTCCCGCAAGAATGGCCACTATTTCCGAGCGGCCCGCCATCTGCGAGGTGAAAAGGATCACCGCGATGAATACCATCAGTGGAAAGATCATCGAAATAATAAAGGCAACGAACCCGGAAAAATAATGCGTAATGATATAACTGGTCTCCACGCCCGACCGCACAAAATCATCGGCTTTTTCACTGGCATCGACCACACTGGCGATCACGGAAAAGATCAGCACCATGAAGATGGTAGTGGTGATCATTTTCTTTATTATGTACCGGTCTAAAATTTTCAGCATACCTGTAGCGCTGCCAAAAGTAATTTAAAAAATCTGTACCTTTCCTGTATGCGAATACTGTATTCAATTATCAGCTTGTTAATTGTGATGTCGGCTTCGGCCCAGGACACTACGCTTTATAAAAAAGCAGTTTTTATTAAAGGGAATGACACGTTGGGCTATCGCATTCTCTATCCTATAAAGTATGACGTTAATAAAAAATATCCCGTCATCCTGCTGCTGCATGGCGCAGGAGAGCGGGGAAGCGATAATGATAGCCAGCTTATTCACGGCGGCAGCCTGTTTACCGACCCGGCCATCCGGTCAAAATATCCTGCATTTGTGATCTTCCCCCAATGCGCAGCAAATGATTTCTGGGCGAAGATCACCTGGGTGAAGCCCACCGAAGACGACGCAAAGAAAGATTCTCTCGGCGGGCTCCATTATATTTCAGAAGGACCGGCATCGGTCAGTTTAGGGCTGGTGGAGAACCTTATCGATTCATTTGCGAAGACACCACAGGTGAACAGAAAAAAAATATACGTGGGCGGATTATCGATGGGCGGCATGGGCACATTTGAAATATTATGGCGCAAGCCCCACTTCTTTGCCGCTGCATTTCCCATCTGTGGTGGCGGCGACCCCGCTAAAGTGACTCTTTATGCAAAAAACTTTCCCATTTGGGTTTTCCATGGCGACAGCGACCCCGTTGTGCCCGTAGGCAATTCAAGACGGATGGTGAACGCCCTGAAAGCGGCCGGAGCTAAAGTGAAATATTCCGAATATCCCGGCGTGAACCACGGCAGTTGGGACAATGCCTTTGCAGAACCTACCCTGCTCAGCTGGTTGTTTGCACAAAAAAGATAAACGGCAGAACAGGGATTTTGCTGAATGATATTCTCTTTATAATCTCGTCTTTAGTATTTCTACCTGTTCCCTTTTCCACGTTGTAAATGTGCCATCGAGGATGCGCCTCCGCGACTCTTTTACGAGGTATAAATAGAAAGCCAGGTTGTGCACGCTCGCAATGGTGAGCCCCAGTATTTCCTTCGATTTGATCAAATGCCTTAAATAGGCTTTGCTGTAATAGTTGCTCACCGGGCTTTCAAAACCATCATCGATCACGCTGAAATCTTTCTCCCATTTTTTATTATCTATGTTGATGATCCCCTGACTGGTAAACAACATCGCGTTGCGCCCGTTGCGCGTAGGCATCACGCAATCGAACATATCCACACCAAGTGAAATGCATTCAAGAATATTCCACGGCGTGCCTACTCCCATTAAATAACGGGGCTTTTCATACGGCAGGTTTTCACAACACAATGCCGTTAATTCATACATCATCTCTTCGGGCTCGCCTACACTAAGGCCGCCTATTGCGTTACCTGCCGCATTCCGGGAAGAAATATAGTCGCAGGATGCCTTCCGTAAATCGGGATAGGAACCACCCTGCACAATGGGAAACAGATTCTGGGAATAGCCATATTTATCTTCCGTGTCCTTAAATCGCGTAATACACCTGTCGAGCCAGCGATGGGTAAGATGCATGGATTGCCTGGCATAATTATACTCACTCGGATAAGGGGGGCATTCATCAAAAGCCATGATAATATCGCCGCCTATCGTGCGCTGGATATCCATAACATTTTCAGCGGTAAATAAATGCCTCGAGCCATCGATATGCGATTGAAAGATCACCCCTTCTTCCGATATTTTTCTCGAACCGGCCAGCGAAAAAACCTGGTAACCCCCACTGTCGGTGAGTATGGGGCGGTCCCAGCCATTGAAGCGATGGAGCCCTCCTGCCGACTCCAGTATGTCGAGCGACGGCCTGAGATAGAGATGATACGTATTGCCCAGGATAATTTGCGCCTGCACGTCGGTCTTTAGCTGCTGCTGGCTCACCGCCTTAACGGAACCGGCAGTGCCCACCGGCATGAATATCGGCGTTTCTATTTCGCCGTGGTCGGTAAATATCTTTCCCGCCCGGGCACTGGAACGATCGTCTGCAGCATGAAGTTCGAATCGGAGCTCCGCCATTGGCGCAAGATAAACCACCAACTCCTTATCTTCGCCGTCTTATGCAAAATACCAGTGACATAGTGATGAGTGGCATCCGCAGCACCGGGTTCCTGCACCTGGGTAATTATTTCGGGGCGATCCGGAACTACGTACGCATGCAGGATGAGTTTACCTGTTTTTTTATGGTAGCCGATTTACATTCGCTTACCACGCATCCCGATACAAAAGAGCTGAAGCACAATGTGCAGCGCGTGCTGGCAGAAAATATCGCCTGCGGCCTCGATCCTGAAAAGGCAACGCTCTATTGCCAGAGCCATATACCCGAAACCGCGGAAATCTACCTGTTTCTGAATATGCTCGCCTACAAAGGAGAACTCGAAAAAACAACAACATTCAAGGATAAGGCGCGCCAGCATCCCGATAATATCAACGCGGGCCTTCTTACTTATCCCGTGCTGATGGCCTCCGATATTTTATTGCACCGTGCTAAATACGTACCGGTCGGCAAAGACCAGGAACAACACCTGGAAATGAGCCGCAATTTTGCCAACCGCTTCAATCACAGGTACGGCGAAGTGTTCCCCGAACCATACGCTTTCAATTTCGGCGACGACCTCGTTAAAGTTCCCTCACTCGACGGAACGGGAAAGATGAGCAAAAGCGAAAACCAGATGGCCACGATTTATCTTTCCGATGATGATGACCTGATCCGCAAAAAGATCATGAAAGCCAAGACGGATTCAGCCCCCACCCTCCCCAATTCCGAAAAAACAACAGCGATCGCCAACCTGTTTCAGTTGCTTTCACTGGTCAGCACACCCGGGGTGATAAAAAAATTCGAAGAAGAGTACAACAACTGCACCATCCGGTATGGCGATCTCAAAAAACAGCTCGCCGAGGACATGATTCAATTAATTTCACCCATACGCGAAAAAGCAAAGCTGATATTTGAAGATAAAGATTACCTTAAACAGGTAATGGCCAATGGCGCCGCCAAGGCACGGGAAAGCGCCCAGCAAACAATGGAATTAGTAAAAAGAGCAATGGGATTGGATTATTTTTAATAAAGTTAAAAGTCAAAAGTGAAAACTTAAAAGTGAGATCCGCACGGGCTGCTTTTAACTTTTAAGTTTTTAACTTTTAAGTTTACAGATGGCAAAAAGCAAAAAACCCAAACACATAGCAGTGGCCGGCAATATCGGCGCCGGTAAAACTACGCTTACCGAATTGCTTAGCAAACATTACAAGTGGATCCCGCAATTTGAAGATGTGGATCACAATCCTTACCTGTTCGATTTTTATGAAGACATGCCCCGCTGGAGCTTTAATCTTCAGATATATTTTTTGAACGGACGGTTAAATCAACTGCTCGACATCCAGCGCGGCACCGAAACCGTTATCCAGGATAGAACGATCTATGAGGATGCACATATCTTCGCTCCCAACCTGCACGAGATGGGACTGATGGGAAGACGCGATTTCGATAATTATTTTTCTTTTTTCGAAACGTTGAAATCGATGGTGCAGCCTCCCGACCTGCTGATTTTATCTAAAAGGATCGGTGCCTACCCTCGTGGCGCAGATACAGAAGCGCGGCCGCGATTACGAAGAAAATATCCGCCTCGATTATCTCAAACGTCTCAACGATTATTACAACAAATGGATAGACAAAGCTGGCGTGAAGGTCCATTGGCTGGTTGTAGATATCGATAAAATAAATTCGGGGGAAAACGACGAACACCTGGGTGAGGTAATCAGGAGGGTCGATTCAACACTATACGGATTATTTTAAGCGCTGGCGGTAATCTTTATATTGCTCAAATTCTTTTAGCCGCATTTTTATTTTCGCGTCCCATTCACGCTGTTTTGCCGTATCGAGCGAATGGTTGCTCTCGCTATCGTATTGCTGCTGCGCACGCACTAATTCCCCGAGAACTTTACTGTAAATTCTGTTCAGATCTTTATCTACCGTGCGGCTGTCGAATTGATAATCCAGCAATTCTTTGTGCAATTCCCTTGCATAACTTTCTGCCAGATCGAAATGCCCCTGTTCGTGATTAAGAATATATGCATTCTTAATTTTCACCCAGGATTTAGTTTTATCGAATTGGCAGGTGATTGAATGTTTCAGCCCTCTGGTATCATATCCGAAATCAGCGTGAATAGAGTTGCTCGTTAAAGCAGCATCCGGTGAAAGCGGATCCGGCCGCCCGGTAAAATCGTTCCAGGTGAGCCGGCGCGATTCGCTCCAGTCGATAAGATTATTATCTCCGGGCAAAAGCATTGTGACAAATAAGGCCAGTAGTAATTTATGCAGCATCATTCACTGCAAAATATTACTTTAAATCTGCACCACATAGCGCGGAAAGTTAATATTCATGCGAAAACCGATTCCTGCTTCCACGTTTATACAACGGGTGCAGCTGCAAGTATTTCCGCATCTACGCCGTCGGCGTATTTCTGAAAATTACTGATGAATTTTTTTGCAAGTTCCGCGGCTTTCTGATCGTAGGCATCTTTATCCTCCCAGGTATCGCGCGGGTATAAAATAGTTGAAGGCACGCCGGGGCAGGACGTAGGGATTTCCATTTTAAACACCGGGTGTTTATCATACGCCACTTTATCGAGCTTGCCCTGCAATGCAGCAGCGATCATCGCCCGGGTATAGGACAATTTTATTCGCGAACCCACGCCATACGGACCACCCGACCAGCCCGTATTAACAAGCCATACTTTCACCTTATGCTTTCTCATTTTTTCGCCCAGCATCGCCGCATATTTGCCGGGGTGCAGCGGAATAAAGGGCGCGCCGAAGCAGGCGCTGAATGTGGAACGCGGCTCTGTTACCCCGGCTTCTGTGCCGGCCACTTTTGCCGTATAGCCCGAAATAAACTGGTACATCGCCTGCGCCGGTGTCAAACGGGAGACAGGAGGTAAAATTCCATACGCATCACAGGTAAGAAAAAATATATTGGAAGGAATATTACCTACGGAAGGCTCCTGTGCATTGCTGATAAAATCGAGCGGATAAGAAACGCGGGTATTTTCAGTAATCTGCCTGGAGGAAAAATCGATTTTATCGGTGCCGTTTATGAAGGTGGTATTTTCCACGAGGGCGCCGGTCCGGATCGCATGAAATATTTCCGGCTCCTTTTCTTCATTCAGGTCGATCGTTTTCGCGTAGCATCCGCCTTCGAAATTAAAAATAGTATCGTTGCTCCAGCCATGTTCATCGTCGCCAATGAGGTTGCGCGAAGGATCGGCGCTGAGGGTAGTTTTTCCCGTGCCGCTCAATCCGAAGAATAAAGCCGTATCGCCGGCTTCGCCTATGTTGGCCGAACAATGCATGCTCAGTACCCTGCGTTGCTGCGGCAATAAATAATTAAGAACGGAGAATATTCCTTTTTTGATTTCGCCCGTATAGGCCGAACCGGCAATCAGTACCATTTTATGCTTAAAGCTGATCACCGAGGCGTTGTGCTGCCGTATGCCGCATTCTGCGGGATCAAGCCGTAAACCGGGTGCGTTGAGAATTGTCCATTCGGCTTCGAAATTATCCAGTTCTTCGTCATGGGGCCGGAGAAACATATTATAGGCAAAGAGGTTTGCCCAGGGCTTTTCATTTACTACACGAATGTTTACCCTGAACCGCGGATCGGCACAGACATAGCAATCGCGCACCCATAATTCGGGTTGCGCATCAAGGTAAGCGGAGATCTTTTTCCGGATGATTTCGAAATAATGGGGTTCCAGAGGTAAGTTGAAATCGTTCCAGTGCACCGTTCCGGCAGTAATTTCATCCCTGACGGTAAATTTATCTTTCGGGCTGCGCCCGGTGAATTCACCGGTATGTACTACCAGCGCCCCGGTGTCGTTCAACGATCCTTCACCTAATCGCAGCGTAGCCCGGATAAGTTCCTCCGGGCTCGCCTGATAATGCAATCTATTAGGTAAGGACAGGCCGGCAACAGCCAGATTTTCAATTGGGCTAACAATCGCAGAGGGCCGCATAGATTGCTCTTTTTGTGGTTAAAGAACGAAGGTATAATGCAAAATTTTCAAAAACAAGGCCGCTTTGGGCGACTGAATTGAATAATTTTCAACCCGACCGCAAAGTAGCAAAAATTCATTTAACTAACAAATGTTCGTGCGCAAAAATTTTTCAATAGAAAATTGCGATGGTTGTAAGTCAACTAAATTTTAGATTTCTTCATTCGTTACTTTTACAGCCTAATATGAAATACCTCCCACTCAATCCATCCATTTTCATACAAAACCGCCAGCGGTTTAGCGAGAAGATGCAGAAAAATTCGGTAGCGATTTTTAACAGCAACGATGAAATGCCCTCCAATGGCGACGCCCTGTACGAGTTCCAGCAAAACTCCGACCTGTACTGGCTTACAGGTATCGACCAGGAAGATACCATCCTGTTCCTGTATCCCGACAACCCCGATGAGAAATACCGGGAAGTATTGGTGCTGGTGCGGCCCAACGAGCTGAAAGAGAAATGGGATGGCAAAAGGCTTCGCGCCGAAGAGGCCAAAAAGATTTCGGGTATCGGCACAGTGGTCTGGCTCGATGCATTCTTTGGCATGCTGCAACCCTGGATCCATTCGGCCGACACGATCTATCTCAATACCAACGAAAACGACCGCAAAGCCTCTGATGTGCCTGTAAAAGATTACCGGTTCATCAAATACATGAAGCGCCGGTACCCTTTGCATAAATATGAACGCAGCGCAAAAATTCTGCGGGAGCTGAGAGCGATAAAGACAAAGGAAGAAATAGAAGTGGTGCAAAAAGCGATAGACATTACGCATACAACCTTTGAGCGGCTGCTGAAGTTTATTAAACCCGGGGTGATGGAATATGAAATAGAAGCGGAAATCATGCACTCCTTTCTCTGGCATCGCGCAACGGGCAAAGCATACAACAGCATAATCGCATCGGGTGATAACGCGCGCGTGTTGCATTATATCGCCAATGATAACGAATGCAAAGACGGCGAGCTGATCCTCATGGATTTCGGCGCGAGATATGGCGGCTATAATGCCGATCTCACCCGCACCGTTCCGGTAAATGGAAAATTCACGAAACGGCAGGCCGAAATATATAACGCCTGCCTGCATCTGCATAATTATGCCAAGGGCTTATTAAAACCCGGCATCACCCTTACCGATTATACTAATAAAGTAGGTGAAGAAGCTACAAAACAATTTATCAAACTGGGTATACTAAAAGAAAGCGATGTGAAGAATGAGGATAAGGAGAACCGTGCTTACCGCAAATACCTGTATCATGGCATTTCACATCATCTCGGCGTGGACGTGCATGACCTGGGAACAAAAACACAACCGTTGCAGGCCGGCATGCTGCTGACTGTGGAGCCCGGAATTTATATTGAAGAAGAAAAAACAGGCGTCCGAATAGAAAATAATGTCTGGATCACTGAAAATGGCAATAAGGACCTCATGGAAAAAATTCCAATTACAGTGGAAGAGATTGAAGCGCTGATGAAGAAATAATAAATTATGAAGCAGATCCCTAACCTGTTCACCTTACTGAATCTCGTTGCCGGCACAATAGCCATTATTTTTATCCTGCAAACCGGCGAAACGCTCGTTTCCCAAACCGATGAAGGAACATGGGTTCCCCAACTGCCCGAAAAGATCTGGTGGGGATCGATCTGCATCGGCATTGCAGCCGTTATTGATTTCCTGGATGGTTTTGTTGCGAGATTATTCAAGGCCACTTCGCCTATGGGCGCGCAGCTCGACTCTCTTGCCGACGTGGTAAGTTTTGGCGTGGCGCCCGGCCTCATCCTGTACCAGCTTCTGCGCATTAGTTTTATGCAGCAGGAGAATGGGATCGATGTGACGATGTGGTCGCTGGCCCCCGCATTTATCTTTCCCTGCGCCGGTGCATGGCGGCTGGCAAGATTTAATGTAGAAAACAACAGCAGTGGGGATTTTAAGGGCGTGCCCATACCTGCCGCAGGATTGGTAGTGGCATCATTACCATTAATATTGTTTTACAATAATTTCAATGCGGCCAATTACGTAGTCAATAAATGGGTGTTATATGCAATTATTATTTTACTGAGCTGGCTGATGGTAAGCAGGACTGCTTTTTTAGCTATGAAATTCAACGATGCCTCCGTTAAAAATAATCTACCCAAAATAATCCTGGCAATTATTGCCGTAATCGCCGGTATATTTTTACAATGGCTCGCGGTGCCGGTAGTATTTATTATTTATATTTTTATTTCGCTGACAAGAAAAAAACAACTCAAATGAATTATACTGTACAAGTAAAAGTAATGCCCCTTAAAGAATTATTGGACCCACAGGGAAAAGCCGTGATGGGCGGATTACAGAGCCTGGGCATTCCTGCTGTAACCGATGTGCGGATCGGAAAAAATATCCAACTGCAGGTAGAAGCCGATTCAGAAGAAAACGCAAAACAGGTGGCGGAAGAAGCTTCCCGGAAATTGCTGGCAAATGAAGTAATGGAATATTTTGAAGTAAGTATTTAATGCTTTACCTGGTTCCCACTCCTATTGGCAACCTGCAGGATATTACTTTCCGGGCGATCGAAGTACTCAAAAAAGCAGACCTGATCCTGGCGGAAGACACGCGCACATCTTCAAAACTCCTCACCCATTACCAGATCCGGAAACCACTCTCTGCCTTTCACCAGCACAACGAACACCAGGTGCTTCAGCATCTTGTAGACCAGATGCTGGCAGGAAAGACGATGGCGCTGATAACCGATGCCGGCACACCCGGCATTTCGGATCCTGGTTTTCTGCTCGTGCGGGAATGCGTCCGGAAAGGCGTGCGGGTAGAATGCCTGCCCGGAGCAACGGCATTTGTGCCGGCGCTTGTCAATAGTGGTTTGCCCGCTAACCGCTTTTGTTTTGAGGGATTTCTTCCCCTGAAAAAAGGACGCCATACGGCGCTGGGCAAGCTGGCGGCTGAAGAACGGACAGTGATCCTCTATGAATCGCCTCTCCGGCTGGTAAAAACCCTGAACGATCTGATCCGGTATTGTGGCGCCGACAGACCCTGCAGCGTAAGCCGGGAACTGACCAAATTATTTGAGGAAAACTATAGAGGCACTTTACAACAGGCTCACGATCATTTTGCAGCTAAGACCGTAAAAGGCGAGATCGTAATAGTCGTGCAGGGAACAGAATAACCCGTTTGCTGCTTTCTTCCACCAAAATTCATCGTTTCTGCTTTATAATCAGGCAGATATCCACCTGTGTTAATTAAAGTTGGGTGAAAATTCCTGGCAAGAGTCTTAAATTGGACTATTTATTGTTATTATTACTGGTTATTATCACTGTTTAACACCATTATCGTATGTATACCGAAGAATTTGACGAGTTGAGTGAGGCAGCCGAAAATAAGCCCAGGACCTACGTGTCCACCGGCAGCCAGGATCTGTTGAAAATACAGCGGGAAAATGAGCGACTCAAAAAAAGCCTGGAGAAGGAGCAATTCTTTAACCGGTTACTCGACCAGGAATTAAAGGACCTGAAGGCCAGCAAAAGCAGCGAAGAAGTGATCGCGCAACAAAATAACCGGCGGCAGGTGGTTTCGAGAGGAGCCTTTAATACCGTTCTTGTCGTTTGCCTAGCCCTGGTGGCATTCGTAGCGTACACTCTTTTATACAATAAACAATATAATTTATTCTCTCCCGGCGACAATAATGCAAACCTGGAATCAAAGTTTAACCCTGCCGCTGCTTCAGTTGCGGCCGACAGCGTCCCGGAAATTATTGCTGACAATAAAGCTGATGATAAAAAAGCCATCCAGCAATCGACCCGTGAAATTAAGCCTGCCGTCCAGGAAACTAAACCATTGCCACAGGAAAAGCCTGTGGCTGAGGAAAAGCCTGTTACTCAGGTGAACAATTTACCAGTTGAAAAAAAACAGGTGACTGAAAAAAATCCAGTCGCTGAAAAACCCGCCGCCAATAATTCAGCTATAAATAATACTGCTGCAACCACCGCAGATAATACTGCCGCAAATAATACAGCGAATAAGCGGACAGGCCGGCATATCGAGCAACCCGAGGACAGAATAGATCATAACCCTCCGGCTGATGGCTCACCCACACCTCCGGTTACTGCATCACGCAATCCTTTATTGAACGCTCCCGCTCCAAACAATACCGCTGCGAATAGTACTACAGCAAATAATGCGAAAAACAACCCCATTCAACAAAATGTGGCTCCTTCCACAACGCAAAATCAACAGGCCCAGCAACAGCCTGCGGCTACCGCAGAAAAGCCGGTAATTGGAAAATATTTAGTCAGCTCCAAAGCAAATTTCTACAGTGCTCCCGACGAAAATACGCTTCGCAGCTATTTCATTTCCCCGGGAAGTGATAAGGTGGTGAATGCATTGGAAGATAAGAACGGGTTTATCTATGTCGAATTCAAAAACGATGTGGGTTATACGACGAAGGGCTGGCTAAGCAAAGCCGACCTTACGAAGCAATAGTCACCCAATTATATTGCGGTTAATATCATATAATAACAGCTGGCTGTCAAAAAATTTTCCTGTCTTCTGCCCGAAGCAGCGCTGCTCCTGATTTACCGAGGTTGAGCAGACCGCGACAATAGCACACAATCATTGCTATTCGGTTTCCAATTGCCCCGCGGTTTCTTTTTAATCGCTGCACATATTCTTTTTAACCGCTGCACATAAAAAATCCCCCCGAAATAATTCAGGGGGCACAACAACTAAAAACAGAATAATACGGAACCCGATTACTGGTGCAGGTATTTCCTACCTGTACCAATTATTTTATGATTATCCGGTTATTAAGTCGGGTTTAATTAATAACCGGCGTTAAATCCTAGTCGGGTTTTTTTCCTTCCAGGAACGTATTAATAGTAGAGATCGAACCGCTGTTGCGGTCATCTCCTTTTACTTCATAATTGCTGTAAAAATTTTCAACGTGCGAGATACTGTTGTAGAGATCCAAATTGCGGCGGATATAAGCCGGAACAGTCTCAAACTCATTGTTCGGATCCGCAGCATTGATATTGAACGATAGATTGCGCAATTTCTGTATACGTTCTGCCGCTCGCCGCTTCTGTTGCTCTACTTCGTCCTGCATTGCAGGTTCCTCAATAGAAGAATGCGGCGCCGTAACAAAGTCTTTAGTTTGGGCCTGCAACTCGTCCGCCGCAGATGGATTTTCATCCCTGATCACTAATTGCATAGCAGTAGAAGGTTCTTCTTCTATCTGTGGCTCTGCTTTCGCGACCACAACCGGTTCGCGCTCAGCCCGGGATGTATCCTGAGCAGCCAAAGGGCCGGTCGACCCCTGTTCCGGTTCTGCATAAATATTGGACGGCCTTGCAAGGTATCCCCCGGATACTGCAGATGCCGGAGGATTTACCGAAAATACCCATTCCGCCGGTTTTTCTTCACGTACACTTTCGAAATTCTTATCCACAGTATTTTCTCTATCCTCATTCGTAATTTTACTAACACTCACTTCTCCCTCCTGGCGGATAGTAGGTGTAAGCTCTTCCCTGATAACAGGCTGTTGTACGTGGATCTTTTTCTCTTCCGGCTTTTTCTCCTCAACGGGCTTTGACTCTGCAATTCCTTTTACAGGCGCCTTTTCTCCTGTAGTGTTCAGCGTAAGCACAATCTTTTCTTCCTTCACCACTTCAATTTTCTTCGCCTCTGCTTTATCGAACGGGTCTTTATGCTCGAAGCCGGTAGCGATCAGCGTAATGCCGATCTTATCACCCAGAGAATTATCATATCCCATACCCAGTATCACATCCGTTCCTTCACCTGCCTGTTCAAGCAGATGGCTCTGGATAACCTCCACTTCGTCCATTGTAAACTCGTGCTCGCCTTCGGCCGAATTAATATTGATTAATATCCATTTTGCCCCGCGGATATCATTGTCGTTCAACAATGGCGAAGTAAGCGCTTCTTCAATGGTGCGCTGCGCACGATTTTCGCCACCACAGGCGCCACTGCCTAAAATGGCAACCCCGCCATTGCGCATCACTGTGCATACATCGGCAAAGTCAACATTGATCTGGCCCGTGCTGTTGATCACGTCGGTTATACATTTTGCAGCGGTAGCCAGCACATTATCGGCTTTATTAAAGGCTTCCTTCATTTTCAAATTACCAAACTGGTGACGCAGCTTGTCATTGCTGATTACCAGCAGGGTATCCACATATTGCTTCATCACCTTAATGCCTTCTTCCGCCTGCAACTGTCTTTTCTTTCCTTCGTAGGAAAAAGGAGTGGTAACAATACCAACGGTTAATATCCCGAGGTCGCGGCATATTCTCGAAATAATCGGTGCGCCACCCGTTCCTGTACCACCACCCATACCTGCGGTGATAAATGCCATTTTGGTATTTACTTCGAGGATACGCTTGATTTCTTCGAGCGATTCTTCTGTTGCCTGCCGGCCGATATCGGGATTTGCACCGGCACCCAACCCCTGAGTGAGGTGCGGACCGAGCTGCACCCTGTTGGGAACTTTACTCTGCGCAATGGCCTGCGCATCTGTATTGCATATAATAAAATTAACGCCTTCGATGTTCTGGCCGAACATATGGTTGACCGCATTGCTGCCGCCTCCGCCCACACCTATCACTTTAATGATAGATGATTTCTCCTTGGGTAAATCAAAATGGATCATACGTAATATTCTTAATGGTTAGTAAGTGAAAAGTTTATAATGCTTTGTCCTCTTCTTCTTTGAACAAATCAATTAATGTGACTTTGAATTTGCCCCAGAAATCCTTTATCCCCTTCCGGTCTCTCGGCGCTTTTTCTTCCTTAACAGCATCTTCCACGCCAGATTGCGGATAAGGCTCCTGTTTCCTTAAAGCATCGGGCACTTCAAGTTTTGGATAATTTGTTTCAAATTGTTTGCGATTGTGTTCGTAATCGCTATATCCCTTTAATATTAATCCGATACAGGTAGAGTAGGTCGGACGGGCAAGCTCTTCGATATGGCCTGGAGCAAGGTGCTCGTTGGGATAACCAATGCGCGCATTTAATCCAGTTGCATACTCTGTTAGCTGAAT
>JBGAJL010000018.1:0-42670 GCA_044224935.1 Flavitalea sp.
AAAAAGGGTATTCTTATCGCTCTTGGCGCGGCAGGGCTGGCAATGGCAGCATGTAAGAAAGATAAAAATGATGATGGCAAAAAGACTACGGCCGTTGAACTGCTCACTTCTGCAACCTGGAAATTTGATACGGCCACGATCGATGTCACCGGCGACGGAGTGCCGGATTCGGGTTTGCCGGACGGGTTCCTGGAAAACTGCGAAAGAGACAACACCATTACCTTTAAGTCGGATAAAACAGGAGTCGTAGACGAAGGCGCCACCAAATGCGACCCCAGTGACCCCCAAACCTCTCCCTTTAACTGGTCATTAAACAGCGATAATACCATTCTTACCATTTCCGGTTCAGATGCATTTATTGCGGGAGCTGTCAAGATCAAGCAACTCACCAGTTCCAATCTTGTCATTACAAAAGACACTACCGTGAATATCGGCCTGGAAATGAATGCAACGATTATCGTAACGCTTAAGAAATAAAGCGCCGGGCGCTACTATTATATCGCGCGCATCGAATTATCCGATCATCCGCTTCAACCCGGTTACGAAAGATACTTTGCAACAATAGGCAGTCTTCTTCCTACGCCAAAAGCTTTACGGCTCACGCGGATGATGGGGCAGAATTGATTGCGCTTATACTCATTGGTATTTACCAGTTTCAGTATACGCGCCACCAGCCCGGGCTCCACACCCATTTCGATAATTTCAGCGGGGCCCCTCCTGTTTTCAATGTATTGATATAAAACCTTATCGAGTATATCATATTCGGGGAGGCTGTCGCTGTCTTTCTGACCCGGCCTTAATTCTGCAGAAGGCGGTTTTATAATTATATTTTCCGGGATAATTTCTTTTTCGCGGTTAATATATTTTGCCAATGCATATACCTGGGTTTTATAAACATCCCCCAGCACACTGAGACCGCCCGCCATATCTCCATACAGGGTTCCATATCCCGTTGCCAGTTCGCTTTTATTGGAGGTATTCAATAATATATAGCCGAATTTATTGGCGATGGCCATCAGCAGGTTCCCGCGTGTGCGGCTCTGAATATTTTCTTCCGCCAGGCTAAAAGGAAGATCTTTAAAGAGGGGCTCCAGTTCGTTTAAAAATGCCTCGTAAATGTTTTTTATCGGAACGATATCATAAGGATTTCCGAGGTTCCTGCTGAGCTGTTCGGCATCCGAAACAGAATGCCCCGTAGAATACTGCGAAGGCATGAGTATTGCGCGAACATTTGAAGGGCCCAATGCATCACAGGCTATGGCGAGGGTAACAGCGCTATCGATTCCTCCCGACGATCCGAGTATGGCTTTTGTAAAACCCATCTTCGCGAAATAGTCTTTTATCCCCAGCCTCAGGGCCGAATAAATCTGTTCCAGGTCGCTGCTGCCCCCGGGTAATTTTTCAACCGGATTTAAATGATCTGTATCCACTACCGCAAAGTCTTCTTCAAAATATTTCATCTCTTTTACGATATTCCCGTGCCCGTCAAACACAATGCTGCCGCCGTCAAAAACAATTTCCGTTTGCGACCCCACCGTATTGCAATAGACCATCGGGATATTATATTTCAGCACATTGGCCCGGACAATTTCCTTACGGTTATCATCGTGATCATAATCGAACGGAGAAGCAGAAATATTGATCATGAGGTCGGGGCGCTGTTTGATCAGTTCGTCCATCGGCGTGCTCCGGTAAAGGGGGTTATCGCCAAGATTCCATAGGTCTTCGCAGATCGTGAGCGCTATTCTTTTGCCCTTGAATTCAACAATATTCCATTCAAATGCGGGCTCGAAATAACGATATTCGTCAAATACATCGTAAGTCGGCAATAAGGTCTTATGTACAATAGCTTTTACTTCTTTTTGGAATATTACCCAGGCGGCATTAAATAAATCCTTCCCGGCTGTTTGCGGATTACGTACCGGGCACCCGACAATCACTCCGATATTTTCCGTTTTCTCTTTGATAATATCGATAGCCTGGTAACATTTGTTGATAAAATCACTGAACTCCAAAAAATCCCGTGGCGGGTAACCGCATACACACAATTCCGAAAAAACCACCAGATCGGCGCCCTGCTTCACTGCCTCTTCTATCCCATTAAGAATTTTTTGAGTATTCGATTCAAAATTGCCGATATGATAATTCTGCTGGGCCAGTGCTATCTTCATTGTTCAAAGTTCGTATTTTTAAAAAATGAAACAACCGTTTTTTATTCTGGTATCCTGCCTGCCATTGTTATATTCCTGTAATTCATCGAAGGGACCTGACGTATCGGGAATAACTATCAGTTTTGAAACGGAGCGTTTTGAAAGAGATCTTTTTGCCGTGGACACCAACGACCTGCCGCATTCACTTGAGAAAGTGACCCGCAAATACCGCGGTTTTTTTGGTGATTTTTCGCATATCCTCGGCATGCAGCCGCAAAAAGATTTAACGCCGGAGGGAATAAAACTGTTAAAGCAGTTCTTGCATGATTACCGCCCGGTGTATGATTCGGTTGAAAAGAAATTCCCCGACCTTAAAAAGCAGGAAAAACAAATTATAGACGGGTTAAAACATGTGAAATATTATTTCCCCAATTATAAGCTGCCGGCTAAACTGATCAGCTTTATCGGGCCCATGGATGCGTTTTTCCAGGCATCCACGGCTTCCTATGGCGATGCGATCATGAGCGAGGGGCTGGCAACAGGCTTACAACTGCATCTCGGCAGTGATTTTTCGATGTATCACAGTGATATGGGCTCCGAATTATATCCCGGATATATTTCGAGAAAATTCACGCCGGAGACGATTCCCGTCAATGCGATAAAAAATATAGTCGATGACCTTTTCCCCGATAACAGCGGAGATAAAACACTTATCGAGCAAATGGTCGAAAAAGGAAAACGCATATACCTGACCGATATACTAATGCCCGATGTTGCAGATACGCTGAAGATCGGCTATACGGCCAAACAATTAAAAGGCTGCTATGACAATGAGGGCCTGATCTGGAACTATTTTCTGCGAAACGGCCTCGTTTATAACAATGATCCTTCCGTAATAAAGAACTATATCGGCGACTCACCGAATACACAGGAATTCGGAGAAGATTCACCGGGATATATCGGTTTGTTTATCGGCTGGCAGATCGTGAAAAAATACATGGATAAACACGAAGCGGCTTCACTGACCGACATGATGAACAACGATCCGAAAAAAATATTTGAAGAAAGCGGTTACCGGCCGAAATGACCGTGGCAGGGCTTAAGGATGGCGCTTTGCGCAGCTATAATTCGAGCGTTGAACCCACCCCTAACCCCTCCAAAGGAGCTCCCAAATCAATTGCATCTTCAAAACAGTTGGAGCGCTGGCATCCCCTCCTCCGGAGGGGCGGCGCTCAGTGGAGACATGCACATAAACGAACTCAGGAAGCGCCGGGGTGGGTCAGGCACCAAAACCTAAGCAGCCCCCAGCAATCATCTATTATTAATCCGCTGCTTCAGCAACGCTCTTGCGGCCTGCCTCTCTTCCAGATCCTTAAACGATTCCGTAGGCACAAGAAAAAATGATCTCGGGTCGAAATACAGGTGAAAAAAATAAGGGCTCTCCACAAACTTCGAGAAAGCATCCCATGGCCAGCGCTTCTCGCCGCGCTCGGTACGCAAAGCCACATATTCATCTTCAAAATCCATCGAGAAATTATCCAGGAAAGTACGCGAACGTTTATAAATACTTAGCGGCAAAATTCGCCAGACCACCAGCATCAGTCCAAACCATAGTAATGAAAAAACAAGAAAAGACAGAGGCTGGATGATTTTAAAATAAAGGAGAATAGCGGAGCCGATTGCAAAAACATTGATCAATATCAGCAGAATCCGGATCTCGGGCCGGGTGAGAAAATGATAACGAAGCGCCTGGATGACCTTCTTTTTATCGTATGAGAAATTCACCGTCATCCTGCAAGATACTAACTGCAGAACGGAACTGGCGAAATCAAAAAACTTTCTGCATTTTTGCAAATACCAACTGTCATTGCATGACGAACAGTGTTTACCAGTCTCTGGTATCAAAAAAATCAAAAGCGCAGAAGTCATTCGCTATACTCATTGACCCCGACAAAGCGGGCTCCACCGTTCTGGAAAACGTTTGCCGCCGTGCAATCGATGCCCGAGTGGATTACCTGCTCGTGGGCGGCAGCCTAGTGATCTCGAACCATCTCGACAAGGTTATACAGCAGGTCAAACAGCATTCCAACATCCCTGTTGTCCTTTTCCCCGGCAGTCCTTCGCAGATCTCGCGCTATGCCGATGCGTTATTATACCTCTCTCTCATCTCCGGCCGTAACCCCGAACTGCTTATCGGGCAGCATGTTATTTCGGCCCCGTTTGTACGGCAAAGCGGGCTGGAGATCATTTCCACCGGCTACATGCTCGTTGATGGCGGCGCACCTACAACCGCTTCTTATATCAGCAATGCGCTGCCATTACCGGCAGACAAGAATGAGATTGCCATCTGCACCGCCATGGCGGGTGAGATGCTGGGCATGAAGCTGATTTACCTCGACGCAGGCAGCGGCGCAAAAAAACCTGTTCCGGAAGAAATGATCAGCGCCGTGGCGGAAAATATCTCCGTTCCCCTCATCGTTGGCGGTGGTATAAAGGACCCCGAGAAGGCCTACCTCAACTGCAGGGCAGGCGCCGACCTGGTCGTAATCGGCAACGCCATTGAAAAAGACTCCGCGCTGATAGCAGAGATGGCCGCTGCCGTACACACGGTGCCGGCGAAGGAACTTAAAAGTTAAAACTCCGGAGGCATTCACTTTTAACTTTTCTACTTTTTACTTTTAACTTGAAAAAAAGTATTTACTTTGCAGAGCTAAAAATTTTTAATCAAGTTTAGTTCATTTGTGAAATGCAAAAAAAACCTGCCAATATAATCGCTGGAGCGGCCCCGAAAGCAGCTTCTACGCGTAGGTTTTTCGCTGTGCAGCCTTGTGCAGTTTTTTTCGTAAGCCCGGTTCCCGTCAGGGTACGACGTTGATACCAGTAACACCATAGAGGTTTTCCATGTCTGCACAATACATGCTGCAGACGCTCTCTTCATTATTTCACAACTACATCAATGAATCAGGACCAGGACTTTCAGATATTAATAGCGAATCAATCCCACGAAGGCTTTGCGCAGATCATCTGCGACGAAATGGCCTCTTCTGCCGCAGCGAGGGGAACGGGTATCGCCAAACGCAGCCCTGAATACATTAAACAGAAAATGCAGGAGGGCAAAGCCGTTATCGCCTTCACCAAAGACGGCGTATGGGTCGGCTTCTGCTATATAGAAACCTGGAGCCATGGCGATTATGTGGCGAATTCGGGCCTCATCGTTTCTCCCCAATTCAGAAAAAGCGGCCTGGCCAAGAAAATCAAGAAAAAAATATTTGCCCTCAGCCGGTCAAAATACCCCGAATCCAAAATATTCGGTCTTACCACGGGACTTGCCGTAATGAAAATTAATTCGGAATTGGGGTACGAGCCCGTAACCTATTCCGAGCTCACGCAGGACGAAGCTTTCTGGAGCGGTTGCAAAAGCTGCGTCAACTACGACATCCTGATGAGCAAAGAAAGAAAGAACTGCCTTTGCACGGCAATGCTGTATGATCCGAAGGATCATTACGAACCCTCGGAAACATCTGAAGATTTTAAAAAACATTCGAAGCTGTATGAGCGCTTTATGCGTATAAAGAACAGCAGGCTTTTAAAATTATTCAGGGTACTACATTTCTTCTCTTATTAATATACAAACATATGTCTTCAAGAAAAGTTGTTTTAGGTTTCAGCGGTGGACTTGATACTTCCTATTGCGTAAAATATCTCCATGAGGACCTGGGTTACGATGTGCATAGCATAACAGTGAACACAGGTGGCTTCAGTGCCGCCGAAGTGAAGCAGATCGAAGAACATGCGCATAAGCTCGGCGTAAAATCACACGTAACCGTCAACGCCGTTAAAACCTATTACGATTCCATCATCAAATATCTCATATTCGGCAACGTGCTGAAGAATAATACCTACCCTTTAAGCGTAAGCGCGGAAAGGCTCAGCCAGGCCTTGCATATTGCCGACCACGTGAAAGCGCTCAACGCCACAGCGGTTGCACACGGCAGTACAGGGGCCGGAAACGACCAGGTGCGCTTTGATATGATCTTTAATATCATGATCCCGGGAATCGACATTATCACTCCCATCCGCGACCTCAGGCTGAGCCGTGAAGCGGAAATCGAATATCTCCGGTCGAAAGGCGTGGATATGAACTTTAATAAAGCCATGTATTCGATCAATAAAGGCCTGTGGGGAACCAGCGTGGGCGGAAAAGAGACCCTTTCATCCAAAGGCATGCTGCCCGAAGAAGCGTGGCCGACGCAACTCACTAATACCGGTACAGAGGAAGTGAAGCTGGGCTTTGTAAAAGGAGAATTGAAAAAAGTGAACGGAAAAGAATTTCATCACCCCAGCGAAGCCATCCAGCACCTGCAATCGATCGCAGGAGCTTATGCGATCGGAAGGGATATTCATGTAGGCGATACCATCATCGGCATTAAGGGCCGCGTGGGCTTTGAAGCAGCAGCGCCAATGGTTATTCTCAAGGCGCATCATGCATTGGAGAAGCATGTACTCACCAAATGGCAGCTGAGCTGGAAGGATCAGCTGGCGCAATTCTACGGCAACTGGCTGCACGAAGGCCAGATCCTCGACCCGGTAATGCGTGATATTGAAAATTACCTGGAAAGCTCGCAGCGAAATGTTACCGGCGACGTGTACGTGCAATTAATGCCTTACCGGTTCACTATCACCGGCATCGAATCGCCATACGACCTGATGAGCAGCAGATTTGGAAAATACGGAGAAATGAATAACGGCTGGAGCGGAGAAGACGTGCGCGGCTTCAGCAAGATATTTGGCAATCAAACGATGATCTATCACCAGGTAAAAGAAGAGGCAAATGAAAAAGCTTAAAATCGGGATAGCAGGAGGAGCAGGATATACAGGAGGCGAACTGACAAGAATATTAATTAATCATCCCCATGCCTCTATCAGCTTCGTAAACAGTAAGAGTAACGCCGGAAACCCCGTGAGCAAAGTGCACGCCGACCTCGAAGGAGAAACGGATATTGTTTTCACAGAAGAACTGCATAACGATATCGATGTGCTGTTCCTGTGCTTTGGCCACGGAGCGGCAAAGAAATTCCTGGAGGAACACAAGATTGCCGGTCATGTGCGGATCATCGATCTCTCGCAGGATTTCCGCTTAAATAAAAATTCGGTTGATGGTGACCGTGAGTTCGTATATGGACTGCCGGAATTAAACAGGGAAAAAATCCGGTCCGCAAAAAATGTAGCTAATCCCGGTTGTTTTGCCACCTGCATACAACTTGGATTATTACCGCTGGCAAAAGAGGGGCTGTTAAAAGAGATATATACCACCGGCATTACAGGCTCTTCAGGCGCAGGACAAAGCTTATCGGCATCCTCTCATTTCTCGTGGAGAGCTAATAATATCCAGGCGTATAAAACACTTACGCATCAGCACGTGAACGAGATAACACAGACACTCGACCAGTTGCAGAAGGGGTTTTCGACGAGCGGAGGAAGACTGAATTTTGTTCCCTGGCGCGGTGACTTTACGAGAGGCATATTTGTGAGCTCCCAGATCGATAATGAAGAAGAACTGCCACAATTATTACAGCTTTACCGCGAATACTACCGCGAACATCCTTTCGTGCATATCAGCAGTGACCCTATTTACCTGAAGCAGGTGGTGAACACAAATAAATGCCTGATCCAACTGGAAAAAGTAGGCAGCAAACTGGTGGTGCATTCCATCACCGACAATCTTGTAAAAGGCGCTTCGGGACAGGCCGTGCAGAACATGAATCTGATGTTCGGACTGGAAGAAACAGAAGGTCTTAAATTAAAAGCCAACGCATTCTAAAATCGTGTCAAGATGAAAATGTTCAACGTATACCCAATCAACGATATTACCATCGTAAAGGCCCGGGGCTCGTATGTGTGGGACAATAAGGGCGAGCAATACCTGGACATGTACGGCGGCCATGCCGTGATCTCCATTGGCCATACTCATCCGCATTATGTGCAACGGATTACCGAACAGTTGAAAGAAGTGGGATTTTATTCCAATTCCATAAAAATTCCTTTGCAGCAGGAGCTGGCGGAAAAACTGGGAAAAGTGAGCGGAAGAGCCGATTATGAGCTGTTCCTTTGCAATTCCGGTGCGGAAGCTAATGAAAATGCCCTGAAGCTGGCTTCCTTCTACAATGGCCGCAAAAAGATCGTCGCGTTCTCAAAATCTTTTCATGGAAGAACATCATTGGCCGTAGCGGCCACCGATAACCCTGCGATCGTTGCACCGGTTAACCAGACGGGAAATATTATCTTCTCCCCATTTAATGATATTGAATCCCTGCGCGCTGTTTTCCGCGACCATGGCCCGGAGATCTCCTCTGTAATAGTAGAAGGTATCCAGGGCGTAGGCGGAATCAATGTCGCCTCCGACGAATTTCTACAGGCCATAAGAGACCTTTGCAACGAATACAACGCTGTATTCATTGCCGACAGCGTGCAATGCGGTTATGGCAGGTCGGGCAGATTCTTCTCACAGGATCATTCCGGGGTAAGCGCAGATATTTATACAATGGCCAAAGGCATGGGCAATGGATTTCCGGTGGCCGGCATTATTATCGCACCGAAAATTCATGCAAAGCATGGAATGCTGGGCACCACTTTCGGCGGTAATCACCTGGCCTGCGCTGCCGCACTTGCCGTGCTGGAAGTTATTGAGGAAGAAAAACTAATTGCCAATGCGGCGCTCATCGGCGAATACCTGACGACCGAATTAAAGAAAATAGATATTCTGCAGAATGTTCGCGGAAAAGGACTGATGATAGGCTTTGACGTGCCGGCAGAATTAAAAGATCTCAGGAAAAACCTGCTGTGGAATCATAAAATATTCACCGGTGAAGCCAAGCCTAACGTGATCAGGCTGCTGCCCTCGCTGGCATTGAGGAAAAAGGATGCAGTACAATTTTTGGATGCAGTGAAAGAAGAGATCGGACATCTGCATGCGATGTAAAAGGCGTTCATAATTCCACCGGGTATTGCCGGGCGTAGGAAGACCGGCCCATGTCGATATAAAGGTTTGCAAAGAAAAGCAAAGGTGCAGGCAAATGCACTATTTATATAATTAATTAGCTGAAATGAAAAAATTTATTTCCGTTCATGATACAGACAATATCGATGCGCTGGTAAAAAAAGCGCTTGGATATAAGTCCAACCCATTGCAACATCAGCATCTCGGCAAGAATAAAAGAATCGGGCTGTTATTTTTGAACCCCAGTATGCGCACGCGTCTCAGCACACAGATCGCCGCACAGAACCTGGGTATGGAAGCTATTGTGTTCAATGTGTCGCAAGACGGATGGGCGCTTGAATTTGAAGAAGAAGCTATTATGAGCGGAACCACGGTGGAGCATGTGAAAGACGCCGCTCCTATCATGGGAAAATATTTCGATATCCTCTGTGTGCGTACGTTTCCCTCGCTGAAAAACAAACAGGACGACTACAGCGAATTATTCATACGTCAATTTATTAAATACACCGGCGTGCCGGTGGTAAGTTTAGAAAGCGCAACACTGCATCCCCTGCAAAGCCTTACCGATATCATCACGATAAATGAAAACCTCGGAGCCATTAAAAAGCCGAAGATCGTTCTCACCTGGGCGCCTCATGTAAAGCCACTGCCCCAGTGTGTGGCCAATAGCTTTTCCCAATGGGTAAATGCCTGGGGGAATGCCGATTTCGTGATCACGCACCCGGAAGACTATGAGCTCGACACGCAATTTACTAATGGCGCCAGAATCACCCATAACCAGGAAGAAGCGTTGAAGGAAGCAGACTTTGTGTATGTAAAAAACTGGAGCACCTACGGGGATTATGGTAAAATATATACCAACGATCCCGAATGGATGCTCACGAATAAAAAACTGGCCATTACCAACAATGCGAAAGTAATGCACTGCCTGCCGGTAAGGAGAAACGTGGAATTGAGCGATGAAATACTCGACGGCCCCAACAGCCTGGTAACACAACAGGCTTCGAACCGTGTATGGGCGGCCCAGGCCGTGCTTGCAGAAATACTCAGCAATGGATAAATTATACATCATAAAGATCGGTGGGAATATTATTGACGACGAACAAAAGCTTGCAGCATTCCTGAAGGATTTTGCTTCCATTGAAGGAAAGAAGATCCTTGTGCATGGCGGCGGAAAGCTGGCTACGCGGCTGGCAGGTCAACTCGGCATCGAACAACAAATGATCGACGGCCGCAGGATTACAGATGCGGAAACGCTGAAGATCGTGACGATGGTATATGCGGGATATATCAATAAAAATATCGTTGCACAGTTACAGGGGTATCATTGCAACAGTACAGGCATTACGGGTGCGGACGGCAACGCGATCCTCGCACATAAAAGATCCGGAGGAGAGGTCAATTACGGTTTCGCAGGAGATATCGACGAAGTAAATACCGGTTTTATTTCATCGCTTTTAGAAAAATCCGATATCGTGTTTGCCCCTATTACGCACGATGGCCACGGCCAGCTGTTAAATACCAACGCCGATACGATTGCACAGGAGCTGGCCACTGCTCTCAGTGCAAAATTCGAAGTAATATTGATTTACGGGTTCGAAAAAGCAGGGGTACTGATGGATGCCGAAGACGACGAAACACTGATCCCCAAAATAGATCCCGGATATTATCTGGAATTAAAAAATGCAAAAGTGATCTTTGCAGGTATGCTGCCAAAGCTCGACAATGCATTTTCAGCAGTAGAAAAAGGGGTTAAGAAAGTCATTATCGGCAAAGCTGAAAATATTTCGTCGCTCGTGCAGGGAAAAACCGGCACAGCCATCATCAAAAGTGAACAGGCATGAACACATCGATGATCTATATGCTCCAGGCCGATGCAATTAATCTGTTAAAAGAATTAATCGCTATGCCTTCGTTCAGCAGAGAGGAAGACCAGACGGCGGGAATTATTACGAAATTTCTTGGCGTAAGAGGCATTGAACATAACAGGGTGAAGAACAATGTGTATGCTTATAATAAATATTACGACAAAAACAAGCCCACCATTATCCTCAATTCGCATCATGATACGGTAAAGCCGAATAAAGGGTATACACTCGATCCATTCTCTCCCTTCGAACGCGACGGAAAATTATTCGGACTGGGCAGTAATGATGCGGGCGGTTCATTGGTTTCACTGATCGCAACATTTCTATATTATTATGAAATAGCCGGGCTCAAATACAATCTGCTACTGGCGGCAACAGCGGAAGAAGAGATCTCCGGATCGCAAGGTATTGAAATGCTGCTGCCTTTGCTGGATAAGATTTCATTCGGCATTGTCGGCGAGCCCACGCAAATGCAGATGGCCATCGCCGAGAAAGGCTTGCTGGTACTGGATTGTGTAGCATCGGGAAAAGCCGGTCATGCAGCAAGAAACGAAGGGGACAATGCCATTTATAGAGCCATAAAAGACATCAGATGGTTCCAGGACCACAAATTCGACAGGGTTTCCGAACTGCTGGGCCCGGTAAAAATGAGCGTCACCGTCATCGATACGGAAAACCGGGCGCACAACGTAGTACCCTCACAATGTCATTTCATTGCTGATATCCGCGTAAATGAATATTATGGTTTTGATGAGATTCTGAAGATCATTAAAGAAAATGTCACATCTGACGTACAACCGAGGAGCCTGCGCATGCGTTCTTCCTTAATCGCACCAGAGCACCCGCTGGTGCAATCGGGTTTGCAACTGGGCAGGAACTACTATGGCTCACCTACTACCTCAGACAAGGCGCTGATGCCATTTCCCGCCTTGAAAATAGGGCCAGGCGACTCGGCAAGAAGCCATACCGCAGATGAATTTATTTATATTGATGAAATAAAAGAGGGAATTGAATTATACATCAATCTGTTGAATAATGTAATTGCCTGACAAACCAATAATTAATTATCATGAAGCTCTGGAGTAAAGAAAATACAAACACATCGCAGCAGATAGAAAAATTCACCGTAGGGCGGGACAATGAATTTGATATTCTTCTCGCAGAGCATGATGTAACGGGAACCATGGCCCATGTCACCATGCTGAGTGAAGCAGGGTTAATGGAAAAATCAGAAGCAGCGCTCGCATTGAAAGGATTAAAAGAGATTCTCCATGAAATAAATAAAGGGGAATTTAAAATAGAGGAAGGAGTTGAAGACATCCATTCCCAGGTGGAATTATTACTCACCCAGCGCATTGGTGAGGCTGGGAAAAAAATTCATAGCGGCCGCAGCAGAAATGACCAGGTAGCAGTAGACATTAAATTATTTCTTCGTGCGGAACTGATAAAGATAAAAGAAGAAGTCGCAAAATTGTTCGATCTGCTGATTGAACAAAGTGAAAAAAATAAACACAAATTAATTCCGGGATACACGCATCTTCAGATTGCCATGCCCTCTTCTGCCGGTTTATGGCTGGGCGCTTATGCCGAGAGCCTCACAGATGATATGGAACTACTCGCGGCCGCTTATGCAATAACCAATAAAAATCCGCTGGGAAGCGGAGCCGGCTATGGATCCTCATTTCCGCTAAACCGTACGCTCACTACTCAACTACTGGGATTTGGCACACTCAATTACAATTCGGTGTATGCACAGATGAGCAGGGGGAAAACAGAAAAAATTGTTGCGCAGGCATTGGCTTCCGTTGCAGCTACGCTCAGCAGGTTAGCGATGGATTGCTGCCTCTATTTAAACCAGAATTTTGGCTTCATCTCCTTCCCCTCCGAGCTCACCACCGGCAGTAGCATCATGCCGCATAAAAAGAACCCCGATGTATTTGAGCTGGTGCGGGCCCACTGCAACCGTATCCAGGCAATTCCCAATGAGCTGGTTATTTTATTAAACAACCTGCCTTCGGGATACCACCGCGATCTCCAGCTCACCAAGGAAATAGTATTTCCCGCTTTCCGGCAATTAAAATCCTGTATAGAAATGACCGGGCTGATGCTTTCCAATCTCACGGTCAAAGACGATATTCTTAAAGACGAAAAATACCGGTACCTGTTTAGCGTAGAAGCAGTAAACGAATTAGTAAACCAGGGCATCCCTTTCCGTGAAGCATATAAAACAGTGGGCGGACAGATCGAGCGCGGCGAATTTAATTACGATTATTCAAAGGGATTGCAACATATCCACGAGGGCAGCATCGGCAACCTGAACAATAATGAGATTAAAAAAGAAATGGAGAAGGCAAAAGCGAAATTTGGAGAGACCCTAAAATAGTTTGTTCAGTGCAATAGTTATAGATACCAGGCTTATCATTACACCAATTATCCATTTTAATTGCTCCTTCAATGCTTTCTCTGTTCGTATAGAAACATTAGAAATTTCCTGTGTAAGGTCTAACTTAAGCGCCATCTTAAGCTCGTTCAGATCACTACGAGTTGCGAAATCGCCTAGTTTCAAATCAACTTTGTTATCCATAACATCTTCAATTTCAGAAACGAAGATCTTTGAATCTTCACTATTTTGAAAATATTTATTAACTATATCAAAAAGCCTGAAAGTTTGATTAACGCTTATCATATACTACAAATAATTTCTCCAAAGTTATTTGCAGCACTAAGATACGTCAAAGTGAAAAAACCGCAAAGTTGCCGTTTTTTCAACACCATGGCTCCGTTAAAATACACTATCATCGGTAAATAGTCTGCTCTATCTATTCATAACAGGCGCAATCTTCAACACAGATCTTCTCATTGATCACCACGGGATATCCTAAAACTATTTCTTCCAGTACTTCACCACGATCATTCTTCATCACGAAGCACAATGAAAGCACCGTATTTTTTTCAATCGTCATCACGCAGAAACAGCTTCGCCATTAACCACGATCCTGGCGACATCAATCTCTCCGTGAACCACATTCAGAGAAGGCTTTCCAGCCTTAAAGGAAATCGTTCCAAATCCTGTAGCAGTTGAAAGAAATGAAGTGAAATCTCCTATCGATGACCGCACGTACAATGTTTTATCTACCGCATCATATCTTACCCCAGTCAATCCCTGTAACAAACCATAGCTCGACATAGCTCTTGCATACCAATGCCCGCATTCATACTCATTAAAAGGATTCCGCACCCTGCCGTCGTACCGGTCGCGGCAATATTTTACAATATCCATTCCCTCCTTTACTTTACCCATCAGCATTAAATGCGATGCTACCTGGTATTCAATGCCGGTCCATACTTCATCGCTATATACAAATGGAAGAGAAGGTTTTCCTCCTCTCGGCCAGGTGCACAGTAATAAACCGCCCTCATGACCCAATGCATAGCCGGGCCGTTGCGGATTTGCATGATCGCTGAGATCCTTTTTCAAATTATACTGGTGTACCGCAAGTAAATGGCTCTCCAGTTTTTTATCATCCACGATATGATCGAGGCCGCACATATTCGCTATCCATGCGCCCAGCACGCCGTCGCTGAGGCAGCCACTTCCATACTGGTATTTCGGGCCTTCCTTCTGCATCACCTTTATGGCCTCTTCAGAGTATTCTCCTCCGAAAGAAAGCGCCTTGGCTGGGTTGGGCGCATCGAGCTCCTTGTATTCAACATGCTGAATAAAATACTGGCCGTTGTATAACGAATCTTCCATGTATTTTTTCCCCTTCTCATATAAACTCCTGTATGTCGAAATATCCTGTTTCAGAAATTCACCCATTTTAATAATGGCCTGCAGTGCGCCAAGATAAAAACTGGTGCACATGCCATCAGGGCCCCAGAATTCAATATCGTAGGTATTGTGATGCGGTTCTTCTACCACTCCCCTGCTCCGCGGGTCCCAGGTTTTAATGCAATAATTCATGCTCACTTTCACCATCGGGAATATTCTTTCCATCCATTTATTATCTCCACTGATCCTCCAGTCGCGGTACACTTTCATTATTCCCCCCAGTTGTCCATCGGCGGCCGCATGAAAATCATGCTTTAAAGGACTGATGGGAATATTAGCACGGAAGCCCTGGTGGCCCGCTTTATTCTGGTTCTCACAGAACTCTGTATTGCGCAATGTTCTTTCCAGATCCGGAAATAAATGCGGAACGGCCTGCGCATAATTCCATACGTGCGTGCATGACCCGTGGCAGCTTCCCTCATCATCGCCACAGCCTTCCCAGTTCCATAATCTTCCATCATACTGGCGAAGCACGGTGGGCGATTTTAATATCGTAAGATTTGCCGCAACTGCTTCCATTACCGCCGGCGGCAATGAAGAAGCATAAAATGCATTGCTGAAAAGCAATGATTTCTTTTTAAGTTCCTCATAAGCGGACCGCCAGTAATCTGCAACCGCTTTTATATTTTCAAACCGGCTGCTGTACCAGGGCTTATGAGTAGAAGAAGAGCTCTGTTTGCCATTCTGTACGCCCAGGTCGGCAGGCGATGCGCAGCACCCGGTTTCGGGTGAACAATCTTTTTTCTCATCCATAACGACCTCGCCTATACGCAGGTCGGTTTCAGGAACATACCACACAAAAGACAAACGAACCGTATGCGTTTCACCGGGAAGTAATTGAAAAGGAACAAACAGTGAAGCCCCGGGAGCAGATTTTTCAACCGGTGCAACGGCAGTTGTTTTTCCATCACGCACATTGTTCCAGGCCATTGTCACCGGGTCCCACCACCCACCGCGAAACCAGCAGTGATCAACGATGGTATTGGGGTCATCGGAAAAAATAGCCAGGTCGCCCTGAAGATGTTTCTTTTCTTCGGTCCCATCCTGGTGCAACACAAACCCGTTCTCTATAGCCGTGATGCGATTGGTCGCGCGCTCATTATTCGCAATAACATTTTTGCTGTTGTAGGAAAATATTGTTTCGATAACTTTTGTTCCCGTATTCTTAAATTCATATTCGATAGCTCCCGCCGGCAATGAAGAATTATCCGCATCGCCGGGAATGAACGGGCTCCATGCTTTTAATTTTACCAGTACAGGAATATCATCATCGCGGAGCGATACCGTTCCAAAAGGAAACCGGGCAGTAAATTCAGCCGATTTAAATCGCGGCAGGCCAAAAGTGGCGCCGGCCGCACCAAGTCCGGTTCCCCTTGCACCAAAGAATTTCCATTGCGGCACCTGCCCTTCCAGCACCTTTGTTCCATTGGCTAACCCTTTTACGTGAATAGCCGCAAACATCGGTGGTTCATTATAAATTGCCGGTTTATTACGAATGCTCATGTGTGAAATAGCACCTGTTCCCTCTACGCAAAACATACCCGCACCCAATCCGCCCACCGGAAACGCCACACGATTTAAATATTCTCCTTTATAAGGAGTATTAAATGCCCGCTTACCTGCTGCCGGCCCTGCATCGGAAAAATCGCCCGGCTTTTCGTTGGGCAAAGGTTCATTCGCTTCCAGTAGCGTTGACGGGGCAACAATGGCGCCCACTCCGCCGACTGTAATTTTTTTCAGGAATGACCTGCGTTCGTTTACGATTGTCATGGAAATTATTTTTTAATACTTCACACTTATAACAATGGACTGGTTCTTTGCAAGATCGGCACCATTAAAATGTACTGCCAGTACGTTATCAGCATCTGACTGCCAGGTGGATGGAATAGCAGCGCCATCTATAGATAACTGAACGCTCACGGGGCGCCTTTCTATTTTCACCTGTAATTGTTGCAAATGCAGGTTGCCATATTTAACTGTCACCGTATTCGTTTGGCCCGCAACGGTTCGTTTCTGCTGAATATTTCCCCAGGCTTCCGCCGAAGTGAAAAAACCCTGGAAATTTTCCTGCTGTACTCTTGGATTAAATCTAAGTATGCCTTCAGGGCCATTATAAAAATAATCCTCCAGCGCAAGCATCACGCCCCAGGAAGCCATTGCACGGGCATAGTGATCGCCACATTCAATTTCATTCCAGGGATTATGTTTCTCAGGAGAATATCTTTCATCTACCGCTTTCACGATCGACAACCCTTCATTAATCATATTCTCATAGATCATATTGGTAGCCACCTGGTATTCGATGCCGGTCCATACCTCATCGCGATAGCGAACCCCTTTTTCGCCCATATGCGGGCTTTTCGGCCATGTACAGATAAATAATCCGGGCTCGCCGAAACTGGCATAGGTCCGTTCGGGAGGGTGTATGCGGTTTTGGGCAGCTACGTCGGGAGCCCAGTTGTATTTCCAGACAGACTGTAATGTTTGTTTTACTTTGTCTGCGGGATAAATATATCCCAGGTTATTAAGATGATTCCAGGTTTGCCCGAACATCTGGTCACTTAAACAGCCAGTTGCATACTGAAATTCGGGATGTTCTTTCAGGTTCACATCCTGGATAAAATATTCGCCGTTCCATAATTTTTTCACCGAATTATCTTCACCTGACCGTGCCACCTGGGAGCATTTCGCCGCAAATGCCGTATCATCCATTATCCTGGCCATTTCCGCGGCGGCTTTCAGTGCGGCGAGATATAGCGAGCCCACATAAGTGTTGGCGCCATAAAAAGCGATATCGTATGTGTTGGCCTGCACTTTTTCGATAATGCCATCGTCGTTACCATCTTCACTAATGGCAAATTCAGTGGCACGTTTTATCCTGTCCCAGTTTCTCGTAAGAAAAAGATCGTTTTTTGAATTCAGATATTCGCGATACGCTTTGAGAATAGCGCCCATATGGCCGTCGAGCAATACACCACCCCAGCCATTGCGTGCCAGTATGCTTCCATCTTTTTGAAATGAAACATCGAAGTCGGTGCGCTCGCGAATATTTCGTTCCAGCTCCGGAAAGAAATGCGCCAGCGCCTGTTCGTAATTCCAGACGTGCGTGCATGTGCCCACGCAGGAGCCCACCCCTTCCCAGGCCCAGAATTTATCATTGGCCCACCACTGACAGGTTTCTGTGGCAAGAGTAGACAGCGACATCAGCGATCTTCTTACAAGCCATTGAGGCAAAGTGGTGTTGTTATAATATGTATCGTGAAAACGATGCGTTTCTTCTGATAGTCTGGGCAAATTCTTCTGAAGATAATCAGCCACATCAAGTGAGCTGCCGAACCAGTTGCTGTACATGTTGCCGATGATGGTGGCCCCCGTTGTGGGAAGCGCCTGGTTCCAGTCGTTTGAAAGGATTTGTGTGAGGTCGCTGCCGGCATAATAAGAAGGCCGGTTGGGAAAATACCAGGTCAGCAAGAAAGTGATTTCTTTGCTTTCCCCCGGCTTTAATGTGACGGTGGTTCCTATGCTGCCAACAAGTTTTTCTCCCGTGATCTTCGACATAGAATCCGTGCGGCTGTTATCGGTATCGCCATTGTAATTGGCATCGCCGTATGCATTGGAGGATAAAACACTCAGCGCCAGGTTTCCAAAATAAGGATGTGATGAAGGAAAATATTTATCCTTCGATACGGGCATATCACTGAATGCAATATCGTCGATATTGATATGTCCCCATCCTCCCTTATCATTATCCACGATTTCGAAATGCGCCTCTTTCCCTTTCAGCTCTTTTACATACCAGTTTTGACAATCAAGCCCTTCCCTGTTTGATCCTGTTGCAGTTCGCGCTACCGCATTATCTACGATCAGGTTGATGCAGGTGGTTCCGGGATGATTTCCACCCCCTAATTTAAATGTGATATAATCATCATTGATGACAAAAGATTTAGAAACCATTTTTCCCGTTGTGCGGTCGCCATTCAAAAATGAATTCACTACACCCTTGCCGGAAAAATTTAATAATGCGCCCTGGTTACCCTTAAAGCTGCCTGTTGCAGGTTCTTTTCCAAACGCCTCTCCCGTCACTGTCCAGTTGCGATAACCCGATTCAAAGTCATCAAACATTTTTATTGTTGGCTGCTTATGAGCCGGGGCGGGGCGGGGAACAAGATCCATCACCAGCGAGCCGGTACTTTTGTTTTTTACGATCCTGTTGCGGCTGCTGGCAATAATTTCCGGCGCAATCTCCAGGCAAACCAGGTTCTGCAGCCATCCTTCGAGAGAAGCAGTAAGGAGCTGCGCTGAAGTATTTTTAATAGTATATTTTAATATCGTTCCCGGTGTAGCGGATTCCCTTGCATTCATCGGGATAAACGGAGAATACACTTCGGCATCGATTTTCAGCGGCAGTGCGTTTTTTTTCGATGCGTAATTAATTTTCGCGATCGGGTATTCTCCCAAAAAAGAAATATTGTCGAAATTATTTTTATCCAGGTGCATCACGCGTTCCTTACCTGCCTGTTTTACTTTTATGGCAAATCCCTGCGCGATATAGCTGGCCGGTTCAAAAGTCTGGTAGCAAACCTTCCACGGTCCTAATGCCGTATTAAAACGGGTCAGGGAATCTATTCCATAACCTGTATTGTACGCGTTGTTGGCTATCCACCAGTTAGCCAGCGTGCCATCTCCGCGCACGTACAGCTGTCCTGCCGCTATTCCGCCGCATGGCATACCGATTGTCAATAATTCGTCTCCTCTGTAAATTTTTCGTTCATTGCTCCAGAGCAGATTGTTCCAGGAAGCAGGAAGATTTTTCTGCTGCGGCACGTGGTGCGAAGAATCGACCGCCTGTCCGTAAACGAGCGCGCCGAGGTTTACAAATAGCAACAGCAATAGAGAATGTCTCTGCATGATCAATCGTTTGAAGGCTAAGATTATAGTTGCTTAAACGAATAAGCAACCTTTTACAAATAAAAGCTTTTAAACCCAACTATAAAAATAATTTATCGGACCGCGAGGCGGGAAAAATTAAAGGCTCATCATTTCCTTAAAACGTACCGTCTGCCGCCTGCTCACCTCGATTTTCTCACCGCCTTTTAATTCAAGCAGGAGGCCACCGTTGAAATAAGGCTCCACTTTCTCAATAAGCCGCAGGTTTACGATATGTTTTCGATTGGCGCGGAAGAATATCTTTTCATCGAGCCGCTCTTCAAGCGCATTCAGCGACTTCAAAATAAGCGGTTTATTCGGACCGAAATATACTTTGGCATAATTTCCCACACTTTCAAACAGCCGGATATCCGTCAGTTTTACAAACCAGCAACGCTCACCGTCTTTCACAAATACCTGGTCAGATTCATTCAGCACCGAACGATTAGGATTTACCGGTATACCGGCTTCTTTTTCTTCCTGTAAGTGTACCTTCTGAATGGCATCGGCCAGGCGGCCGGGCTCTATGGGTTTTAACAGGTAATCCAATGCATTTACTTCAAATGCTTTCAGTGCATGCTCATCATAAGCAGTGGTAAATATCACATGAGGTGCATGATCGAGCTCGGCAAGCATTTCAAAGCCCGTTTTACCCGGCATCTGCACATCGAGGAAAACCAGTTCAGGATCGAGCGAATTGATTTTTTCCAATCCTTCATTTGCATTTGTCGCTTCGGCAACCACTTCTATTTCCGGAAAATCGGCAAGCAGTTTTATTAATTCTATGCGCGCCAGGCGTTCATCGTCAATGATCAGTGCTTTTATCATTTGCTAAGATTTGGGTATTAATATTTTCGCTTCCACCAATTCGCCATTCTGGGAAATATCGAAGATCGCCCTGTTCCCGAATAATAAATACAACCTGTTGCGCGTGCCCGACAACCCGAAGCCATCGGAACTGACATGACCATTCAGATATCCCGAATTCTGAACTACCAGCTCATGAAAATTGTCTTTTATATCGGAACTCACTTTTACTACTCCGCCGCTCATACGCTTGCTAATGCCGTGCTTGATTGCGTTTTCCACAAGCGTCTGCAACATCATCGGAGGCACGGGCAGCGAAAGAGTGTTTTCATTGACATTATACTCCACCTGCAGGCGGTCTTCAAAACGAACATATTCCAGCGCGAGATAATCTTTTACAATGCCCAGTTCCCGGGAGAAAGGAACTGTTTCGGATTTTTCGGCCTGCATACTGCTTCGTAAAATATTGCTGAGATGGGTGACCGCTTCCCGCGCACGGCTGGGATCTTCATCGATCAGCGCACGGATACTGTTGAGCGCGTTAAAAATAAAATGAGGATTGATATGCGATTTAATCGTTTTCAGTTCCAGTTCCTTAACAAGCGCTTCGAGCTTGAGCGTATCCAGTTGCTGTTTCCGGCTTTTGATGAGATAGTGATAGAAATAATAGAAGAGTACCCAGGGAATAATATAAATGCCGAAGTTGAGGATGTTGGCGACAAGGCGGGTAAAGAAATCGATATTGCGGCGGTTCTCGGCCGCATGCACAAACTGATCGAGACCCATTACGATAAGGCTGAATAATACGCTGGTCAGGATCACCGAAACAACGAGCCTGAAAACCAGTTTCTCTACCGGCATCAGCAGCCAGTTGTTTTTCCGGATGAACCACCGCAGGATATGGGTGCTGACGATACCCGCGATCATGATGACAAACAGCTGCACGATGAAGCTATCGTTGATCCGCTTGCCAAAGGAAATAGCATAAAAGAGGATCGACAGCGACAGCAGCCCCCAGCCGCCCAGCTGGCACCACCAATAGTTGGATATTTTCCTGAATACGCTCATTTTAGGCCGACAAAATAAGGAATTTGAGAGTTAAGTGTTGTTAAGAAGGATGGACGGCAATCTATTATTATTGTTGTAAATTTGCGGATTAAATTATGACAATGGAGATTGCCCCGGGCCCTTTATTGCAACAGATCAATTCTCCTGCCGATTTGAAAAAACTCGACCGCGACCAGCTTCAGCAGGTAGTCGATGAGCTCAGACAATATATTATCGATGTGGTCAGCGTGCAGGGCGGGCATTTTGGCGCCAGCCTCGGGGTAGTGGAACTTACTGTTGCGCTTCACTACATTTACAATACTCCCTACGACCAGCTGGTGTGGGACGTGGGCCACCAGGCTTATGGCCACAAAATTCTTACCGGCCGCCGCGATTCGTTTATCACCAACCGAAAATATAAGGGCCTCAGCGGCTTTCCCAAAAGAAGTGAAAGCGAATACGACACGTTTGGAGTGGGCCATTCCTCCACTTCTATCTCCGCCGCATTGGGCATGGCCATGGCCGCGAAGTATAAGAATGAAAACCGGAAATCGGTTGCCATCATCGGCGATGGCGCCATGACTGCCGGCCAGGCATTCGAAGCAATGAACCATGCAGGAGTGGCCGACACAGACATGTTGATTATCCTCAACGACAACTGCATGAGCATCGACCCCAACGTGGGCGCACTTAAAGAATACCTTACCGACATTACCACTTCCCCTACTTACAACAGGATGAAGGATGATGTATGGAAAATACTCGGCAAGCTGCCAATCGGGGCGCGGTTTACGCGGGAAATGGCTTCCAAGCTCGAGCACAGTATCAAGGGTTTCATCAGCAAGAGCAGTAATCTTTTCGAATCCCTCAAGCTTCGTTATTTCGGTCCGATCGACGGGAACAATATCACCAAGCTCGTAGACACCTTAAAGGACCTGAAAGATATTCCGGGACCGAAATTATTACATGTAATCACGGTGAAAGGCAAGGGCTATGCGCTGGCCGAAAAAGACCAGACCATATGGCATGCACCGGGCCTGTTCGACAAGATCACCGGTGAAATCTATAAGAAAAAATACGACCTGCCCCAGCCGCCAAAATACCAGGATGTTTTCGGGCACACCATTATCGAACTGGCAGAAAAAAACGAAAAGATATTCGGTATCACCCCGGCAATGCCCTCGGGCTCTTCCTTAAAATTCATGATGGAAAAAATGCCCGACCGCGCGTTTGACGTGGGCATCTGCGAGCAGCATGCCGTTACGCTCAGCGCCGGCATGGCGACACAAGGGATGAAAGTATTCTGCAATATCTATTCATCCTTCATGCAGCGATCCTTTGATCAGGCCGTGCATGATGTGGCTATTCAGCAGTTACCGGTTATATTCTGCCTTGACCGGGCAGGATTGGTTGGCGAGGACGGCCCCACACATCATGGCGCGTATGATATTGCCTATATGCGTTGTATCCCCAATATGATAGTAAGCGCCCCGATGAATGAGGCGGAACTGCGCAACCTGATGTTTACCGCACAACTGGAATCGACAACATATTCCTTTGTGATCCGCTATCCGCGCGGCGAAGGAGTGATGCCGGAATGGAAAACGGCTTTTGAAGAGATCCCGATCGGCAAAGGAAGAAAATTAAAAGACGGGCGTGATGTGGCGATTCTTTCCCTCGGACATCCCGGCAATTTTGCAGCGGCCGCTATCCGTGAATTAAGAACGGAAGGTATTGATCCCGCACATTACGATATGCGCTTCGCGAAACCATTGGATGAACCATTGCTGCACGAAATATTTGCAAAATATAATCGCATCATTACGGTTGAAGATGGAACCGTGAAGGGTGGCTTCGGCAGTGCCGTACTCGAATTTATGGCCGAAAACAACTATTCCGCCCAGGTTAAAATACTGGGTATCCCCGACAGGCTGGTCGAGCACGGAACATTAAAAGAATTACACCGTGAATGTGGTTATGACGCAACAGGCATTGCCGGTAGCGTAAGGGAAATGCTGAAAGATACCGTAAGCGTAAATAAATTATTTCAGTAAGAATTATTCCAGGATAAACTCCACATCCTCTTCCCGGTTCTCGTTGTATTCGATGATGAAATTATTTTTTCCTTCACCGATGATTATCATGAGATATTTATTCTGGACCAGCTCCAGCAGGGCCAGGAAATTAAATATGGCATGGAGACGTTCTTCGCACCCATCGAATATTTTTTCGAACGATAATACCTTCTCTGCTTTGGCCGCATTCAGCATTTGTTCACGGCTCTCTTCGATGGTATAGTTATAACGCACCACCGTGTGCACCGGCTTTTTATTCCGTTCTTCGAGCCGCTTCATTACCTTCTCAAACGATTTCATCAGCTTGAAAAGAGTGATTGCCTGGATCTCCGTGCCTTCACTGCTCTCTTCCCCGATGAGGGCTATTTCTTTCTGAATATTTCCCCGTTTCACCATCAGCATACGGATCGCTTCCATATCCGCAAGCTTTGCAGCCGCTTCCTTAAACCTCCTGTATTCGAGGATTTTATCAATCAGTTCCTGGCGCGGATCGATCTCATTGCCCTGCTCATCCACTTCTTTGCGGGGCAGCAGCATCTTCGCTTTGATACGCATCAGGGTTGATACGAACAAAATAAATTCGCTGGACAGTTCGATATTATGCTCGTCCTGCGAATGAATAAAATCAAGAAAGTCCGTAATGATCTTTGTAATGGGAATATTATAAATATCCAGTTCATCTCTTTCGATGAAAAAAAGGAGAAGATCGAACGGACCCTCAAACTGCGGAAGATGTATCTGGTAAGTGGATTGCTGCTGGCTCATTTATTTAAAATTTTGCAGAAAATCCCACACCAAGCAATTGTCTGATCTGTAATTTTCCGATAGCATCGTCGTCATATAAAAAGTCGAGCGCGATATTTGCCGAAAGAAATTTATTCACTTTCATCGCCAGGATATTCGTCCAGAAGATATCGACATTGCCGGGCTTATGTTTGTAATTTGAAAAAGCATCAAATCTTGTCTTGTAAGTAACATTCGTCATGATGTCTTTGCTGAATTCCACGCTCAGAAATGCACCGAGTTCGTTTTTCACTTTCTTGCCAGGGTCAACACCATAAGCGCCCACGCTTGATAAAGAATCGTCTGTAACGATTACCCATCTTTCGGTAAGCGGTGAAACGAATATGGTGAAATGATCAGACGGCTTGAAATCGGCACCAAGGGAAAGTAAAACATAGGCAGGCGCAAAAGAATTCGATACCAGTGTTCTTCTGTCCAGTCCGTTCGGATCTTTATCGTAAGTATATCCTTTTGCAAATTGTGAACGGAAGTTGAACAATGCACTGGCATATACTTCTTTTCCGATCTGGTATCCGTATTTCGATAAAAGATCTATGCGGTCGTCACTCTTTCTGCTGCCAAGACTGGTGGTATTGAGAAACCCATAACCCAGGTCGAGGGTGTTGACCCACGAATTTTTTCCTTCTTTGAGGTTGGCGAATAAATTCAGAAACCCCACTGCAGAGAATGACGATTTATCACCACCACCCTGCCAGTTGGAGAGTGCGCCCTGCGCAATATTCAAGGTAACCAGCCCTCCCTTTTTCCATCCGGCTTTATGAGAAGTGTCGTCTTCGATCTTTCTGGCCGCTTCGGTCTGAAGTCCTTTTACGGTATTATCCTGAGCGGTTACAGTGTAAACAAAAAACAAAGTAGTTGCTAAAAAAAATATACGCTTCATATTTTAAGAAATAATTGAACGAAAATAAAATTAGGACATCCGGCTACACAGTCATTATTTCCTTCTCTTTAGTTGCCAAGTGTTTATCCACCAGGGCAATGTACCTGTCGGTGAGTTCCTGGATGTTTGCTTCGCTATCCTTTCCCTGATCTTCGCTGAGGCCGTTTTTCTGAAGTTTTTTAATCTGCTCCATAGCATCCCGGCGCAGGCTGCGGATCGCTACCTTGGAATTTTCGCCTTCGCCCTGGGCTCTTTTCACCAGTTCGCGGCGGCGTTCTTCGGTCAATGGGGGAAGAAAAAGACGGATCATGTTACCGTCATTCTGGGGATTAATGCCAATATTAGCGGCTATGATGGCCCGTTCTATGGGTTGAAGCATGTTTCTTTCCCAGGGTTGGATGGTCAGCGTGCGCGCATCGGCCACCGAAATATTGCCCACCTGGTTGATAGGTGTCGGATTGCCGTAATAGTCTACTACGATGCCGTCCACGATATTCGGGGTGGCTTTTCCTGCTCTCACTTTGATCAGTTCAGTTTCGAGATGGCTGATTGCCTTCCTCATTGAATCGTGTGTGTCCTCGATGATCATGCTGATTTCTTCTGACATACGGTTGCTTTATTAATCGGCTGCAAACCTACGTGAAAAATTCATTTGGCCGAAACGGCAAACTCCCCGGCATAAACGGAGAAGAAGAAAACCGCAACTGTTTAACTTTTCTGCTCCAGAATAATGTCTCCTGTAAGCGGAACGGCCCTGTCGGCATTCCTGGGGCCGATAGTGCTTTTGGCCACAAACAGCCGTGGGGGCCGTGTAAAATATAATGCGGCGATACCAGTGAAGAAAGTGGTAACGCCTGCCACAATAAGCCAGGTACAGCCCAGGTTCCTGAAAAAATAAGCTGCAGCAATAAAGGCGACACTAAAAGAGGTAAGTGTCAGCGTGATCGTTCTGTGCGACCAGCCCTTATCGAGCATCAGGTGGTGTATATGATTCCTGTCGGGGCTAAAAGGCGAGCGCCGGTGAAACATCCGGATCGCGAATACCCTCAGGGTATCGAGCAGTGGTATCAGCAGTATCGTAAAGCCTATTGCCGGGGCAGCCGCTATGGGCAGGGCAGTGCCGGCCGAAGCAGAAACATTAATGAACTTAATAACCAGTATTGCATTCACCAGCCCTATCAGCATGGAGCCCGTATCGCCCATAAATATTTTTGCAGGATGAAAATTAAAGATCAGGAAAGCGGCAAGAGCTCCCGCAAGTGCAAAAGCAAACACCGCATATTGTTCCTCGCCCGCCCTTAGAAAATATAAACCGAAAAGGGTAGTGGAAACCAGTCCCAGCGTTCCGGCCAGGCCGTCAATACCGTCAATAAGATTAAATGAATTAATTATCACTATGATCGTGAAGTAGGTCAGCAGCAGGCTGAACATTTCAGGAAGTTCATTCACCCCCAGGAATCCATGCATGCTGGATATCTGTATGTTTCCCTTATAAATAATCAGGAACGCGGCGAGTACCTGTCCCAGAAACTTTTTTATTGGAGAAATAATGAGAATATCATCTTTCAGGCCAAGGAAAAACATTACGAGAGCCGCTGCAAAAAAATATTGAAACTCGGAAGAGGTACCGGAATGAATGGCAATAAGGCAGGCAAGCATGAAGCCGGCAAAAATGCCGAGCCCACCCAAAGAAGGAATATGTGCCTGATGAATTTTTCTTTCATCGGGCAGATCAAAAAGCTTTTTGGTTTCCGCTACCGTTATGATGGCGGGTATCGCAAGAAAAGCGATCATAAAGGATATTGTCAACGACAATAATACATCAAACATCCGCCAGGATTTGGTTTGGAAACAGGGTTTACTCTCTGCAAATTAAATCCGGCCCTTTATATCCGCAAGTATTTATCCAAATATACTTTCCGGCCGGTCTATAATAACAGGATAACGGGCAATTTATTGCGTAAAAACGCTGCTTCAGGGGTCTATCCAGGCTCCGCTTTCCTTAAGGAGATCTATTAGTTGCTCCACCGCTGTTTCGCTGTTAACGGCACGTTTAACTACCTCTTTACCACGGTATAAGGTGATCTTTCCCGGGCCACTTCCCACATAGCCGAAATCGGCGTCGGCCATCTCGCCTGGCCCGTTGACTATACAGCCCATAATAGCGATTTTCACCCCCTTCAGGTGATGGGTCACCGCCCGGATCTTCGAAGTGGTTTCCTGCAAATCGAACAGCGTCCGGCCGCAGGAAGGGCAGGATATATACTCTGTTTTGCTGATGCGGGTCCTTGTGGCCTGGAGTACCGAAAAGGAGGTGTTGTTGATGAACTGGTGGTTGTTCTTCGTTTCGAGATAGGTGCGCCCGCTGATCCTGGTGTTTACGATTCCGGAGGGATCGTTCAGCAGCCAGAGGCCGTCGCCCATCCCATCCAGCAGCATGGCGCCGGCTTCGGTAGAGAAGTGAATTAATTGCCCGTCGATGGTGGTATCGGTGCTCTCTGTCATAATGATAACGGGGCACCGGACCTGTTCATTCATTAACCGCACCATAAAATTCTTCATCGATGCCATGGCCAGCCTGGCCGAAGAGCGGATGCAAAGCACAATATTGCGCCGGTTCCGGATCGCTTCAAGGAAAGCGTTACTGAACCCATCCGTATCCACAGTAATAAAACAGGTATGATCGGGTGCCGTTATTTCATTTAAAAATTCATCCATGCTTAACAGCGGATAATTTTTCTGTTGTCCGGGATTTTTCTTCCAGGTTTTATAGTTACATAGCACGCGCAGGATGCCGGGCAATTCAAATCCGGGTATTTTATCGCCGGTGTAAATAATATCTGCCGCGGCATCACTGATATTCCATTTATCCGGTACCGGGTCATACCGATAGCCAATCGCCTGGAGATCGTCACGCGTAATGTGTTCTTCTTTTCCGAAACCGGCGATCACCACCGGTACATGTCCCGAGCCGATCATATCGACATCGTATGTAGCCCTGCGCGCGTATTCAAACCGCGAATAGGGCAGCGGTTCATTATTGATTTGCGCCGGTTTTTCCGCGGTCTTTTCATATCGTTTGACAATATCCCTGCAAACGGGAATTTCAAATTCCGGATCCTCAGTTAAAGAAACGCGGATCGTGTCGCCTAATCCCTCTTCCATTAATGTGCCGATGCCGATAGCCGATTTTATCCGGCCGTCTTCACCGTCGCCGGCCTCGGTAACGCCCAGGTGCAGCGGATATATTTCATGAAATTCTTCCTGCATCGTTTTCACCAGCAGCCGGTAGGCCTGTACCATCACCAGCGGGTTGCTCGACTTCATGCTGAGAACGATATTATGATAATTTTCATCGCGCGAAATCCTTAGAAATTCCATTGCACTTTCCACCATGCCCATAGCAGTATCTCCATAACGGCTCATGATCCTGTCGCTGAGCGATCCGTGATTGGTGCCTATACGCATCGCAGTGCCGTATTCCTTACAAATTCGTACAAGCGGCGTAAACCGCTCTCTTATCCTTTCAATTTCCTCATTATATTCTTTATCGGTGTAATCGATAAATTCGAATTTCTTTTTATCTACATAATTACCCGGATTCACCCTCACTTTTTCCACTATTCTCGCGGCAATTTCGGCAGCATTGGGCGTGAAATGTATATCAGCCACCAGCGGTGTATTATATCCCCTGCTGCGCAAGCCATTTTTAATATGTAAAAGATTTTCCGCTTCTTTTTTGCTGGGCGCCGTGATGCGCACCAGTTCCGCTCCGGCTTCAATGCACCGGATCGTTTGTGCGATGGTAGCTTCGGTGTCCATCGTATCGGTTGTGGTCATCGTTTGCACGCGCACCGGATGTAAATTGCCCAATAGCAGGTCGCCGATTTTTACTTCAAGTGTTTTTATGCGTGGATAGATGTCGTAATATTCCAAGACTCTTTATTTTAATTTTTTTACCAGTCTTTCTCCGGTTTTGTAACGCCTCTCGCCCTGTTCTGCATCATCTTCTGCTGCACCTGCTGCTCATGCTGATCGAGCGCCTTCAGCAGTTGGTCTACCTGTTTTTTATTCAGTTTGCTTTGCGGCGGCGGATTATCCTGTTTTTGTTTATTATCTTTCTGCTGCTGCTGTTTTTGTTTCTCCGGCGATTCGTTTTTCTTTTTCTCCAGTAATGCCTTCTGAAGATTTACCCTCGCATCGTTATCCGCAGGATTTAACAACAAAGCATTTTTATACGCGGCAATGCTTTCATCCAGTTTATTTTGTCTGGAAAACGAAACGCCCTTGTTATAAAATGCACGCTGGCGCAACGTTGCACTGTTTCCCGGGGCAACCGGCACGTCGAACGACTTTTCCGCCTCTTCATATTTTCCGTTGCGGAAATAGGCATTTCCCAAATTATAGCGGGCCACCGGGTCTTTCTCATTTTCCGCAACCGCTTTCAGGAATTCAGGCAACGACTCTGCATATTTTTTTTCCCGGTACAAACGATCCCCATTGCGCATATGCGCCGATTGTGCAAACGACCACATGGAACTCGATAGTAATATGAAAATGATCGCTCCCCTCATGCTGACTTCGATTTTCTTTCGGATAATAAAAATTCAACGAGCAGAAACAAAAATGCGGCCCCTGCAAACCACTGGAAATAATAAATAAAATCTTTAAACGCAGCATCCTCCATAGCGGTTTCCTGGATCGTCGAAAGCTTTTTCATGATTTCCGACGAAGCTGCATCAATATTATCGGGGTTAATATAAATTCCTTTCGTAGCAGCGGATAATTGCCGGAGCTGCTCCTCATCCAGTTTTGAAAGCACCGTGTTGCCGGATTCGTCTTTATGATATTGCCCGGTAGAGGGATCAGGAATAGGCGTTCCGGTTGTTGAGCCGATTCCTACGGTATTAATCATTACGCCATTATTCGCAAGCTCTTCGGCCACCTGCAGGGAAGAAGGATCATGATCTTCCCCGTCGGTGATCAGCACGATCGATTTGAACTTGCGGTCTTTGCTGTTGAATGCAGAGGCGCAAAGCTTCAGCGCTTCCGAGATCATGGTGCCCTGCGTAGGCACCATATCGGGACCCGCATTCTGCACGTACATTTTTGCGGCCCCGTGATCGGTGGTAAGTGGCATCTGAAGGTAGGCGTGGCCGGCAAAAACTACCAGCCCGATGCGATCGTTTTCCAGCTGATCGATAAGTTTATAAACGAGTTGTTTGGCTTTTTCCAGCCGGTTAGGGCTGATGTCTTCCGCGAGCATGCTGTTGCTCACATCCAGCGCTATCATTACGTCAACGCCCTTTCTTTCCACCTTATCCATCTTCCCGGGCCGTTGCGGGCTTATCATGGCCACGATGATCAGGACAAGCGCGAGCATAACCAGAATAAATTTAAGCAGGTACCTGGCGGGTGAATACCCTTTGATCAGTTCTTTCACCAGTTTGCTGTCGCCTATCTTTCGTATAGTGTTCGATTTCCAGCGAAGCACATACCAAAACAGCAGTCCCGCCAGCGGCACGGCTATCATCACTATCCAGAATTCAGGGTGCTGATATTGGAGCTCCATCGGGCAAATTTACGAGGCTTTAGGCAGATACCCGGGGCTGCATGGATACCTTGATTCATATGCGTGCGGGTTCGTAACCCACCCCTACTTTTTACCTTCCATGAATCCATATTGCTTCAAAATATCCTTCAGGATCTTTATCCTCGCCGGGCCCATGTCAAAATCATGATCCGGCGATTCGGTTTCCAGCACGAAAAAATACGGATGACGGTTTTCTTCGATAAATCCAACCATCCATCCCAATGCATGGCCCTGCTCCGTGGTGCCCAGTCCTGTTTTGTAGCTGAGCTTATAATTTGAATTTTCCTCCTGCTTCATCATGTTGGCGACGATCCGCTGCGAACGCGGCTGAAAGGGAAGCTGTTCAAAATATAATTTTTTGACGAGGCCCAGCTGCTCATCGCCCGTTATTTTCACTGAGTTATCGAGCCAGAACGTGTCCAGGTTGTCTTTGATAACAAATTTTGCATGCGTGCGGGCATAGCCCAGCGTATCGAGCCAGTATTGCATGGTGTCACGGCCTATTCTTCTTGCCAGTTCCTGGTACCAGGGCACACAGGAATAACGGAACGCCTCCTGCATAGTAAGATCCTGGTTCCATTCCGGTATTTTTCTCACCACATGGTCCCAGGGAATTACCGTCGAAGAATCTTTTACCCTTCCGGTTTCCACACCGATCAGTGAATTGACGATTTTAAAAGTAGACGCGGGTAAATAGGCGCTGTCGCGATAGCGTGCCAGATTATACACCTGGAATTCGCCCGTACCGTTATCGAACAATGCGAAGCAGCCCGTCACCTTATTTTCCGTGAAATATTTTTCAAGGCTGGGATCCTCTTTGATATTGTTGAGCGAACAGGAAGAAACAAGGCAGATCAGTGTCGCAACAGGAAGAAGCCGCATATCAAAAATTTCCGCGAAGGTAACTAAATCGTTATTGTTCCCTCCGTGTCAGGATTACATTATGCAATCCCGTATATGCGCTGGGCATTTAATCCAAATACTTTTTCACTGTCTTCCGGGAGCGAATGCTCCATATATTTCTCCAGGAGGCTTTTCCACTGCACATACATGCCAGACAGAAGCATCACCGGCCAGTCGCTGCCGAACAGTAGCCGCGAAGGCCCAAAAGCTTCGAATACGACGTCGAGATAAGGATAGAAATCGGCGGGGCGCCATTCTTTCCATGCAGCTTCGGTGATCAGGCCCGATAGTTTGCAGCACACATTGGGATTTTGCGCGAGTTCCTGCAATCCGTTCTTCCACTGGTCCATACCATTCTTTTCAATATCAGGCTTGGCGCAATGATCAAGAATAAAAGGCTGTTCCGGAAAAGAACTGACCAGATCCCTGGCAGCAGTTAATTGTTTTGGGAAAATGAGAATATCGAAAGTGTAGTTAAACTGCTTCAGCAGCGCCAGCCCCCTTCTGAAGTTTTCATCATAAAAGAATTCGTCGGGCTCGCTTTGCGCGATATGCCTTAGGCCGGCAACGGAAGAATATTCTTTTAATTCTTCCAGCTTTTTCTGCGCATCGGCCGCCCGGAGATCCGTCCAGCCCACAACGGCTTTTATGATAGGGTGCGTATTTGCCAGTTCGGCAAGAAATCTTGTTTCAACTTCGGTGTGATTGGCCTGTACCGCAATGCAGCCGTCGACAAAATTTCTTTTTAAGGTGGGCTCCAGTTCTTCGGGGAGGTAATCTTTCTGCAATATTTTCATATTGCCATCTATCCAGCTGTAATCTTTCCTGTTATATTTCCAGAAGTGCACGTGGCTATCGATAACCAGGCTATCGATAACCATCTTTTGTTTTTGGTAAATATATTGATAATTTGACAGGTTACCATTCGGCCTTTTTACAGTTATCTTTTTATGAGATTCCAACTATGCGTACAGCAGTTTTTAATGATAACCGGGCACTCAGCCCTCCAGATTCACATCGCTGTAAATATCAGCCAGGGAAATACCAAGCTGTATGGCTTGAATAAATAGCTGCTGGCCCGGTTGGTTATATTCTTCCGTCTTCCAGGAATTATCAGGAGCCCGCCTGGAAATAGCTACCTGCATCTTTTCCGAATCGATGGTTATATATTCTTTTAAATCTGCTATTTGCGAGTAATAAAAGAATTTCTTTCCCAGGTCGAAAGTCCGTGTGGAAGGTGATAATATTTCAACTATCACATTGGGATTGTATACTGTATCCCTTTGTTCATCAGTGGTTCTGACATTGCCACAGATAATGCTGGCATCCGGATAAAAATAGGACTGACAGGCGGGAACATACACACGCAGAGCATCGGGATATATCCGGCAGTTTCCGCCCTTCAGGAAAGAATGTATAATAGCCGATACGTTCATAAATATTTCACTATGCCCCCGGGACGCTCCCTGCATAGTGATAATAAATCCTTCTGCATATTCATGCTTTTCTTCCTGTTTTCTCTCCCATTCCAGGTATTCCTGCGGGCTCATTAACCGCTCGTATTTAATTGCTGGCTCTTCTACTTTCATTAGTAATCAGGTTTAATCAATTAAAGGTTGAAATAATTTTGATAACCAACAAAAGAAAAAACGGTAGTTGAACAGTTTTAAAACGAAAAAATCAACCGGTCCTTTACTATTAGTATTCTATAATAAGCCGATTAACTGCCGACAAAATAAAAATTGACCTGCAGAGCATGGCGAACAGTAGCGCCGAAGGTGAATAAAACAGCCCGCAATGTCAGTATTGCAGGCGGTTTTATTTTGGGACGGGAGTAATATTAATTCTTAAAAACCCATTTAATTTCTTTAAAAGAACCGGGCTTAGAAAAACCCGGACTTTGTTGATCGTACCCTTTAAATATAAATTCTTCGTAAGCTTTTGTGGGTTTCCTGATAATACGGCTCTTGTTATAAGTGGCTCTCACCCTGATCCCGAAAAATATTTTCACGGACCTGATAATATCAACACTGTTATTTTTATTAACCCGTAATTTTTTTGAGGTAGTTGTCAGAAGCATACGTCACGATTTTAAGGTTAAGAAAAGCCAGGCCTGGAAAAGCCCGGCGTTTTGTTGATCGTACCCTTTAAAAGCGGTGAATTATTTAACTGGTTGTAAAGAGGTATTTAAAACGGTAAGCGGTGAATATATTACAGAACCATCTACGCCTACGATTCTTACCCTGTAAAAGAAGGGCCCTGAAGCAGACCTGCTGAATTTTTCGACATACGAATATTCCGACTGCTCTTCCCAGTCACCTGTGAAGAAAATACCCTGCTCCTCAAATGTATGACCATCTACGCTGCGTTCCAGCACATAATGACTAACGCCTCCGGGAAATGGCGCCCACACCAATAATATTTTTTTATCTGTACGCGCCTTTATCTTAATATAAGGCTCCGTTTTTTCTGCGCGCACTACAGAGTAAGATGAAGAAGGAATTTCTTTAGAAATGCTGGCATAAGAATTTTCCTGTGCCTGCGTGCTGCTGATAATAAATACAGCGATGAGAGTAGGGATCAACGTTTTCATACTTTTTATTTTTATTATGGGACGAATTGTGTACGAACCGATGGTCCACAGGAATTGAAAAAATAATAAGTAATTCGAAAGGAGGATTGGAAAACGTTAGGAAAACAGGAGATTAAAACTTATTCTTTACAGAGGAGATTGGAAGCGCCGATTGCGTATCGACAGGACAAAGATTAAACGGGATTCTGATAAATGCAAGTCAATCTTAAATATTTTTTAAACAATAGATTTATTTTTTCACCAGCATCCCGGCCTGATGTAACAGAAATAAAAAAACCTCTCCCGCAATGGGAGAGGCCTGGGAAAATATTTATTTATAACCAATTACTTATACTGAGCGGTAAGACTTTTTGCCAGCTCTGTCATTTTCTTCAGGTTTTCGTCCGAAAGATTTCCCTTCTTGAAATCAGCCAGCACCTCGGGTAATTTATTTTCCATTTCCATGAGGAAAAGCTCTTCAAACTCCTTCACCTTTTTCACAGGAACCTCGCGAAGCAGGCCCTGGGTACCGAGATAAATAATTGCCACCTGCTTTTCAACAGGGAACGGCGTGTACTGCGCCTGCTTGAGGATCTCCACGTTTCTGGCCCCCTTGTCGATAACCAGCTTGGTAGCAGCATCAAGGTCGCCACCGAATTTGGAGAAGGCCTCCATCTCGCGGTATAACGCCTGGTCGAGCTTTAACGTACCGGCCACTTTCTTCATCGACTTGATCTGGGCGTTACCTCCCACACGGCTAACGGAGATACCTACGTTAATCGCAGGACGGATACCGGCATTGAAGAGATTCGATTCAAGGAATATCTGGCCATCAGTGATCGAGATCACATTGGTAGGGATATAGGCAGATACGTCGCCCGCCTGTGTTTCAATGATCGGCAATGCGGTAAGCGAACCGCCACCTTTCACCAGGCCCCGGATAGAGTCGGGCAGGTCGTTCATATTCCTGGCTACGTTGTCATCGCTGATCACTTTTGCAGCACGTTCAAGCAAGCGGCTATGCAGGTAAAACACGTCACCGGGATAAGCCTCACGGCCGGGAGGGCGGCGCAGCAGCAACGACACTTCGCGGTAGGCTACCGCCTGTTTGGAAAGATCATCATAAATGATCAATGCAGGGCGGCCGCTGTCGCGGAAAAATTCCCCGATTGCAGCGCCGGCAAACGGAGCATAGAACTGGAGAGGAGCAGGATCAGAAGCTGAGGCCGCAACGATAGTGGTGTACGGCATGGCCCCGTTATCGGTCAGTGTTTTCATTACGCCTGCGATGGTAGATGCTTTCTGACCTATCGCAACATATATACAGTAAACAGGTTTTCCTGCTTCGAAAAATTCTTTCTGGTTGATGATCGTGTCGATGGCGATAGCCGTTTTGCCCGTCTGCCTGTCGCCGATGATCAGCTCACGCTGCCCGCGGCCAATGGGGATCATGGCATCGATCGCCTTAATACCGGTCTGCAGGGGTTCCTTAACCGGTTCACGGAAGATTACTCCCGGTGCTTTACGCTCGAGCGGCATCTCGTATTTCTGACCCGTGATAGGTCCTTTACCATCAATTGGCTGACCAAGAGTGTTCACCACGCGGCCCAGCATACCATCGCCCACTTCGATCGAGGCGATCTTACCGGTGCGACGCACTTTGGAGCCTTCCTTGATACCGGCAGAGTCTCCCATCAGCACCACGCCCACATTGTCCTCTTCCAGGTTGAGCGCGATTGCCTGAACACCATTTTCAAATTCAACGAGCTCACCGCTTCTCACGTTGTTCAGTCCGTAAACGCGTGCGATACCGTCACCCACCTGCAATACCGATCCTACTTCTTCGAGGTCGGCAGAGGCGTTGAAGTTGCTGAGCTGCTGGCGGAGTATCGCCGATATTTCGTCTGATTTTATTTCAGCCATATAATTATATATTTATCTGATCTTGTAAATGAAATCGTTATTCAAAAATTGTTTCCTGATGTTGTTGAGATCGTAAGCAACACTGGCATCTACCAGCTTATCTCCCACCTGCAGCACGAATCCACCGATCAGGTCCTCATCCACTTCGGTGGTAAGCTCGATCGTTTTCATGTCCGACTGGCTTTTCACCTGGTTAATAATCTCCTGCTTAATCTCTTCACTTACCGGTGAAGCAGTGGTGAGCCGCACGCTGTAGATTTGTTCGTGCTTGTTGTATTGTTCAATAAATGCGTGTGTTATTTCCGGAAGATTGGCTTCACGGCCCTTTTTTACCAGGAGCCTGTTAAAAGAAGTGGTCAGCTCGCTGATCTGCCCCCTGGTAACCGCTTCGATGATCGCCTGTTTTTTATCAGGCGCGATGATCGGGCTGCGAAGCAATGCCACAAAATCACGATTGGCTTTGCATAAAGACTGCAGGTATTGCATGTCTTCATGCACGGTGCCGAGCTCTTTTCTTTCGATAGCGAGGTCGAGCAGCGATTTTGCATATCTGGATGCTAAACGTGGATTAACCATATATTTAATACCCTGCTGTTAATTTAATTTTACTTCGTTGGCCAGTTGCCTGATATAATTTTCCTGCTCGCCTTTGTTGTTCAGTTCGCGGCGCAGCACTTTTCCTGCCACTTCGATTACGAGTTGACCCACCTGGTTCTTTACATCGGTCAGCGCAGCCATTTTCTGCTGCTGAATAGCGGCCTGGGCATCAGTGATGATTTTGCCTGCTTCCACTTTCGCCTGTTCTTTCGCTTCGTTGATGATACGGTCTTTTGTATCACGGGCCTCCTTCAGCATCTGCGACCTTTCCTCGCGGGCCTTTGCCAGCAGGGCCTCGTTTTCACTTTTCAGCTGGGCCATTTCGGCCTTTACCTTTTCCGCAGTGGCAAGTGAATCTGCAATAGTCGATTCCCTTTCGTTCAGTGAATTGAGGATAGGCTTCCAGGCAAATTTCTTCAGGATAAAAAATACGATCAGGAAGGCCAGCAGCGTCCAGATGATCAACCCGAAGGAAGGTATGAGTAAATCCATTTTTTTAAGTTAAAAGTGAAAAAGCTAAAAGTGAAAAATCGGTCTGTCTGCTTTTAAGTTTTTACTTTTTAGTTTTAAGTTGTAAAGATTACTGCATTCTCCGCCCTGTGCATCGAATGCAGTAAATGTGATTTAAACGAACATCGCCAGGATACCTGCGATTACCGCGAAGAGGGCAACACCCTCAACGAAAGCGGCAGTCAGGATCATGTTAGCGCGGATGTCATTGATCGCTTCGGGCTGGCGGGCAATCGCCTCAACAGCGCCTTTACCGATCTGACCGATACCGATACCTGCTCCAACTGCAGCAAGACCTGCACCGATAGCTCCACCTGCGTTAGCCCAGGCTACTTCGCTTAATAAAACTGTCAGTAAATTCATAAATGTGTGTTTATATCTGATTAAAAAAATCTTCAGGTGCTGAAGCTTCAGCGAAAGCACCCCAAATTATTTTATATGATCACCGGATCGTCCGGGCCAATCTGGTGCTTGTCATGATCATGATTATTTTCAATAGCCTGGCCAATGAACACAGCCGTCAGGTTAGTAAAAATGAAAGCCTGGATGAAAGCCACCAGTATCTCGATCAGGTAAATGAACACCGAGAAAGCGATGGAAACCGGAGAAAAGCTCCAGCCGGCAACCGTACTCAGACCGCCGAAAATAAATATCAATGAGATCAGACAAATAATAATGATGTGCCCCGCAAGCATATTCGCGAACAAACGAATGATAAGCGCAAAGGGCTTGGTGAATATGCTGAGGATCTCTACCAGGATCAGGATCGGCTTAACCCCCATGGGAACCGGTGGGTTAAAAATATGCCCCCAGTAATGCGAATTACCATTCACAGAGATAATAATAAAGGAGATCACGCCCAGCACTGCAGTAAAGGCGATATTCCCGGTAACATTAGCAGAACCGGGTATCAGGCCCAGCATGGTGTTGATCAGGATGAAAAAGAATACGGTAAGGAGATAAGGCAGAAACCGCGGATAGTCATGACCCAGGTTAGGCTTGGCCACTTCATCGCGGATAAAAGTAACCACCGGTTCGATCGCATTCTGCCAGCCGGTAGGCGCTTTCCGGGTGCCGATACCTTTTGAATATTTTTTAGCGATATTGATCAGCAGCACGACCAGGATGGTCAGTGCCAGTATCATCTGTACCACGTTCCTTGAAAGAGAGATATCGTAAACTTTTACAGAAGGATCGACAGCTACGATTTTGTTGCCCTGCAGCCTGTAACCATCCACTTCGTGCTCGCCATGATGAAACGCGGAAGACATAAAGCAGGAAAAGCCTTTCTGCGGAGAATAAAGGATCACAGGCAGGGGTATGGTCACATGGTGCTCCTCTCCTTCCCTGTCTTTATAGGAAAGAAAATGGAACTCGTGCGCATCCAGCACGTGGTTGAAGATCACCTCGTTGGCATCAAAAACCTTTTCTTTCTTTTCATTCGTTCCATGGGCCTGTTCGTCCTTACCGGTATGCCCGGTTTCCTGTGCAGATGCAACATGGAAATTGATGAGGGTAAAAACGCTGAAAACCGCTACCAATAAGGGTCTTAGGCTCCTATTTAACATATCTGAATCCAAATTTGCCGCAAAGATAAGCAGGCATCAATGAAAACCGAAAAAATAAACCGGGGCAACTGCTATTTTGATTGAAATTAGTTTTAGAAGGATTCTTTCCGGGATTCTGTCTGCATAAAATGCAGGTTGGAATAGAATCCACCGAGCGCCAGTAATTCCTCGTGGGTGCCGGTTTCCCGGATTTCACCTTTGTCGAGCACGATGATCCGGTCGGCTTTCCGGATCGTAGACAGCCGGTGGGCGATCACCACGGCCGTTCTGTCCGAGATAAGCGTATCGATGGCCCGCTGGATGAGCAATTCACTTTCTGTGTCAACAGACGAAGTGGCTTCGTCGAGGAGTAGTTTGGAAGGATCATATAAAAGCGCCCGGATAAACGAGATTAACTGCCGTTGCCCCATCGACAGGGTGCTCCCGCGCTCCATCACATTATAGTCGTAACCGCCCGGCAGCGACATAATGAAATCGTGCACATCGATCAGTTTCGCCGCCTCTATCACCCGCTCCCTGGAAATAGCCGGGTTCCGGAGGGTGATATTATCCATTACCGAGCCGGAAAACAAAAACACATCCTGCAGCACCACGCCGATATCTTTTCGCAATGCTTCCAGTTTGTATTCCCCGATCGGAACATCATCGATCCTGATTTCCCCCTGCTGTATCGAATAGAGCCTGTTGAGCAGGCTGATGATGGAAGTCTTACCGCTGCCCGTATGCCCCACGATAGCTACGGTTTCGCCTGGCTCCGCTTTAAACGATACGTTTTTCAGTACATAACGGTGATCTACATACGCAAAATAAACGTGGCTGAACTCAATTTTTCCCCGGATGTTGCCGGGCAGGTAAGTGCCGGTGTCTTTTGTAAAATCGGGGTTGTCGAGCACTCTGAACACGCGCTCGCTGGCCACCATGCCCATCTGCAGCACGTTGAATTTATCGGCGATTACACGCAAGGGCCTGAACAACAGGTTGAGGCAGAGATAGAAATTGAACATTTTACCGATCAATGCCGATGCGTCCTTTTCGGGCATTCCATACGCATGCGTTGCGGCCCACCAGACCATTAGCCCCGTACCCACGGCAAGCACAATTTCCACGATTGGAAAAAATACCGAGTAAGCAAAAATCGCATTGATATTCGCATTGCGGTGCTCCCGGTTGATGGCCCTGAATTTATTGAACTCTTTCTTTTCCGCGGCAAAAGCCTGCACCACCTGCATGCCCGTAATGTGCTCCTGCACAAATGCATTGAGATTAGCTACGGCATTCCGTACCCGTATAAATGATTTGTTCACGCTTTCTTTGAATATCCAGGTGGCAATGATCAGGAAAGGAAACGGCGCAAGGCAGATCAGCGTCAGCCGCCAGTCGACCCAGAACATAAACGTCAGCACACAAACGATAGAGAGCAGGTCGGCAATGATAGGGATTAATCCTTCTGCGAATATGTCGTTGATTGACTCGATATCGTTGATGGTCCGCGTGGTAAGTGTGCCGATGGGCGTGGTGTCGAACTGCGAAAGATTGAGGCCGAGTATTTTTTGATAAACCTGCACACGCAGATCTTTTACAACCGTCTGTCCCAGCCACGCTGTGAGAAATGAAAAATAAAACCGCAATGCGGACTCTGCAAGAAGAAACAAAATCTGGATAACCGTAATCCAGATAATCATTTCCTCCATTTTTATTTTAACCGCACCTGTTCCATTGACGCCATTCCGGATATAATTATTAATCGTTACCTGGATAAGATAAGGACGAACCGGTGAGAACAGGGCCAGCACGATGGCCAGCCCGAGAGAAATAATAAACCGGTTTTTGTACGGTGAAGCGAAATGCAACACTCTTTTTAACAGCCCGAAATCAAATATTTTCTTCGCAACCCTGGCGTTGGACATTGTGCGAATTTACGGACGAATACTTCAATTATTACTGCCCATTGATTTGCGGTAGGCTTTTATCAGCATTGCGCCCAGGTTTTTATAAGGAGGAATATAATCTTCGAATCGCTCCTTCGCCGTTTTGGTAGTGAGCCTGGATTCCAGCCCTTTCCATAAAATCATCCAGTCGATATTTTTTCCGGCAACCAGGTCGGTATTGATAGCCTGCAGAATGGGTTCGTTAACCGCCCGGGTGCCTACCTGTTTGGAAGAAATGATCTGCGCATCCGGGCACGCGGTAAGCACTTCATTCAGGTTGTTATATCCGCCGCAGGATCCGAGTACGACGATCCTGGCAGTGGAAGGCAATTGCTTCAGGGTTGATTCCAGGTGATAACTGTGCCCGCGATGAATAACAACGGAGGGCTGCAGGTGATTGCTGGCGAGATATTCATTTAAACGCTGCTGCGCTTTGGCATCGGGATCATCATCACCCAGCAATGGTTTATTGGCAAATATCCACACGGGTTTGCCCTTGAGCGAAGTAATCGTTACCCAGTCGTCGTTCGACTGGATCTTCCAGCCCGGCTTGTTGCGAAACATTTTCATGAAGCTCTCGAATGAATTCTGCCCGTCTTTATCTTCATCCCCATAAAAAAATACCTGCTGCACCACGCGGCCGCTGTCGTCAAGAAGAGAATTATATTCCTGTCCATAAATCGACGCGATGCCTAACTGCCTGGACAGATCGATTTTGAGGGAGGTATCGGCAGACTGAAACAGCACATTCAGCAAATTATAAATAACCACGCCTCTTTTATTATCATCCAGTATGTTACGCTCCAGGTTCCATTTCGCTTCGGAAGAAATAAATTTTGCGAGCGGAAGGTTTTTATCAATGATGCTGCTATACGAATCGGCCACATCCACTGCTTCCTCCAGGCCTTCGGTATTTTCAAGATGAATAACAAATGCCTTCATGGTGGTAGTGGCGTTGTTCGTGTCCATCTTGGCAAGAAAATCATTCAGGGTATTATATCCCGCCGCCATCTTGATAAATTTCCTGAAATAATCACCGTTCACGCTCAGTAACAGGCTGTCACTGCGGGGTATGGCCATACGCTGGAAGATTCTTTTATATACATTCAGATAGCTCGATGTGTAAATTTCATCTTCACCCAGCACAATCAGATAATACAATTCCTGCGGCGATAAGCCATCCAGTCTTTTAAACCGTATTTTCTCATTGTTTTCCGTATGCAATGCATTTATTTCACGGATAAAATATTGCTTGGCCTTACTGCTCATACGGGCGGTCAGTGCATGCATGCCCAAAATGGAATCCCGGTAAGGCGGCAGCAGCCTGCGGGCATATTCCACCCTGGTTTTCACCATCAGCTTATAATAAGCTTCGTCGTCGTCCTTCACCTTATCAATATCCGCAATCGTAATCCTGTTCTTCAGCAGGTTATCGAGAAAAGGAAAATACAACTGCCCGCTTTTGCTGGCAGCTATCGTGGCAATTATTTTTACGAGCGAATCGGGGTTATTCCGGATCTTATTTCCCAATGCATTTCTTGCCGCGGCGAAATCATATAATTTGCGAACATCCCGGTGCGCGGCGATCTGAATAAATTGATCAGCAAAAGGTAAGTTGGGATTTTTATTTAATTCCGTCAATATTTCATCAGGATGGAGCTCCAGGTATTTGCGGATCACTATTTCCCGC
>JBGAJL010000018.1:42705-51074 GCA_044224935.1 Flavitalea sp.
GGCGCCATAGTAACGGGAAAATCTCTTTTATTCCTGTTCCTGTTAAAGCCCTGCAACAAGGTTTCCAGGCTCTTTAATGATTTCACTTTCACCTGGCCCGAAATGGTGCTGTCGAGCTCGATCTTCTCCTGCAATTCATCCACCTGCCTCACCAATACATCGGCGAGCTGCAGGTTAACCGATTCATCGTCCGTCAGGTTCACTTTACCATCTTTACCCAGGAACTGCTTTTGCTGTTTGTCTACCAGGTCATGGAACAGCATTCTGTCGGTAGCAATTTTAAAAGGATAAGATGTTTGCGCAAAGCCCAGCGCCGGTAACAGTAACAGCAAAATTACAGGTAGCCTTAAACTCATATAGTATACAAAAATACAATTTATTAGAGCGCGGCGGGCGCTTAAAAGCTGCACGGCTGATGCCAGCCCAGCCCTTAACAATTTGATAACCTTCAAAACAAACAGGCTTGCCACGGTAAATTAACTTTGCGTAAATTTTCAAAATGGAACCTGAGCGGAAGAAGATACTGATTGCAGATGATGAGCCGGATATAGTAGAGATCATCAGCTATAACCTCGGCCGGGAAGGCTATGAAGTTTCGACCGCAAAAGACGGCGACGAAGCGATCAGCTATGCAAAAGCCATCCGTCCCGACCTGATTATACTGGATATTATGATGCCCCGTAAAAACGGGATAGAAGTGTGTGAAATACTGCGTTCAAAGCCCGATTTCAAGGATACGCTGATCATATTCCTGACTGCACTCAGCGATGAAAACTCGCATATCAGGGGATTTGAAACAGGCGCCGACGATTATGTCAGCAAGCCCATCAGCCCCAAGGTGCTTGTCAGCAAGGTAAATGCCCTTTTCCGGAGAGTAAAAAAAGAGCCCGAAGAAGGGGTGATTAAAATAGGCAGCCTCGAAATAGACCCTGTAAAATTTGAAGTGAACATCGAAGGCCGTTCCGTGGTGCTGGCAAAAAAAGAATTCGAGTTGTTATATATGCTAGCGTCAAAGCCCGGCAGGGTCTTCCTGCGCAACGAAATACTGAACCAGGTCTGGGGCAATGACGTGATCGTGGGCGACCGCACCATCGACGTACATATCCGTAAAGTGCGGCAGAAACTGGGCATAGACTGCATTACCACGGTTAAAGGCGTTGGATACAAATTCGATTTATAAGTATTGGCTAACTTACATTGATGTTTTCCGGAAAAAATTTATCCCCTAACCAGCTTTCGGCGTTAATAGCTCTTACGCTCAGTGCCCCTGTTGCGCTGGGGATCTATTTTTTTACGCTCAACTGGGAAGCAGCCATTATTTCGTTTGGCGTGATCTGGCTGGGCAGCTACGGGTTGATTCGCTTCACATTTGAAAAATTTATCTACCGGAAAATCAAACTCATCTATAAGCTCATTAACCAGACTAAAGCCACCAAAAAAGAAGAGATCTATTTTAAATACCTGCTGCCGCGTAAAAATATCGACGAAGTAAGAGAAGATGTGGAAGAATGGATGAAAAACAAAAACCAGCAGATCGAATTATTGCAGAAAAACGAAGCATTCCGCAAGGAGTTCCTGCAAAACCTCGCCCACGAATTCAAGACCCCCATTTTTGCGATACAGGGTTATGTGGAAACATTGCTTGGCGGTGCTATGAATGATGAAGGCATTCGCAAAAAATTCCTGGAAAACACATCCAAGAATGCCGACCGGCTCGTACACCTTATTAAGGATCTCGACGAAATCACGAAACTCGAAAGCGGCGAGCAGTTATTATACAAACAGCATTTCATTATCCAGGACCAGATCCGGGAAGTATACGATTCCCTCGCACTCAAAGCCCAGGCAAAGAATATTGCTACCACTATAAAAAAGGGCTGCGAAACCCCTATCTCGGTTTTTGCAGATAAGGAAAAAATACGACAGGTGCTGATCAACCTCGTAGATAACGCACTGAAATACGGAAAACAGCACGGCTCGGTGGTGTCCAGCGTATATATTACAGATGACAAACATGTACTGGTAGAAGTCACCGATGACGGAACAGGCATCGAAGCAGGGCACCTGCCCAGGATTTTTGAAAGATTTTATCGCACCGATGCGGCCCGGAGCCGCGACAAAGGAGGCACCGGCCTGGGCCTCGCCATTTGCAAGCATTTCGTCGAAGCTCACGGACAAAGTATCCATGTGCGGAGCACTCCCGATGTGGGAACCACGATCGGATTCACGCTGGACATGAAGCACATATAAGTATTTTTACTTAGTTCCTATACTTTTTTTTACGATTTGGAGTTATTAGTGGATCACCCAGTAAAATCCGATCCAATGAAACAGATAACCGGATGGCTTGCCCTTTTGGCATTCATTGCCCTGCTTCCCAAAGCAGGAAATGCCCAATGCGGCACTATACATACTGTAACCTACGACACTACTGTGACGGGCTTTGGATCTGCAGATCCCGGGTATAATTTCACGATGCCCAAATTTGATCCCACACTGGGTACGCTCGTTTCAGTTCAAATGGCCTCCGTTGTAACCGTACAGTTTAGCCTCACAATTGAGAATAAAGAACCTTCATCGAAGACCACGAAAGTGATGGTTACCCGGGAAGACATTATCACCGGTCCCACATTTGCTGATACGGTCGATTATGTGAGTCCTGCAACATCTTACCCGTTAGGACCGAGCGATGGCGTATCCGGATCCGGAACCGACTTTAAATATGTACCACCTTATTATGTATTAAATCAATACCCGCTTTTCAGTCGCACCCTCACCAATACGGCCGACTTTATGGGTACCGGATCAACAACCTTCAATTATAAAACGGATGTGGGCCTGGCATTGAACGGAAACTATAATGTGGACTATAGCGGATCGGCCACCGATAAGATCAAATTCTCGGTTACCTATACCTATTGCGATAATGTTCTTCTCGCCTCTACCATAACTAATTTCTCCGCCTCGAAAAAAGACGGCTACATCGATATCCGCTGGCTAACCAGCAACGAAGTGCCCAACCATAGTTACGAAATACAAAAAAGCCTTGATGGAATTAATTTTACTACAATAACCATTGTATCTTCTAATCCCGGTGTGAACCAGATCGGTAATTACGACTATAATTATATCCCCGCCTCCAACGAAAAATCAAAAATATATTTTCGCATCAAACAGGTAAGGGACGGTGTTCCTGAATATTCTGCCGTTCGTACCGTAGACCTCGGCGAAACAATACACAATAATATCACGTTAAAAGTGCTTCCTAACCCGGTAATCGGCGGCTCATTCTCCATTGCATTGATCAACAATACAGAATCCGCTGACTGGGTTATCGAACTTTTCAATATCAAGGGCCAGGTGATCAGCAAAAATCTCGCAGTGAACACCACGCTTTCGAAATTCCCCATGAGAGAAGCGCTAAGCGCAGGCGTTTATTTTGTAATGGTGACCAATAAACGAAGCAACAAAAAATTCGTGGAGAGAGTTGTGGTCAATTAAAACAGAAACTGCATTCTGCAGGTAAAAATATTATCCCGGACATCACTGGTAAATCCCTCCAGTGATGTTTTTTCGTTTTTAACGATATCATACCAAAGCGTAGCTTTAATGCCTTTGGCAAACCAGTACGTGTAACCCCATCCAAATGTACTGAACCGGATATCGCCGCTATGCGTGTTCGAATGCAGCGCACCTATCTCCGCCCCTTTCACTTCGCTATTCGGATCATAAAAATCATATTTAAGGATGAACTGGTGCTTATCGGTGATGTTCTGGATCAGGTAGAAAAAAGCGCCGTTGAAATGGCGGATATAATACGGCTCGTTCAGCACGGCGGCAGGCGTCAGCGATTCATTGGCGGAAGCAGTTTGTTTGCCCCACCAGTATTCGCCCCTGATCTGGGTTTTGCCCCAGGGGTTATTGATCTTCAGCTGTGCATCGAAGCCGCGGTATTTTCGCGGCGCTTTTTTCCCGATATTATTTTCTGAAGAATCAACGCTGAACGCCTTTCCATTCCCCGAGTAGATATATTTCGTATTCTGCACGAGCCCGCCTTCGAATAATGAAGCGCCACCAGTGAATGTGATAACCGGCGAGAGATGAACGGGCTTTAGCGACACCCTTCCGATAAAATCCTTATAGCTGTCATAATCTTCAGGAGCATTTAATCCCTGCCCATTGAAAACGCCCAGGTCTATTTTCAGGAATTTCATCCGGTTATTACTTTTCCTCGGCTCGAAGCTTGCCATTACACCGATATCCCTCTCTGCTTTCATGAGTGTCTGCGACATGCGCCCGCGCTCGGGTGTCTCCCTTTCGTAGGAAGGCAGGTTCACCTCGAATCCAAAGGGCCGCGCGAACATCCCCGCGGTAAACGTGAACAATTGCCATTTGTTCTCATAATATCGTCCGAAAAAATCGCGGATGAAAACGCCTTTTTCCGATCCGTCGAACTGCAGGACGACCTGTGCCTGGGGGAGGCCATTTTTGTCGAAATGGGCATAGTCGAACCGGATACGGGCGCGCCTGAGCATGAACCGGTTATTGGAATATTTTGCAAAATCGCCCCCGCTGAAGCTTTTCACCCCCTTCGACTGGGCCACCTGGAACTGCGGCTGAATATAGCCCCCGATCTGCAGGTGATCCGATTTTTTATATACGGCCCAGAGGCCCTTATCGGCCGATGTGGCCGTGTCTATCATATCTACCAGCAGTTTCTGCGCATTCACCTGGCTGATCATTAAAAATCCGCCAAAAAAAAGTAAAAAACATCTATAGCAGGATAGCCTTACCTTCATGCCCTGATCGTTTGGGCGCCAATGTTAAGAAATCATTACCAATTTGAGCAGCTAGGAGCACTGATGCCTGTAATATAATTTTGCGTCAAATTTTTGAAGATGGGATTGAATTCAATAATGAAGATCTTTATGCCGAAGGACAGGGTTTTCTACACGCTTTTCGAGCAGGTAGCGGAAACCATGGGTAAAATGGGCAAGGCGCTGAAAGAAGTGGTAAAAGAAACAGATTACGATAAACGCGCCGGTCTTATTTCACAGATTGAAGACCTGGAACACGTAAACGACGACTTCACCCATCAGATCTTCACCGAGCTTGGCAGAAACTTCATCACTCCCTTCGACCGGGAAGACATTCATTACCTCGCCACTTCGCTCGACGACGTATGCGACTATATCTTCGCGACAGCAAAAAAAATCAATTTCTACCGTGTTAACCCCAACGACCAGGGCATACAGAAAATGGCCGATCTCATCGACCAGGCCACGGAACAGATAAAAGCAGCCGTTAACGAGCTGCGCAATATGCGCGACATGCGCAAGATCACACAGGCACTGGTAAAGGTGAACAGCATCGAAAACCAGGCCGATGATATTTTCGACCTCAGCATTGAAAGATTATTCGAGACAGAACCGGATGCAAAAGAAGTCATCAAGAAAAGAGAAATCTACCAGGTGATGGAAATAGTAACGGATAAATGCGAAGACGCCGCCAACGTTATCGAATCAATCATTATCAAATACGCTTAATTCATGACGTTCCTGATAGTGATCATAGTAATCGCATTGATCTTCGATTACATCAATGGTTTTCACGATGCAGCCAATTCCATCGCAACGATCGTTTCGACGAAAGTACTCACGCCTTTCCAGGCTGTTCTCTGGGCCGCATTTTTTAATTTCATCGCTTTTTTCGTATCGAAATATATTATCGGGGAATTTAAGATCGGCAACACGATAGCCAGTTCGGTAAATGAGCAGTTCATCACGCTGCAGGTAATATTCGCGGGATTGATCGCAGCCGTGGCATGGAACCTTCTTACCTGGTGGTTCGGGATTCCTTCCAGCTCTTCCCATACCCTGCTGGGAGGATTTATGGGAGCGGCGCTTGCGCATGCGGGCGCCATCAGCGAAAATGGCGTGCATGTGATTAATTATGCCAAAGTGCTCCCCACGTTTGCATTCATCTTCCTGGCCCCGGCCATAGGCATGTTCGTGGCTTTTATCATCACGGTTCTTATTGTGAACCTGTGCAAGCGCGCCAACCCTTACCGGGCAGAGAACTGGTTCAGAAGATTGCAACTGATCTCGTCCGCGTTGCTAAGCCTGGGCCACGGTGGTAATGACGCACAGAAAGTAATGGGCATTATCGGCGCCGCCATCATCTTCTATCAAAAACAGCACGGGGTGAACATGACGTTCAATGAATTTGTAGACCATTATATGTGGGTACCCGTCGCGAGCTTTTCCGCCATCGCGCTTGGAACGATGAGCGGCGGCTGGAAAATCGTGAAAACAATGGGCTCGAGGATCACCAAGGTTACCCCATTGGAGGGAGTAAGCGCGGAAACAGCGGGCGCAGTGACATTGTACCTCACGGAGCACTTAGGTATCCCCGTTAGTACAACGCATACCATCACGGGCGCCATCATCGGCGTGGGAGCCACCAAACGCCTGTCGGCAGTGCGTTGGGGCGTTACCATCAACCTGCTCTGGGCCTGGATACTGACGATCCCCGTCAGCGCCCTGCTCGCCGCAATCGTATATTTTGCCTGCGATTTGTTTTTTTGATTGCCGATACGGTTTTAACCGGCCCGGGCTGCGGCAGTGCCTCGTTTTCAACCCAATTATGACCGATACGAAAACCGTGTTTCAAATATTAATCTTTCTTACTATTTTGCCGGCGTGAAAGGAATTATTCTCGCAGGCGGATCAGGAACAAGGCTTCACCCCATAACATTTGCCATCAGCAAGCAGATTATGCCGGTATATGATAAGCCTATGATCTACTATCCTCTCTCGACGCTGCTGCTGGCGGGCATCAGGGATATACTGATCATCTCCACACCGCATGATCTTCCGCAGTTCAAACGTTTGCTGCACGATGGCTCGCAGTGGGGTGTTACATTTGAGTATGCAGAGCAGCCGCAACCCAATGGACTCGCGCAGGCCTTCGTAATCGGCGAAGAGTTTATCGGCACCGACAAAGTGGCCCTGGTACTGGGAGATAATATTTTTTACGGCGGTGGCCTCGGCGAAAAACTGATGCGTAATACCAACCCCGATGGCGGGATCGTATATGCTTACCACGTAAGCGATCCGGAAAGATATGGCGTGGTGGAATTTGATAAGAACAATAAGGCCATCTCAATAGAAGAAAAGCCCACGCAGCCCAAAAGCGATTACGCCGTACCCGGGATCTATTTTTACGATAATGAGGTGGTGGCCATCTCGAAAAACCTCAAGCCCAGTGCGAGGGGCGAGTACGAAATCACCGACGTAAACAAAGAGTATCTCCGGAGGGGAAAGCTAACGGTTTCCATTCTTGACCGCGGCACGGCCTGGCTCGACACGGGCACCTTCGATTCGCTGATGCAGGCGAGCCAGTTTGTGCAGGTGATCGAACAGCGCCAGGGCATCAAGATCGCATGTATCGAAGAGATTGCGTACAGAAAGGGATTTATCTCGAAAGAACAACTGATCGCTATAGCTCAGCCGCTCCTTAAAAGTGGATATGGAGAATATCTTATGGAAGTGGCCAACGAACACTAAATAAAGCAAAATGAAAAAAATTCTGGTTACAGGCGGATGTGGTTATATCGGTTCACACACCATCGTAGACCTGATCGAAAATGGTTTCGATGTCATCTCTGTCGACAATAATTCCCGCTCAAGTGCAAGGATCCTCGAAGGGATAGAAAAAATCACTGGTAAAAAAGTTAAAAACTATAAAGTAGATCTCTGCAATTTTGATGACACTTTCGCGATATTCCAGGAAAACAGCGATATCGAAGGAATTATTCATTTTGCAGCGTTCAAAGCGGTAGGTGAATCGGTGGAACAGCCGCTGATGTATTTCGAAAACAACCTCGTTTCGCTGATCAACCTGCTGAAATGTGTGCAGGAATTTCACATACCTTATTTTGTCTTCTCTTCTTCCTGCACCGTATATGGTAACCCGGATGTGATCCCGGTTACAGAACTCACACCGCCCAAGCCGGCGGAATCACCCTACGGTTACACTAAACAGATGGGTGAGCAGATCATCAACGAATTTTCAAAAGCCAGTGTGGCGCAGTGTATTCTACTACGATATTTTAACCCCGTAGGCGCACATCCTACTGCGAATATTGGCGAATTACCGATTGGCAAGCCCGCTAACCTTGTGCCGGTGATCACCCAAACAGCCATCGGAAAACTTCCGCAGGTAACGGTATTTGGAGACGATTATAATACGAGGGACGGTTCCTGCATACGCGATTTTATTCATGTATGTGATATTGCACATGCGCATACGCTTGCCCTGCAATACCTGATCGATAATAAAAGCGATAAACGCTGCGAAGTATTTAA
>JBGAJL010000019.1:0-51505 GCA_044224935.1 Flavitalea sp.
TGAATCTTTGCGCGGAGGCTGACTCTGCGGGCTCGCCGATGGATAGTTGCTTGTGCTCATAAAATGTTGTTTAGTTTAGAAATCCGGGTTTAGATTAGCTTTTGGCAGTAGGTTAGGCCAAAACCGTGCCAATAAGCTATTCGATTTTTAATGAAAGTGTAAAACTAAGTAATATTGTAAATGAGCGTAGAAAAGATATTAAACGACTGGAAAAATAACCTGTATAAACCCGTTTACTGGTTTGAAGGAGAAGAAGAATATTTTATTGACCGGCTGGTACACTATGCCGAACATACTATCCTTACCGAAGCCGAAGCTGCCTTTAACCTTACCCTGTTTTATGGAAAAGATGCCACATGGAGTGATGTGGTAAATGCCTGCATGCGCTACCCGATGTTTGCCGATAAGCAGGTAGTGATATTAAAGGAAGCGCAGCAGATGCGCGACATCAGCAAGCTGGAAAGCTATATCGAAAGGCCCCTCAGCTCAACCATTTTTGTTGTTGCCTACAAAGAGAAGAAGGTAGATGGCCGGAGCCGGCTCGCGAAGCTGCTGAAGGATAAAGGCGAGCTGCTTTCTACAAAAAAAATGTATGAAAACCAACTGCCCGAATGGACAGGCGAACTGGTCAGAAGCAAGGGCTATGGCATCCAGCAAAAGGCCCTGCTGCTGCTGGTGGACCATATCGGTAACGACCTCAGCCGCATCAATAATGAGATCGATAAACTGCTCCTTAATATCGGCAGCCGGAAGAATATTACGGAGGACGATGTAGAGAAATATGTTGGCGTGAGTAAAGAATATAATCCCTTCGAATTACAGAACGCCCTGACCCGCAAGGATGTGGTGAAGGCGATAAAGATTATAAACTATTTCACGGCCAATCCTAAAGCGGCCCCTATACAGGTTGTACTGCCGGCATTGTACACGCTGTTCAGTAAGGCCTATATGATATTTGGACAAAACAGTACAGATGAAAAGGCTATAGCCACCCATATCGGCGTTAATCCTTATTTCGTAAAAGATTATCTTCTCACTGCAAAAGGTTATGGGTTGGAAGGGGTGGAAAATGCATTGCTCTTGCTGCATCATTATAATCTCCGGTCGGTAGGAGTGGGGGATTCCGGCACTTCCGACAGCGCCCTGATGAAAGAACTGGTAGTTAAGATTGCGGGAGAGAAATGAACTTAAAACTTATTCCATCGCATTCTCCTTATCCACACTCAACTGCGCCTTCAATTCGTCCAGGCCGGAGAATTTCCGCTCGCTCCTCAAAAAGCGTCTGACTGATATCTTCAGCACTTTTCCGTAAATGTCCCTGTCAAAATTGAAAATGTTTACTTCGATGGTTTTGCGCGATCCGTCTACGGTGGGCCGGACGCCTATATTCATCATGCCCCTGTAAGTTCGGGTAGGCTCATCCGTTATATTCACATCCACCGCATACACGCCATCGCCGGGAACTATTTTTTCTTCGCCCACCACTTCCAGGTTGGCAGTAGGGAACCCGATTGTTCTGCCGCGCTGATCGCCTTTGATCACCTTTCCTTCAAAGAAATAAGGATAGCCAAGGAGCGTATTGGCGAGCGTGATATTGCCCTCGCGCAGCGCCATCCGGATAGAAGTGGAGCTCACCGTGCTGTGATCGATCACCTCTGCCGGGATCTCCCGGAGCCTAAACCGGGTGCCGTATTTTTCCATCAGTTTATAGTCGCCGCGCCGTCCTTTGCCGAAGCGGTGATCATAACCAATGATAACGGTATGGGGATGAAATTTCGCGATCAGGAACTGTTCAATGTATTCTTCCGGCGAGAGAGAAGAAAAATGCGGGGTGAAGGGCACGATCACCAGGTGGTCGATTCCCAGTTTGTCCAGCAGCGCTATCCGCTCGTCGATAGTGGTCAGCAGGGCTATTGGGCTTCCCTCCTCCACGATTTTGCGGGGGTGGGGGTGAAAGGTAATGATCACCGTTTCGCCGCCGCACCGGGCGGCTTCTTCCCTGAGCTGGGAGATAATTTTCCGGTGGCCGGAATGAACGCCATCAAAAGTGCCAATGGTGACAACGGAATTTTTAAAGGCCGGGAGATGCTCAATGTCTCGGTGAACCTGCATATTAGTGTGCAAATATATGGGTTGGCGAACCGAAGTATATATTTGCATCTCAAAACAGCAATCTGCCCATGAGTTTGTATTCCCAACGGGGTGTTTCAGCACAGAAAGAAGACGTTCACAAAGCAACGGAGAATCTCGATAAAGGCCTTTATCCGCATGCCTTCTGCAAGTTATATCCCGACTATCTCGGGGGTGATAAGGAATGGGTGAACGTGATGCATGCCGACGGCGCGGGTACCAAGAGTATCCTGGCCTATCTCTACTGGAAGGAAACCGGCGATCTTTCTGTCTGGAAAGGCATCGCACGCGATGCAATAGTAATGAACCTCGACGATCTGCTCTGCACGGGTATTACCGATAATATCCTTTTTTCGTCCACCATCGACCGGAATAAGCGGCTGATACCCGGCGAGGTATTAACCACCATCATAGAAGCCAGCCAGGAATTTTTCGACGAAATGAAAAAATTCGATGTAAATATCCATTACCTGGGAGGCGAAACGGCCGACGTGGGCGACGTGGTGCGCACGATAGCGGTAAACGGAACGATGTCGGTGCGCTGGCCCAAAAGAAAGCTGATCACGAACGATAAAATAAGTGAAGGGGATGTAATCGTGGGCTTCTATGGGGCAGGCAGCTGCTCGTATGACCCTGAGTATAACAGCGGTATTGGCAGCAACGGGCTGACCAGCGCCCGGCATGATGCCCTGAAAAAGTCTTATACGAAAAAGTATCCCGAATCATACGATACGGGTCTGCCCGGCAACGTGGTTTATATCGGGCCGTATAAGCTTACCGATAAAGTGCAGGTTGGCGAACAATCGTATGAAGTGGGTAAGCTGCTTTTGTCGCCCACGCGAACTTATGCGCCCTTATTAAAGCATATATTGAGCATGCAGTTTGCCAACGTGCATGGTATTATCCATTGCAGCGGCGGGGGGCAAACCAAATGCCTGAAGTATCTCCCGGACAATTTCACCATTATAAAGGACAATTTGTTTGCACCGCCGAAAGTTTTCGAGCTTATCAAGGAATCTTCGGGGTCGGACACCCGCGAAATGTACCAGGTGTTCAATATGGGTCACCGCCTTGAAATATTCACCCCGGAAAACATGGCGCCGGCCATGATCCGCGCGGCAGCAGTATTTGGCATCGATGCAAAAGTAGTGGGACGGGTTGAAAAGGGCGACCAGAAGGAGCTTTTATTACGCACCGGCGACGAATCCATTCGCTATGTAACAAAAGATTAACAGCATTTTTTCTCCCGTTTGAAGAGTTTTTAGCCCTAAAAGCTATGAATTTCCAGGAACGCGTGTTAACTTTGCAAATAGAAACGCACGTAATCTTTTGCAACCGACCCTTTTTGCAACCTTACGCGAACATTCTACGACTTTTTGCTGTTGATCCGTACCTGAACCGAAAGGATTCGCAAATATTTATATTCAGATATGAGACAGCTCAAGATTGCTACACAGATTACGAATAGAGATTCACAGGCGGTAGAGAAGTACTTGCAGGAGATTTCCAAGATCTCGATGATCACTCCTGAAGAAGAAACTGTACTTGCCCAGCGGATCAAGATGGGTGATCAGCGTGCATTGGACAAGCTGGTGCAGGCCAACTTACGTTTTGTGGTATCTGTCGCTAAGCAGTACCAGCACCAGGGCCTTTCTCTTAGCGACCTGATCAACGAGGGCAACCTCGGATTGATAAAAGCGGCCCAGCGTTTCGATGAAACCAAGGGTTTTAAATTCATTTCATACGCGGTTTGGTGGATTCGCCAGTCCATCCTTCAGGCGTTGGCAGAGCAGGGCAGATTAGTCCGCCTGCCTCAAAACAAAATTGGCACCTACAACAAAGCGAACAAAGCCTATATGGCTTTCGAGCAGGAACACGAAAGAGAGCCCAGCACCGAAGAACTCGCTGAGCTGCTCGAAATGAGCGAAACGGAGATCAACAATATCTTCCAAAGCAACACCCGTCACACTTCTCTCGATGCACCTGTGCATGAAGCCGAAGATGTGGCCATGGGCGACCTCCTGGAAGGTGGCGATGATACCGATGACGACGTAATGAAGGATTCATTGCGTAACGAGATCCGCCGCGTGCTGAAATCACTCAGCCCCCGCGAAGCGGAAATTGTAAATGCCTACTTCGGACTCGACGGTGAGAACGGAGTGACCATCGAACAGATCGGGCAGAAATATGATCTTACAAAAGAACGTATCCGCCAGATCAAGGAAAGAGCAATTAAACGTCTACAGAAAGCGCGTTATTCCAACGCACTGAAAGCATATTTGGGATAGTTATTCTTAACACCTGTTTACACTCTTCAGCCCCGCCTCTGGCGGGGCTTTTTGTTGGAAAGAAGCCGGCCCTTACCGCGCAAACTTCTATTCCCTACATTTGCAGTAATGAAAGTGGTTGTACCTGTTTTTGCGATCGTAGCGATATTTTTCTGCTCCTGTGAGAAAACCATTTCCTTTACTCCCGCATCGGAGTCGGCAAAGCTCGTTGTGGAAGCAACCATTGAAAACAATCAATATCCCATCGTCTATCTCACTACCAGCCTTGACCTGTTCAGCCGCATATCTTTCGAAAAACTGGAACAGGCGTTTGTGCACGATGCAGACATCACTATTTCCAATGATAACGCTTCCCAGCGATTAAAAGAGTACAGCTACGAGATTTCGGGACATTCCTTCAGCTATTACACCGTCGATTCACTTCAGCCCAATGGGCTGTTCAAAGGTGAACTGGGGAAAGCCTATTCATTAAAAATTATCAGTAACGGGGTGGAATATACGTCAACGACAACCATACCCTGGCTTGCTAAGAAAGTCAGTTCGCTTTATTATGAAACCAATGTAGATAAAAAGGATTCGACAAAAGTGTCTTTGTTCGGGCGCTTCGATGATCCACCGGGCCTGGGTAACTACATCCGGTATTTTACAAAGACCAACGGCGAACCTTTTTATCCGGGATTAAACTCCGTTTTTGACGACCAGGTAATCGACGGAAAAACCTACAGCATCCAGATTCCGAAAGGCGTAGACCGGAATGCCGACATCGATTTCGACACCTATGGCTTTTTTCACAAGGGAGACACCGTTACGGTAAAATTTTGTAACATCGATAAAGCTACGTTCGACTTTTGGCGCACGATGGAATACAGTTATTCGAGCATCGGCAATCCTTTTTCATCGCCAACGAAGGTGATCGGTAACATCAGCAACGGGGCCCTGGGGTATTTTGGTGGATATGCTGTTCAATACTCCGGCATTGTAATCCCGGAATAGCCTTTACATTTGTAAAATTTTTGCTCATCACATGGAGAATACTACAAAAGAAAAAGTGCATTGCCTGATTATTGGCTCAGGCCCGGCAGGCTATACGGCTGCCATCTATGCAGCACGTGCAAACCTCAAACCTGTTTTGTACCAGGGCATTCAGCCCGGTGGCCAGCTTACCATTACTACGGAAGTAGAAAACTATCCGGGGTACCCCGACGGAATACAGGGCCCGGAAATGATGGTGCATTTTGAAAAACAGGCTGTCCGGATGGGAGCCGACATCCGCTACGGTCTTGCTACCAAGGTCGATTTTGCTAAGCAACCGTTCTGCGTCTGGATCGATGATGAGAAATTAATTGAGGCCGAATCGGTGATCATCGCCACAGGCGCTTCAGCAAAATGGCTGGGCCTGGAAAGCGAGCAACGGTTAAACGGTCATGGTGTGAGCGCCTGCGCCGTATGCGATGGTTTTTTCTTTAAAGGAAAAGAAGTGGCCATTGTAGGAGCCGGCGATACGGCAGCCGAAGAAGCCCTGTATCTTTCCAAGCTCTGCGCCAACGTACATATGCTTATTCGCCGCGACCAGATGCGCGCCTCGAAAATTATGCAGGAACGCGTTCACCGCACATCAAATATCCAGGTACATTGGAACGTGGACACGGAAGAAATACTCGGGGAATCCAAAGTGGAAGCCATAAAAATAAAAAACAATAAAACGGGAAAAACGGAAGAAATCCCGGTAAGTGCATTCTTTGTGGCCATCGGCCACCAGCCTAACTCTGATATTTTCAAGGGATGGATAGAAATGGACGAAGCCGGTTATATCAAAACATTACCCGGCACTTCCAAAACAAATATCGAAGGAGTATTTGCTGCGGGAGACGTTCAGGACAAAAATTACCGTCAGGCAGTAACTGCTGCAGGAAGCGGTTGCATGGCCGCACTGGATGCAGAAAGGTTCCTGTCGATGAAGGAACTCGGCGTATGATAACCGTACAACTGCACGACGTGAAAATAAATGCGGCACACGGCATTTATGATGGGGAGGAGATCCTGGGAAATCCATACATTGTAAACCTGGACGTTACCTTCGACGAGGGGTCAAACGACATGGGCAGGCTGAGTAATACGATCGATTACGTTGAACTTTTCGAAATAGTAAAGACCCGGATGATGCGTCCGTCGGGACTGCTGGAAAAATTATGCGACAGCATTGTGCGTCATCTCCATCATCAGTACCCGTTTATTAAGGAGGTGAACCTGTCAATCTATAAATTACAGGCGCCTATTCCTAATTTTCACGGTCGTGTGGGCGTTACGATGAATAAAAAATTTGACGATTAGAAACCTTGTATGATACAACCTGCATTCAATTTCGGAAATCCTGAACAGGCGCTGGCATCGGCCGGCAGCCAGTTGATCATAGAAGTGAGCACGCAATCATTAAATTATATCCTGTTTAAGAAATATCCCACTGAACTTTTATTGTTGCGGCAATACCGGTTATACACTACCGGCGACAGAACGGTTTGCGATGTTATCGGAGAAGTGGCCGAAGGCGATGAACTGATAACCCAACATGCCGGCGACGCACTGATCGTGTATAATTTTCCTGAAGCGAACCTCATCCCCGCCCGTTATTACCACGAAAGCACAAACCAGTCGGCCGACCGGATCGTACACGGTGAACATAACGGGGAAATGATCTTCGGAGAAGAAGTGAAAAATCTTCAGATGCATAATGTATATCGCGTTCCGCGGCAGATACATTCGTTTTTAAAGAATAAATTTCAGGGTAGCCGGTACTGGCATATTTATACGCTGCTGCTATTGTCTGAAGCAGCGTCCGGAAATAAAAATGTTATCCGTGCTGTTTTTTACCACGATAATTTTATTGCTGCATTTTATCTCGATGATAAATTACAACTGATACAAACATTCAGCTATCAGACGCCTGAAGATGTTGCTTACTACCTGTTGCTGCTTTGCCGGCAGTTTAATATGCAGCAGCAGAACATGGACCTGGTTGTATCGGGCCTTATCGACTGTCAGTCTGCCCTGTATTCGGAATTGCTGAAATATTTCAGCAATGTGCAGGAAGACAGTATCCCGGAAGGAATTGCAGTGGATAAGCTTGCGGAAGAATTTCCCGCACATTATTTTTCGTCGCTGCTGAAAATGTCACTATGCGAATTATAGGCGGAGATATGGGCGGGCGAAGAATCAGGCCCCCGGCAAAGATGCCTTATACCCGTCCCACGACCGATATCGCAAAGGAAGGGTTGTTCAATATTATTGAAAATAATCTCGATATCACTGCATTGAAAACCTGCGATCTTTTTGGGGGCACAGGCAGCATCAGCTATGAACTGTATTCGCGAGGCGCCAGAAATTGTACGATAGTGGAGAAGGACCCTGCCATGTACGAATTCATTAAAAAAACAGCGCTGGAACTGGGACTGGAAAATTTTAATGTAGTAAAGGCGGAGGTGTTCAAATTTATTGAACAATGCAGCAGCCAGTTCGACTTCATATTTGCCGGGCCGCCCTATGCGCTGAATACCATCGATGAACTTCCGGTGAAGGTGTTTGCTGCGGAAATGGTAAATAAAGGAGGGTGGTTCATATTGGAACATACTCCCCGCAACGATTATAAAAGCTTTCCGCATTTTGTAACGGCCCGGAGCTATGGAACTACCATCTTCAGTATTTTCGTAAACAAATGAGCAGAAATTTTTTTATTACGGGCATAAGCACGGGAATCGGTAAAACGATGATCTCAGCCATTCTTACCGAGGCGCTGCAGGCCGATTACTGGAAACCGGTGCAGGCGGGGTATGCGGAGGGAACAGACAGCGAATGGGTGCAGGGTATGATCACGAATAAAAAATCTGTTATTCATAAAGAAGCCTATAAGCTAAAACTGCCTGCTTCTCCGCATATTGCCGCCCGCGAGGAAAATGTACATATCGACCTGGAAAAAATTGTTGCGCAGAAGCCCGTGGCTGAAAATTTAATTATTGAAGGTGCAGGTGGTTTGATGGTACCTTTAAATGAAAATGAATTCGTCGCCGACCTGATAAAAAAGCTGGACGCGGAGGTGATCCTTGTCAGCAAAAATGAATTGGGCAGTATTAATCATTCCCTGCTTACTGCCAGGGTATGCAAACAATACGGGCTCAACGTGGCCGGATGGATATTTAACGGCAACTATCTCGACTATGAAGTTGAAATTGTCGGCTGGAGCGGATTTCCAAGGATAGCATCGATTCCCTTTTCGCAGGGCGTCAATAAATCATTTGTTCTCCGGCAGGCTGAATTAATCAGGCATCAACTGGATCTGTTCCATGAATAAAAGCGAGATCAGGAAAATATTTGCAGAGAAAAGAAAGCAACTCACCGCGGATGCCATACGGCAAATGACCGGTGATATTGTTATTCATTTCGCTCATCTCATCCTGCCGCCGGTGAGAGCTGTATTATCCTACTCGCCCATCGAAAGCAAGAGGGAAATAAATGTTGCCCTTTGTGAGCAACAACTTCTGCGGACCGATCCCGGCATCCGGATCGCGCATCCGCGCATTGTTCAGAATAGCAATTTTATGGAGGCGGTGGTGATTAATAACGATACCCGCTTTGCGCACAATGATTATTTTATCAAAGAGCCGTCGCATGGGGAGATCCTTACGCCTGAAGCGATCGACCTGGTGCTGGTTCCGCTGCTTGCCTTTGACCGGAAGGGTTTCAGGGTGGGCTACGGGAAGGGATTTTATGACCGGTGGCTGGCGCAATGCCGGCCGGGCATCCCCAGGATCGGGCTGTCATTTTTTGAACCGCTCGAGGCGATAGATGACATCAATGAATTTGATGTACCTTTAAGCCTTTGCATCACACCTATGCGTGTATATGAATTTTAACGCACCTCTGCTACGGCCCGTAAGAATGCTGCTCTTTCCTTTTTCCTTGCTTTACGGGTTGATCGTCTGGATAAGAAATAAATTATTTGATAAAAAAATTATATCGTCCACCTCGTTCAATCTTCCCCTTATCGGGGTAGGTAATTTATCGTCCGGAGGTACGGGCAAATCCCCGATGGTCGAATTCATTATTGGCAAACTGGTGGCCCACTGGCATGTGGCCGTGCTCAGCAGGGGATATAAACGAAAGACCAGGGGATATGCCCTGGCCACAGACGATGTAACGGCCCTGGAGATCGGCGACGAGCCCATGCTGTTTTATAATAAGTTTCCGGAAGCGGCGGTGGCCGTGGGAGAGGAGCGGATAGTAGCGATTCCGCAACTGCTGCATGACAGGCCCGATACGGAAGTAATTGTTCTCGACGATTCTTTTCAGCACCGTTATGTGAAGCCCGGTCTGAATATTTTACTCACCGATTACAATAATTTATTCACCCGCGACTGGTTCCTGCCAACCGGCGACCTGCGTGATCTCAAGAGCTCGTATAAACGGGCAGATATTATCGTGGTCACCAAATGCAGGCAACCGGTCAGCCAGCAGCAGCGGGAAGAAATTATTAATGAAATCTCCCCTCTTCAACATCAACAGGTGTTTTTTACAGGGATAACTTATTCCGATCCTTATCATATCATAACAAAGGAAATAAAACCATTAACGGATACCACCGAAGTTTTGCTGGTAACAGGAATTGCCAATCCCCGGCCACTGAAAAAGTACGTGGATGAAATGGTTTATGCCTATTATGAGATCTTATACAACGATCATCATATTTTCACTATAGACGACCTTAAAGAAATCCGTAAGCGATTTGATAGTATTCAGTCGTCTGATAAAATAATTTTAACTACAGAAAAAGATGCGATGCGCTTAATGAAATTTCAGCAGGCTATTGCCGGATATCCTTTTTACGTGATTCCGATGCAGATTGAGTTCCTGTTTGATGAAGAGTCCCGGTTTACCGATATTATCACTACTTTCATAAAAGGGTTTGCTTATCAAAACTCCGAAACTGATGCCTAAGAAAAAACTTCCTAAGAGCCGCGGCTCACATACACATGGACACTCCCGCGAATTGACAGGTACGCTCGATATCACTCGCTCGGGAATGGGATTTGTGGTTGTTCCCGGTCTTGACAACGATATCATGGTGCGTCCCGGAGACTTCAATAATGCGTTGCATGGCGACACCGTAAAAGTTGCGGTTAAAAACGACGGCCTGAAAAAGGGCCGGCAACAGGGACAGGTGGTGGAAGTGGTCAAACGCAAACAGCTCGAATTTCCCGGCAGGCTGCAGATCAATCCCAATTTTGCTTTTTTTATCGCGGAAGTGGATAAACCGATGCCCGATATTTTCGTGCCGCTGGATAAAATTAAAAATGCCACTGCCGATGATATGGTTATTGTCCGCATCATTGAGTGGCAGAAAAATAAGAAACCCGTTGGACAGGTGGTGCAGGTGATGGATAAAAGCGATGAAAGCGACCTCGCCATGCGGCAGATATTGGCGGAAGCGGGATTTCCATTGTCTTTTCCCGAGGAAGTGATAGAAGAATCAGAGCGTATTCCTGAAATTATTCCCCTTGCGGAGATTAAAAAAAGAAAGGACGTTCGTGATACACTCACTTTTACCATCGACCCTGTAGATGCGAAAGATTTCGACGACGCACTTTCCTTACGGCAGTTGAAAAACGGTAATTATGAAATAGGCGTGCACATCGCCGATGTGAGCCATTATGTAACGCCCGGAACAGAACTGGACAGGGAAGCTTATGAGCGCGCCACGTCGGTTTATCTTCCGGACCGGGTATTGCCCATGCTGCCGGAAAGGATATCGAACGAATTATGTTCCCTGCGCCCTAATGAAGACAAACTGAGTTTTTCCGCGATCTTCGAAATTACTCCCAAAGGAGGCGTAAAATCGAGCTGGATAGGCCGCACCGTCATGCATTCGGATCACCGGTTTACCTATGAAGAAGTACAGGAAATTATTGAAAAGGAAGAGGGCCTGTATAAAGACGAGATACTATTGTTAAACCATATTGCCCAGAAATTCCGCAGGCAACGGTTTAAAAAAGGGGCCATTAACTTTTCTTCGCAGGAGGTACGTTTTAAGCTGGATGAAAAGGGAAGACCGGTTGGTGTAATTGTAAAGGAAAGTAAAGAGGCGCATCAACTGATAGAAGAGTTTATGCTGCTGGCAAACAGAACTGTTGCCGAATATGCTTCGAAAGTGAAAGTGGATAAAAAACCTGTTCCTTTTCCCTACCGTGTCCACGACACGCCCGATGAAATAAAATTATTGCCGTTTGTTGCATTCGCGAAAAAATACGGGCACGAATTCGATACGTCTACTCCCGAAGGCATAGCTGCTTCCTTCAATAAAATGCTGAAAGAAGCACAGGGCACACCGCAGCAACATGTGCTGGAGCAACTGGGTATCCGCACAATGGCCAAAGCTGTCTATACCACCGAAAATATCGGGCATTACGGGTTGGGATTCGAACACTATTGTCATTTTACTTCACCTATCCGCCGTTATCCCGATGTGCAGGTGCATCGCATATTGCAGGAGTGCCTGGACAAAAATGTTGTTCCGGATAAAAAGCTCGAACAAAAAAGCAAACATTGCAGCGAACGGGAACGGGCGGCAATGGAAGCGGAGCGCGCTGCCAATAAATATAAGCAGGTGGAGTACATGCACAATTTTCTTGGAGAAGAATTTGATGGCGTAATTACCGGCGTGGCTGCATTTGGGTTCTGGGTAGAAACGACCGAACATAAATGTGAAGGGCTCGTCAGTATGAACGCGCTGCTGGATTTTGATGAATTTGCATTACTGGAAGGCGATTACAGCCTGGTAGGAAGAAGAACCGGAAAAAAATTCCGGATGGGAGATAAGGTGCGTATTAAAGTGGTGGCGGCAAATCTCACCAAACGGCAACTCGATTACGAATGGGTGATCGCCAGCGCCATAGCGGATGTTTCCAGCCAGGCCCGGGAAGCACATCATCCCGGTAAAACCGGTAAAAAGGAAAAGAACAGGAGTTCTAAAAAATCAAAGAAGAGGAAATAAACACCTTTATTCAGCAGCCGGTTTGCGGAAAGCCATTTTCCGGGCATGCCGCGATCCTTATACGATCCTGCCGATTATTTTCTGGGTATCGGTGGCAAGCGCATACGGCCGGTGTTGTGCCTGATGGCAAATGAATTATTCGGCGAAATTAATGCAGATGCTTACGAAGTGGCTACGGCCATAGAGCTGTTTCATAATTTTACATTGATCCATGATGATATTATGGATAAAGCGCCCCTGCGAAGGGGTTTTGAAACGGTACATACCAGATACAATGAATCCACTGCTTTATTGACGGGCGACGTGATGCTGGTGCGGGCCTTTGACTATCTCGGTAAAATTAATATTGCTTATCTGCAGAGAGTATTATTGGATTTTAATAACGCCGCGCGACAGGTGTGTGAAGGCCAGCAGCTCGACATGGATTTTGAGCAACAGGAAAAAGTAGATCTCGATGAATACCTCAACATGATCGAACTGAAAACCTCCGTATTGCTCGCCGCGAGCCTGAAACTGGGTGCGATACTGGGAGGAGCGGGAAAAGGAAACCAGGATCATTTGTACCAGTTTGGAAAAAACCTGGGGATCGCTTTCCAGGTGCAGGATGATTATCTCGATGCCTTTGGCGACCCGGCAAAATTCGGAAAGCAGACAGGCGGCGATATTATGGCCAATAAAAAAACATTTCTGATGATCCATGCGCTGGAGAGCTGTAATGCCAGGCAGTCGGCCGAACTGAAGCGATTGATGAAAACCAGTGAAGCCGGTAAGGTGGAGAAAGTAATCGGGCTGTTTAAAGAATGTGGCGTGGATACCTGGGCAAATGGATTAAAAGATAATTATATCCGTCTTGCCGCGCACCATCTGCAGGAAGTGGCGGTGCTATCTGCACGAAAAGAGCCACTGAAAAAGCTGATGGAGTTTCTTGTACAGCGCGATCATTAAATAAATCAAAACGATTACACAGCATGCCCTCGTCCCTCTTCCGCAAAAAATCTATTGATAAAATACTGACCGATGCTGCAGAAGGATATTCGGATGTGCATGGTTCGGCAGAATCCCTCAAAAAGGTACTCGGCGTTAAGGATCTTACTGCATTAGGCATCGCAGCCGTAATAGGCGCGGGCATTTTCAGCAGTATCGGAAAAGCATCTTATGACGGGGGCCCCGGCATTATTTTCCTGTATATTTTTACCGCTGTTGCCTGCGGTTTCGCGGCGTTATGCTATGCCGAATTTGCCTCCACGGTTCCTGTATCGGGAAGCGCCTACACCTATTCTTATGTGGCTTTTGGGGAATTGTTTGCATGGATTATTGGCTGGGACCTGCTGATGGAATATGCTATCGGAAATATCGCGGTAGCGATCTCCTGGAGCGATTATTTTACAAGGCTCATGCACAATTTCGGATGGAACATCCACGACTGGCTGACCATGGATTATAGTTCTGCTCACAGCGGTTTTGATGAAGTTGCAGCAGCCTTGCAAAAAGGTACGCTGTTACAAAATATAGATGCGGCGCTCATCTCGAAATATAATGCCTGGATGCAGGCTCCTGTGCTCGGTAATCTGCGCATCATCATGGACCTGCCTGCCTTGTTCATTACCGCAGTCATCACCTATATCGTTTACCGCGGTATTAAGGAGTCGAGAAATGCGAGTAATTTCCTGGTAGGGCTAAAACTGGCAATTGTATTTCTCGTGATCGTGGTGGGTGGTTTTTATATCGACACCAGCAACTGGTCTCCTTTTATGCCGAATGGGCTGCCCGGTGTGCTGAAAGGCGTATCGGCGGTTTTCTTCGCTTATATTGGTTTCGACGCGATATCTACCACTGCAGAAGAATGCAGGGACCCGCAACGGGATCTGCCGAAAGGAATGATTTATTCGCTTATTATCTGCACCATCTTATACGTGCTGGTTGCACTCGTGCTGACCGGTATGGTTAATTTCAGCCAGCTGAATGTTGGCGATCCGCTGGCCATGGTGTTTGATGAAAAAGGGCTTAAATGGCTGGCCGGCATTGTCGCTGTCAGCGCCGTGTTTGCCACCGCAAGCGTGTTGCTCGTATTTCAATTGGGCCAGCCCCGGATCTGGATGAGCATGAGCCGTGACGGGCTGCTGCCTAAAATATTCTCACGCATTCATCCACGCTACGGCACACCTTCTTTTTCGACCGTACTGACGGGCCTGGTGGTGGCCGTGCCGGCGTTGTTTTTAAATCTCGACGTGGTTATAGCCTTAACGAGCATAGGCACCCTGTTTGCCTTCGTGCTGGTATGCGGAGGCGTCCTGGTATTGCAAAATCAGCCCAACCGTCCGCAGAGCCGTTTTAAAGTGCCTTATATCAACGGCCGGTATATTGTACCCCTGCTGGTTGCCGGATCAATGATATGGATAGGATATTCGTCCCCGGGTTATTATCCGGCACTTTTTAAAGTGGAGACGATCCCCATGGTAGTGTTTTATATCGTACTGATCGTTGTAGCCATTTATTCTTATCTCAAAAGCTTTTCTCTTATTCCTGTACTCGGCATGACGAGCTGCTTTTACCTGATGGCGCAGGAGAGCCATACCAACTGGTATCGTTTTCTTATCTGGCTTGCCATAGGGCTCGTTGTTTATTTTCTTTACGGGCGGTTCAACAGCAAACTGGCAAAGGGGTGATCATTGTGTGTGGCAAACCCACCCCGTCTCGCCTCAGGCGAGACCGGGGTGGGTCTCCGCCGCTGCACAGCATTGCATCCAAGGGCCTCCGGCGCCGTATCTTTGCAGCATGAAATTCCAGATCGGCGACAAAGTGCTCGTCCTTCATTCAGAAGAAGAGGGCGAGGTGGTGGATATCATCAATAATAAGATGGTTATGGTAGACGTGCGGGGTGTAAAATTTCCAGCCTATACCGATCAACTGGATTTTCCTTATTTCAAACAGTTTTCCGCGAAGAAGAATATTCCGCCGCCGGCTAAAAAGCAAAAGAAGTACATCGATGAAGTGCCCCGGGAAAAAAACGTTGCGGCCGATAAATCCCAAAACGGTATCTGGCTTACGTTTGTTCCCGTGACGGATACTGACGAATTTGGAGACGAAGTAGTGGAGGAACTGAAGATCCACCTGATCAACCGCACCGGCACGGCTTTCCATTTCGAATATTCACTCCGCTATTTCGGCGATCCCGGCTTTGAGCTCGGTAATCAACTCAATCCGTACCAGGATTTTTATATCCACGACATGCCCTTTGAAAACATGAATGACGGCCCCTCGTTCAATTTCGTTTTCTCCCTCGTGAAGCCGGATAAAAAGAAAGCAGAATCTTTTGAGACTTCTCTAAAGCTGAAAGCCAAACAGGTATTTTCGCGCATACAGGAAATAAGGCAGAAGGGAGAAGCCACTTTTTCATATAAAATACTGGATACATACCCCGACAGGCCGGTGGAAGAAAAGCTCGATCTCTCCCTGCTTAATAATGCAGGGTACAAGATCTATTCTGCTTCCTCCGCGCGGCAACACCTGGAGCCGGCAAAATATGAGCTCGACCTGCATATAGAGAAATTAAGACCCGATCATAAGGGAATGAACAATTTTGAAATGCTTACCCTGCAGCTCCAGACGCTCGAAAAATACCTCGATCTGGCAACGGCACATCACCAGTCGTCTATGATCGTGATACACGGGCTGGGCACCGGGAAATTAAGGGATGAGATCCATGAACTGCTGCGCCTTCGCCGCGATGTAAAAAATTTTATCAACCGCTATCACCCGGCCTATGGTTACGGCGCCACCGAAGTTTATTTTAAATAGATAGAAGAAATCAGAAGTTAAGATCCGACAACTTCTGACGGCTCTCGTACCTGATGGGGTAATTGAGAAATACTCCTGCCTTGCCCATTTTTACGCTTCCCTCTACTTTGATATCAACAGTGCTGTCTTGCAGCCCCTGCATCAATTTGCCGATCGCAGTGAGTGTTGGAATTTTCATCGTAAGGGGAATGGCAAAGGTGTCGCGCCGGGGAACGGTGACCGTGGAATCCATCGATGTGGTTCCGAGATATGCCGAGTTGGCATACACCTTTGTGTTCACGTCTTTCAATTTTACCTGCTGTTTATTGGGGTTATAAAACCGCACATCCAATCCCACCGTCGACTCGGTCAGCCCGAGATTAATCATCCTGATATTCTGCACATCGATGAACTGAAGATCCTGGGGCTTGGTACAGGAGTTAATCGCCGTAAGGATCATCAGGGCCGCCAAAATTTTTCTCATTAATTATTTTGACCGCAAAGTAGGGCTTTAATTTTTTCGTCCAAAAAAGAGGATTTAATTTAGGGTTTTGTTTGGCTAAAAGATTTAGAAAACTGTTGAATTTCCATGGTCGTCTTCTTTAATTATGAGCACTACTTTTTGTAGTATTTTTATTTCGTAATAAATAACTAATTATAAGATAGTTGTATCGATTTATATGAATAATAAATAGATGTTATACGAGGCTGATTAAACATCTTTACGCATATTTTGATGAGATCTTAAACAGGATGGCATAAACATAATATTTGATGACTTTTATATCTGATTCTCAATATTTTTCACCTGTTATTTGGTTTAATGAGTTAAATCAATTTTCGCATGGCATAATTGATCAATATGATCGCTTTCAAAAAATGAGTTTTCGTAACCGCTGCACCCTCCTGGGGGGAAACGGGCCCATTCATTTAAGCATCCCGATTGCCGGTGGCCGGGGCGTTCGTATGGCCATGAAAGAAGTGAGGATCGATATCCGCGAGCGTGGGCAGGACCGGCATTGGAAAACCATTCAATCCTGCTATAACAAATCACCTTTTTTTGAATATTATAAAGATGGGCTCGCAGCGATCTACAGCCGGCAGTTTGTTTACCTGCTCGATTGGAATATGGAATGTCTTCGCTGGGTTTGCGACAAATTGTCAATTACAACCGGGATCAGCCTGAGCGAATCCTGGCAGGAAAATTATGATCCGGAAAGATTCCGGGACCTGCGTAACCGGATTGTTCCCTCGGGTATTGCCGCATTCGGTCCCGGGCCCAGGTATCCACAGGTTTTTGAAGACCGGTTCGGGTTTGTTCCCAACCTTTCGATACTGGATAAACTATTTTGTGCGGGCCCGTATTAACGGGTCGGCTGTTTTAGTGTAACTGCCTCCTGAAATTATAAATGAACTGTTTTACGGATGGTGCCGGTGGTTGGATTCTTGTCAGCAATAACGGAATAGTAGAAAGTAGAGGAAGGAACATACGGAGTAGCTGAATCAAGTCCGTCAACCACTTCAAAGGCGGTCGGCGCGGCAGGGAGTTGCAGGGTGAACTCCCCGGAGCCCGTGGTATTGACAGAAACGAAATAATTTTTATAGAGTTCTCCCGTGCCGGGTAGTGCAGCGGTTTTAGAAGCCTCAGGAGCCACCGAAGCGATCGCAGCGGATGTATCTTCTGCAGTGGGCCGTACACGTTTTTCAATGCTCTTTTTGCCGTCCCTTTTAACGACGGCAACCGTTTTTTCATGAAACGTTATTTCAACAGGCAGGGAAGGAGACGACGGCCCTGCCTTGTCGGGCACAAGCACCATTGTATAACGGGTCGCCGGCTCAGCAAGGTTGATTTTTACGTTTGCGGCCGGCAGTTTCTGATCTCTTCCCAGGAAGAGACAGGCCCCTGTGCAGATGATAAACAGGGCCAGTGGTTTGATAAGATCCATGGTCATCGGTCGCCTCTTCTTAACCGTTCTCTTAAGAATTCTTCCGATGCGTTCCAGCAGCAGGAGCTTATTGCCCGATGCGGGCATAACAAAAGGGTTCTGCAGCGAATTATTTTTTCCGATAATATAGAGCGCATGCGCGTACTGCCATTTGTCGAAACCATTTGCTATCACCTTGTCGTCACATACATTTTCTCTTTCCTTCCGGATAACCTGCTCAAATAATTTTGCAAACGGATTAAAGAAAAGAAGTACCCCGGATAACGATACCATGATATTGACGAGGTAATCATTTCTCCGGATATGAAACAGTTCATGTGCAATAATGGATTCCGCCTGTTCAATGCTCAGGTGATTAAACAGGGCCACGGGCAGCAGGATGACCGGCCTGATAAACCCGATCGTTAAGGGGGTGGTTATATGGTCTGAAAGATAAACGCGGATCTTTTTTCCGAGATGGATTTTTGCGGCAAGCCGGTCGACAATATGCGTAACAGAGGCATCCGCTGCGGTAATATTTGTGTAAATATTTTTTCTGCCCGAATAGTATTGATAAAATAAACGGCCCGAAAGAAAGAGTACTGATAAAACATAGAAGGAAGAGAACCAGGGAAAGAACTGTTCCACAAAAACAAATCCGTTTCTGAAATAGATTCCCAGCGATGATACTTCATTGCCGAGGCGGATCTCATGATAATAAAAAGGGATATTGAGGAACGCCCATACCGTGCCGCCGCTGATGAATGCCACGGCAAGAAAATATCTTGCTGCGGCGCTGAACCGCTTTCCATTTCCTGTAATCAGCAGATAGGCGATCCAGAGGCCTCCCATTTTCCAGAAGCTATCCACCAGTGCCCATCCAAGGGCCTCCATAAAAGCGGGCTGGTAGAATAGGTGCATACTAATGATTTTTCATTTCGGTAAGTATCTTTTGAATCTCTTCCAGTTCATCAGGCGAAGCCTTGTGATTACCCAATGCCTGTATCACCAGTTCGGTGGTCGATCCTCCGAATAAGGTATTGATCATCTTGCCGAGCAGGTGCTGCTGCGTTTTTTCGCGGCTCACTGCGGGCTGGTATATGTGCGTTTTAAAAGAATCGTCTCTTTTCACAATTCCCTTCTCGTTCATGATCTGCATTAGCTTTAGGGTAGTGGTATAGCCCGCTTCCTTTGTTTTGAGCAGTTCTTCGTGCACTTCCCTAACGCTCGCCGTACCTTTTGCCCACAGTATCTGGAGTATTTCCAGCTCACTTTCGGTTGGCCTTATATACTTGGTCGTTGACATAAAATCGCATTATATCACAATATACGACCTATTTCGTAAGTGGAAATATCTTTATAAGTAGAAATATCTTTATTTAACAGTGATCGTTCCAAGCCGGTACCACCCATCGTTGGTACGGCCGGCTATTGCAAGCTTTATTTTTGGCTCATTGGTCTGCCGGTCAACGATGCCCGCTTCGATACTATATTCCCCTGCCGGTATATCATAGGGAAGATTAATGGTGCCATCATACAGATTATCTCCCGGCATCCATGCGTTAATATCTGCATCAGTGGCGCGCACAATTGAATGCTTGTTGTTATAAAGGCGTATGGCCAGGCAATACTCTTTTTTATAAAGGGGCGCCACGCCTTTGTTCTCCCACCAGGAAGTGAAGGAAAGATTCTGCCCTTTTTGTATCTCTTTTGGATACGTGAATTTACGCAATACAAAGCGATAGCCCATTGCGTTCAGCCAGCGGTTTACCTGGGATGCCCATACTTTAGGTACTGCTGACGACTTTGCATTAAAGCTGGAGATATGCCATTTCAGTGATTGATCGATTATATAGTTTATATCCCAGCCCTCGTCTTTCCATTTTTGCATGACCCAGCATACTTCAAGACTCACAGGCCCTTTTTTCCAGGCATCCTGCATTCCGAAATTAATGATCCCCTGAGGGTAATAATCATACATGTGCGACCAGTTCTTATCAAAACCGCCCAGATCTCCCAGGCAATCGATCCGCCATCCTATAGGGGCTTTTGATAAGGCATATGTTTCCGTTTTTTTATCGGTAAGCAGGGCGATCAGCGGTGTTTTTTTAAAATGATCGGTATAGGCGTCGACCAGTGCTTCCCTTGCCGGTTGCGAAAGCAGGGCGGCCCCACGTCCTTCTCCCCAGAAACCGACGATGGAAAGATCAATGGCTTCCAGGTCCGGGTGCCCGTCGTAATGTTCACCCAGGGCAGCAATCATGCCGCCGTAATATTTTGCATAGCGTGCATCTTCCGGATCTACCCGCCAGCCGGCAGAATCGGTAAACCATTCATTTTTGGGACCCACCATGGCCCGGTACCAGTCCGGCACATCGTTTTCCCTGCTGCTGCCTTCTCCGTACGGCGCCACGCGCAGCATCAGCGTTTGTCCGCGCTCATGTGCAATACGAAGTGCCTGGTCAATAAGTCCCCAGTTAAACGTTCCTTTCTCCGGCTCCAGGAAACGCCAGTATAATCTGAAATAAGCAATGGTAGTAAGCGGATACCCTTTATTGGCCAAACTGCCTTTAAAGGGCTGGTAAACGATCGGTTTGCCTTCGGTCCATTGCAGACCATTATTAAGCGTGTCCCCATTAAACCGCTGAAAAGTGGTGAACCCTATTCCCGGGTTGGTCAGTACACTATCAATTTCTTTAGGTATTACCCGAACAATTCCCTGCGCGGCAAAATCCTCGATCTGTTCATAACTGCGGGCAGGTGCCAAAAGAAACAGCGCAACAATACAAAAGGGCAGCAGGCTTTTATTTTGCATGATTCAATTTTTATAAACTTATCGTTTATTTACCGGGGTGCCGGCTTTTCAATATTAGTGGTAATATATTCATTCTCCAAAGCGCCATTCTCATACAGTTTCAGGATTGCATATCCCGGAGGGGTTTCCTATATCGCTGGAAAGTTTTCCTGGTCAGAAATCTTTTGAGTCGTGGCTTTTCCAGGGAAAAGATAAAGAAGCTGTCTGATTTTATCCGGTTATATATTCAATTCGATAATAAAGAAATTACCACTAATTTTGAAAAAGAGATTCAACTACTCATCAAAAAAAACCACAAAACTATGGGAATGAGAGAAGCAGTACTTGAGATTACGAGACAAGATGAAAAACGAGGTGAGAGACGCGGCCTTAACAAAGCAAAGCGACTTGGTGAAGCCAAAACCAAATTATCTGTTGCCCGAAAAATGAAATCGCTCGGCGTATCCATGGATATTATTTCAGAATGCACCGGCCTTAGCCATCGCCGGCTTAAAACAATATAGGAATAAAAAGAAGACCGGTTAGAAAACCGGACCATCTCTTTCCACAACTATCGCAATCCCCCCGCATCTAAAAAAATAGTTGGCCAAATACCAATATCTGTTACCATTCATCGATATAGATGTCCTCCACTCATACCATACAGTTCCAGGGCTGTCCTTAGGGTATGAGTAGGCTTTTAATTGGGTTTGTTTAGGTAATGCACACGCTTTATCCAGGCTTTTAATTCTTAAGAAAACCCTAAAAGCAGCCTGGAAACATCCTTGCAGCAAAGAATTATAAGGCCATGACGTCTATAGGATGAAACAACCTTATTTATGGCAATCTCCACCAATCCCTTATTGAGCGCCCTGCACGGCGCCATAGCTAAACAACTTGTTGTTCGCCAGGTAAACGGAAAAACAATCGTAAGCTCCTTTCCACACCGGGACAAAAGAAAATTCACGGACAGGCAACTGGAGCTGCAAATGCTGATGAAGTTGGCTAATATATCGGCGCACGAAATTACCGGCAACGCCGAAAAGCGCGATGCCGCCCAGTTGCGGTTAAATGTGCCGCGGGAAAAATTATATACCGCATTGATCAGGGAGTTTTTTCAGAAAGAAAAGATCAGACAAATGCGAAAATAAGCAACCCGGTGAAGTCATGCCAAATACAGTAGTTTATGCACCCCGGCCCCGAGGTGGAAAGCCGCTGTACCGGGTGTTTGACCTTAAGAAGACAGGGCCAGGTTACTAAATTGATATTATTTGATAGAATAACGCATCACCCTTTTCAGTCGGTTTATTGCCATTATCTAAATAAACGATTGGATATGATGAAATTTGTAACCAGCTCTTTGTTCCTGCTGTTGGTAAGTGCCGGCCTTCATGCAGCCGGCCCCCGTGCAACACTTGTCCGTGTAAAGATGATAGTGCCTTCCGATTACCATAGCGTTCTGTTTTGGAACTTTATTAGCGGGGACGCTTTCCCCGGATACAATAGCGATATGGTTGATGTGAGCGGAAAAAATAAAGCTACCGATTTTTCAAAAGAATTACCCGGCAGCAGGCAGATCATTTTCCTGGGCCAATATCCATTATTGATAAATAGCGGAGATAACCTGCAACTCGTTTTAACTGCGGCTGCCAAACCCGGTACAGGACTGGTGCCGTCTGTCACAGGCAAAACAGGTGAGCGTGTGCTGTTGCCCTATATTATCGGTACTATATATGCAAACGGGCATAATGCCACCACCATGCAATCGCGGGAGGCTGTGGATGCATTTATTAAAGCGGCGGAAGCCCGCGTTGAGAAATTAATAGCAAAGGCTGGTGTCACCGGCCAGGAAAATAAATCATTACTCAGAACATTTGAACTGATAAAACAGCTGGAGCTGAAATATGGTTTTGTGGATGCGCATAAGGAATCCGTGTCTGCTGCAGATTTTGCTGACTGGTACGATAGAGGCTTTAGCATTGCTGATCCGGGTTTGTCGGGCATCGGAGATCAGGGGTTTACAGGAACAGCAATAAATGAATGGTGGGCCGGAAAAAAATGGAAAGATCCATCGTTGACTGACGATATGCAGATTACACAGCTATTGGAAAATGCAAAAAGTAATTTACTAAAAGACCGTTTCACGTCACTGTGGTTCAAAGGTGAAGCCGGCAATTACCGCTTCACGCCAAAGCTGAAACGGATGTACCCGGTAATAAAGAGCGCCCTGGTGGCCGGCTCGCCGGGAATGTATGTTGTGGATTCAATTTATAATTATTACAAAAAACTGGATGCAGGACAACCAGCCTACAATTTCTCACTTAAAAATCCTGAAGGGGTTACAGTGCATTTGTCTGACTTTAAAGGCAAAATGGTGGTTATTGATTTCTGGGGCACCTGGTGTCCGGCCTGCATCGCCACGTTACCTAATTTTAAACAACTGGAGGAATCCTACAAAGGCAAGGATGATATTGTATTCCTGCATATTGCCTATGAAGCTCCGGATACAGCGAGCATTAAACAGTGGAAAGAGTTTGCGGCAAGCCATGACGCGGGAGGTCCCCGGAGCCTCATCACTCACGATCCGGGCAATCCGGAAGACATTGAAAGCAAGCTTGTTTTTGAAGGATATTGCCTGAAAGCATTTCCCTGCATATTGGCAATAGACAAGGATGGTAATTTTCTCGACAACCGGCTGGGATACCTTAATGAGCCAATTGTAGCAGAGAAAATAGCCGCATTTTATAAGCAGATGCATTAATATTTCAATGCGGCCTGCAACGCACCTGAGGCTTTTGCCCCGCGGGCTTATACCAATAACCTTATACCAATAACCGTGGACACGGATGGAAGGCCGGGTCCGGATTACTGGCAGAAAATAATTTTTTTATGGTATAAATATCCCCTACATTCAGGATATACTTTAAACCCTTATTCGACAGGTATGATTAACGTTAAACCTTTCTTGCGCCTTACCGTTTTCTTTTTTCTCTCTCATTTGCCATCCCGTCATTCGACCGCGCGATTTACGGCAACCGGAACGTAGCCGTTGGCTAAATTGCCTCTGGCATTCAGCGCCCGGGCTGTAAATTTAAGCTAAGGGTTCTTCGACACTGCTCATCATCTATTTGTGTGTATTTATTCTGATCTAAACTAAACCCCTTCCATGAAAAAAAATATTCAAACTCTCCGTTCGGGAATTGCGGTTGCCCTGTTCATTATCTTCGGCATTTTAAATTCACAAACCATCCATGCGCAGACCATCGATCTGTCCAAACCGGTTGGATCCACCAGCGGGTCCGGTGTGCAGAATGGAATGGGCGGAATAAATTATACGATACCCATACAATCGACCCCGGGCATCGGAGGGCTGCAGCCCGATGTGAATCTGGTTTATAGTTCACAGGCAGGAGCCGGGGCTTTTGGTTGGGGATGGAACCTGTCTGTTTTGTCTTCCATCACCCGTTCAGGCAGGAGAAATTATTACAATGGAGTAAATACACCTGTGGATTGGACAAACACCAATGATGCATTTGTGCTGGACGGACAGCGCCTGTTTCTCACTTCAGGCACATATGGAGCCAATGGGGCAACTTATGGCACTGAAAATGAAAACTTCAGCAAAGTGGAATCAATAGGCGGATCAGGTGTCACAGGGCCGGCATATTTTAAGGTGACATTAAAAAACGGAACGGTATTGGAATATGGCAATGCATCCGATGCCCTGATGACCACAGATAACAGCACAGCCAGCAATATGATCTGGTTGCTTAATAAAATAACCGATATAAATGGAAACTATGAGCTATTTAGTTATTATTTAAATAACTCCGGTCGGAATTTTGCTTTGAAAAAAATAGAATACACCGGCAACTCCGCAAAGGGAATATTGCCACAGGATAAAATTGAGTTTGCTTACATCAATAAAAGCAACTGGCAGGCACAGAAAACTTTTCAGTCTGGGGCATCGCTGTACGACCAGTTTTTACTGAATACAATCACCGTAACCCATAACACCAACACGGTAAGAACGTATACGAGCGCTTATAGCAGGCTGCATAATCAATATTTTCTTCAGTCTTTTACAGAAACCGGAGCCGACAATACCAGCTATAACCCATTGACATTTTCTTACGGATCCAACTTAACAGCGCCTGATGTTACTGTTTCCATAGCATATCCCGACTTTTTGAATTATAACAATGTATATTCCGGAGATATAACCGGAGATGGGAAACAGGATTTAGTGGGAGTTTATTATACTATTGACAACAATGGATGGCAGCATGATAAAAGTTATACAGTTTTCGACGGATTCTCTCAATACGGTTCATCTCCTGCAATATCAATAGCGTATAATTATACCATTAATTACGGTGCCAGGCCAGATAAGGCCACACAGATAAGAAGATTGTCCGATCATCTTAATTTTCTCACTTCAGATTATGACGGGGATAATAAACAGGATGTGCTGATGACGAATTGGAAACTCTCCGGCACAGAAATGCTTTTTGAAGGAATTGACATTAATTATTCCAGATTTTACAGTTCGGTTTCCGGTAGCACTTACAAGAATGTTCAATACGCATCCTTGCCTCATGTCACTGCTTATACCCAGGATTTTGTTTATTCCTATCACGGCGGCACAAACTTTATTCCCGGCGATTTTGATGGCGATGGCGCGCAGGATTATATACTGATTTTGGGTATTAATGGCACAAATGCTTTTAAGGCGTTCTTTTCCTCTCCGAAGAAAAATATTTTCAACAAGGAAATCCTGACGTTTGGGGTTGAAGGCTCCCCCAGCGATCCATTTTATGCTACATCTGTGGCTAGTGCGACAGGTGTCGTTCCAATAGATTTCGACGGAGACGGTAAAACAGAAATCCTGGTTCAGAAAGCCAGTCAGAGTTATGTATTATCAGTTTTCCCGACAATAGTCACGCCGGGATATTCTTATGCCGCTAACATATTATACACCACATCCGATATCAAAGCAGGATACCGGGTATTTCCCGGAGATTTTAACGGTGATGGAAACACTGATCTGCTGGTGAGATCTTCGGAACATAATGTTGCAGCCCCCTGGAATATACTTTACAGCACAGGTAAAAATTTTGTTTCCTATCCTTTCACTTTTCAAAAAGGAGTGTACCTGGATGGTGACTACACAGGCGATGTTCATCACTTAATGGTGGCCGACCTGAATGGAGATGGAAAAAGCGATATCTGGCATTCTTTGGATGATCTGGCGACCGGAACCTTACAGTCATTACACACCATTTATTACAGTGATGGTGTTCCACAGGGTGGTCAGAGTCAGGCTTTTTATGCAGAAACGTACACCCGGCCTGAAAGTATAAACAGGAATACGACGACACAGACAGTTTATGTTGATGCAAACGGAGATAGCAAACCGGACATCTTAAGTTTAAATGCCTCTAACAACCGGTTTATCTATCCAAAGCCGTTTAAAGAAGACCGTTTTATGGCTAAGTCGACAGATGGCCTGGGCAATCAAACAACATATAATTACGAAATTCTTTCCAATAGCAGCGCCTTGTATCAACGTTCTGCCTTATATGAATATGATAATCCGAATGAACAGCCTGGCCAGCAAACGAACGGCAATCCTTACATGGTGGTTAAGAGTCCAATTTATGCTTTATCGTCTATTAATTTGCCCAATGGCATTGGCGGCGTATCTACGGTGTCCTATAGCTATAAAGATGCTGTGGCGAGCGCTATCCGGGGATTTTTAGGATATAAGCAGGTTATTGAACCAATTGGAGCAACGGATTTATTCAAAACCAGTATCTCGGATATAGATCCCTCAATATTGTTACCGCACCTGGTGGAAAAAAATACCGTATATGGCTCGACAACCGTTTCCAGCCTGAAAATCACAGATGCGTTAACAGAGTGAATCCTGGAAATAATGCTGACAAGCGTTACGTATATCATGTCAATCAGACCAATCAGTATGATGGTTTAACCGGCTCTGCCATACAAAATACCAACACCTATGATAATTATAATAACATAACTGTCGGCGTGGAATCAAAGGGCTATATGAATGGTTCAATATTCACTGCAACGGAGACAACAACGACGACGACAGTGTTCGGTGCACATGGCACTCCTGTGCCAGCCTCTCCGGAATCTGTTACGGTCAGCAGCACCAGGAGCGGGCAAACCGCTGTCAGTAAAACCACTGCCTACACCTATGATTCCAAGGGAAACATAGCCACTTCCGTTGATTTCTCGGGTACAGCGCTGGCCACGACAACCACCAATACTTACGATGGGTTTGGAAATATTACGCAAACCGTTGTTTCTGCACCAAGCACCCTTACGCCCACTCTTAGTTACACTTACGATAACACCGGCCGGTTCCTGATGAAAAAGCAGGCGGCAGGAAGCGGTATCACCAAAACAGAAACATTCACTTATGATCCGGTGTTCGGTTTGCGGGCCACCGCTGTTTCCTCCGACGGCTTAACCACCGGTTATACCTATGATGCTTTTGGAAGGTTGAACAGGACCACTCTGCCCGATGGCAATGCAATCACGGAAACGATCGGTTGGGAAACCTCAACGGGGCGCTATTCCACAGTGTCACAGCGGGTGGCAGATGGCGGAAAATATCAAAAAATATATTTTGATGTGCTGGGGAGAAAAGTGAAAACGGAAACGGGTGGTTTCAATAACCAAATGCTTGCATCGACGATTAATTATAATTCCAAGGGACAGGTGAGTTCTCAGACAGACCCTCACTATTCGAGTGAGACCGTAATAACCAATACGAATAACTACGATAATTATGGGCGGTTATCAAGTTCTGGCAATGGCACCAGCTCAATTTCCCTGTCATATGCTATGCTGTCCGGCGGGCAATATAAGATGACTGTCACCAATGCTGCGGGACAAGCCACAAGCAAAACACGGGATGGTGCTGGAAGAATCATTTATGCCAATGATAACGGGGGGCAGTTGTCGTATACCTACGATAGCTGGGGCAATCAGAAAACGGTGCAACTGGGCAGTAATACATTAGTCTCAAGCGTGTATGATGCTTACGGCCGGCAGACGTCACTGACAGATATAAATTCGGGTACTGTCGGTTATGAATATAATGCACTGGGTAAAATGACAAAACAGACCGATGCGTTAGGTCATGTAACGACCTTTACCTATGATGCATTTAGCCGCGTTCTGACACGCACAGGCGCTGAAGGCACTACCAGCTATATATACTATAATGACACAGGAACGGGAAAATGCAATGACAACCTTTCAAAGGTTACCGGCTTTTCAGGAGATGTAACCACCTATGGGTATGATAACCTGAGCAGGAAAATCAGTGAATCGGTTGTTTATGATGGAAACACTTTTGCTACAACCTTGAGTTATGACAGCTATGGCAATCCTGTTAAAATAACTTATCCGTCAGGGGTAGTGATTAACGATACGTATGACAAGAACGGCGCGTTAATAAAAACTACGATGGGATCGGGTACGGAGACTGTACTATTCACCGCTACGGCAATAAATAGTAAGGGTTTATATACAGGTTATACCTATGGGAACGGCAAAAATTCCATCGTATCCTACGATTTTGTCAAAGGTGTGCCCACACGCTATTATACGGCGGGAGTACAGGACCTGAATATGAGCTTTGACGGTCAGAATGGCAACCTGCTTTCCAGGAATGATGCGATCAAAAGCCTGACGGAAACATTTACTTATGATAATCTGAACCGGTTAACGGGGTCTACCGTAAATAGTGTGCAGCAGTTTACCATGACCTATGACAATACGGGCGGCACATCGCTGGGAAATATCAAATCGAAATCGGATATTGGAAATTATGTGTATGACAATAACCAGATCAATGCAGTGAAATATATCACCAGCACAGCAGGAGGATACACTTCTCCCGGAGTGATTTCGCACAACACGGAATATCTGGCTTATACTGTTTTCTCGAAGGTATCGGGTATTTCTGAAAACGGCTATGCGCTTAACTATGCATACGGACAGGACTATCAGCGAATAAAATACACGATGAAGCAGAGTGGGACCTTAATAGAAACCAGGTACTATCTGGGTTCTTTTGAGCGCCAGGTAAAAAGCGGCGTTACGCGTGATATTCATTATATAAAAGCGGGCAACGGTCTTTCTGTGATTATTGTTAAGCAGGGCAGCACTATTACGCCTTATTTTGTCTATACCGATCACCTGGGAAGCCTGCTTACGCTGACAGATATTTCCGGCAATATTGTGGCTGAACAGAATTTTGACGCCTGGGGCCGCAACCGCAACCCGGGTAACTGGACCTATGCCAGCGTACCAACCGTTCCCGACTGGCTTTACAGGGGATATACGGGACATGAGCAACTGCCGCAGTTTGTGTTGATCAATATGAACGGGCGTATTTATGACCCGGTGATCGGCAGGATGATCGGCCCGGATATTTATATCACCTATCCCTGGAGTTCGCAGGGGTATAACCGTTATGGCTATGGATTAAACAATCCATTGATCTATTTTGATCCGACGGGGAACAGTGTTTGGAGTTTTTTAGCTAATTACATCCTGACCATTCCCAAAAGGGTATGGAACGGAGTTAAAATAATCGCGGGGGTATTTGCATTTAATCCTCATTTGACGGTAGTACAGAATTTATTGGGCATCGCTTCCCGGCTTACCTGGGAGCTGCCGCAGGAAGTAGTGGGCCTTGGAGCGGCCCTGCTTAATAATGCGCTGGGAGGAGTGGAGGATGTGAAATACTTTGATGGTGCCACGGTGTTGACGACAAATTGGCTGAAGAAACAAAACTCTCCGGGAGGGGGACGTGCCTTCACCATTGGTAGGTTTATCACCGGCCCATCAGATATGAAGGTTGATCCGAATGATGCTATTTTTCAGCATGAATATGGCCGTTACCTGCAAAGCCGGGCGCAGGGACTGGCTTATCTTACCTTTACTGCAATACCGGATTTACTTGCCTCGGGAAATGATAACCCAACCGCCTGGGACGGCAATGCACGGGCATTGAAATATTTTGACAGGTATTATGGGGGAGTGTATACGAGTTCAGCTACTCGCGGCACAAACAGCGTATATTTTGATGTAAGTAACAACTTTATTCATGGATATGATCCTACTTTACCCCCAAACAACCCCATTAACCAGGCAGCATTAAAAAATAATACCAGGCAGCCGGGAGCATTTGATATTATTAAGGGCGCCCTGCTTCCATTATTAGCTATCGGCCTTGGCTGGTTTTAAAAATTAATTCAGTGATCATGAAAATAGTATATACCGCATTTCTGCTTTTAGTATTAGGCGCATGCAGTTTAACGCACCCCTGTCGGGACAGTAATTTAATACTAGGATTTACGGGTTTCCCCAATTCTTTGGGCTTTGACATCAGTTTATCTGCGTGCTTACGCTCAAAATGGCAATTTTAATCAGCTTGTAGACACTCAACGCATAGTCCAGCTATACCTCCACCCCTGCCACCGGGTGATACCATCTATTTCTGGATAAATGGAGTTTATAAGGAGCAGCACCATTACTTGTCATTAGGTCCTGGCTGTGACTGGGAAATATATATTCCTGGTATTGGAAGAACCTTCCGCATTTCAAAGATTATCAGCATTAACAAGACGGGAAAAGGGAGGTCTTGTCTAAATGAAATTCAGTCCTGCGTTGTTGATGGAAAGATGGTATACCCTGAATTCACCGGTTTTGGAAGAGCAGGATTTCCAATAGGGTATATCGTTTACATTGCCAATTAATAGGTATAATTAAAATGTAGTTGCCGTAATCATTCAGCTAGGGAAATGTTTAAACCTAATCTGTCATGAAAATAGTATATACCGCATTTCTGCTTTTAGTATTAGGCGCATGCAATTTAACGCACCCCTGTCAGGACAGTAATTTAATACTTGGATTTACGGGTTTCCCCAATTCTTTGGGCTTTGATACTGTTTATCTGCGTGCTTATGTTCAAAACGACAGTTTTAATCAGCTTGTAGACACCGAACGAGTAGTTCACAAATATGCTCCGCGTCCATTGCCTGGCGATACTATCTATTTCTGACCAAATGGCGATCGCACAGATCAACATGACTATCGAACATTGGGCCCAGGTTTTGACTGGGAAGTATATTTTCCAAGTATGGAAAGGACCTTCCGCATTTCAAAAATGGTAAGCATTAATAAGACAGGAAAAGGCAGGTTTTGTCTAAATGAAATTCAGTCCTGCGTTGTTGATGGAAAGACGGTATACCCTGAATTCAGGACTTGGGGGCCATATAATGTTTCAGGAGGGTATGCCGTTTATATTCCTAATCAGTAGCCATCAGTTTAAACACTTTTGCCATGAATCATCCAACTAAAAACCTATCTCAATGACTAAATATTATACATTTTTAATTCTGCTGTGTTTTCCTTTCTGCATTCTCAATGCTCAGAATAATACCGATATAGGCTTACAGCTTCCGGTGATTAAAAAAACGGCAAGCCCTTCCGGGATAGCATCCATAGAAGTGATGAATGGTCTTGCCGATTCCACATTCATAGGCGTCCTGCCATCCGCATTTCCAAACGTGAGAACCAATGTTTTGATACAACAGGGCGTGCCGTCCTGGTTACAGGATTATATTGCAATGCAGTTTAACGGTTCGTTCACTGCAGAAGGAGAGAAATTGCTTTGGATTATCAATGGCCTCCGGGTTGGGCGGGATTCCAGCGCCGGCGGGGTGACCTCTTTTGTAAAGCTATCGGCAAATATCTTTGATAACAGTGCAGACGTTTACCAACTCAAAAACATGTTTGACACGACTATTGTTTCCACTGATCCAAATTTTGACCTGGGAAAAAATCTGGCCATAGCCATTGGTGAATTGTTCAATAGTTGTTCTTCACAGGATTTGAATGAAAAACAAAAATCAAATCCGGTAAAGGGCCCGGTTTTAACCCGGTCAGCTTTACTACAGTCGCTCGACAGCGCCGGTGATCATAAAGTCTTATTGGACAGCATTCACCCGCGGGGAGTTTTTCTTTCTTTCCAGGAGTTTTTAAACAACGCACCTTCCATTTCCAGTTTTTCTCTTGCTGTCGATGAGCATTCAAAAGGAATTCAGTTCTATGAAATATCCACAGACAGCTCAGCCCGCATGATTTCCGGGGTATGGGGCATTAGCATCAATAATGAATTGTATCGCTGCCAGGACGGCCAGTTATACGCCATCGAGAAAGATGGGAACGGCTTTGCGCTGTCGAAATACCTGGATTACCGGTCAAGGAAAAACCAGGCAATGTTCTGGAGGAGATTTATCGGTGAAAGACAGGGAGACAACAACCCATTCAACGATGCGCATGTTTATCGCGCATCCCTGGGCAATGATTCTTCTGCAAAAGCCGAGGCGATCAGGCTGAACATGTCATCCGGAAATATTGATAATCTTTAATCCCTTATTATAAGACATGAAAAATAAATTATTATCGATTGTGCTGATCGTCGCTGCTGTTTTATCAGCGTCGAAAATGAGCGGACAATCTTTGCCCGCCGGAACCTGCGGGGTTGTATATATGTATGATGCAGCCGGAAACAGGACGCAACGGCAATATATGTGCAATAACAGTTCGATGGTTGAAGATGCAGCCACCCTGGAAGGCCAGGGTATTCAAGTGGTCAATACGCTTTATCCCAACCCGACCACGGGCATCTTCAGTGTTAAATTGAGCAAGCCGCTTAACAAAACACTTGTAACGATCAGCGATATATCGGGAAGTATTATTGCTAAAAAAACGGAGACAGGTATCCACCTGACATACGATCTGTCCAACTACCCTTCGGGTGAATATATCATTACGATTCACCAGAAACCTAAAAAAATAACAATGAAAGTTATTAAAAGCAGATAATATTATTGCTTTAGGGGAAGATCGCCGTTTTGTCGGATAGAACCGACAAAATTTAGCTATTTTTGTCGGATACAACCGACAAAATGGACATTCTCTTTCAATACCAGGATAATCTTTTAAAGTCAATAAGCAACAATTTCAGACGTTACCTGCATGACGAGATGCCCTATAACAATAGCTTTTGCCATAGTTTCTTATCGGCCTGTAATGTTGTAGGATGATCATCATATTTTTGCCATTCTAATTAATCTTTCGAAGCTTTTTTTCATTTCTTTACCTAAAGGACTCTAATCCGCAACCATTCATTCTTTCGCAGCGATGTCCAGGAATTATTTTACCAATTCGATAATAAAGAAATTACCACTAATTTTGAAAAAGAGATTCAACTACTCATCAAAAAAAACCACAAACCTATGGGAATAAGAGAAGCAGTACTTGAGATTACGAGAATGGATGGTGAAAAACGAGGCGAAGCCAAAACTAAATTGTCTGTTGCCCGAAAAATGAAATCGCTTGGCGTTTCCACGGATATTATTTCAAAAAGCACCGGCCTTAGCCACCGCCGGATTAAGACAATAAAGAGCTCCTGATTAAAACAATCTTGGGATAAGATAAGGCAACCTTATAATGGTAAATGGTTAATGAGAGTTCGAGACCCCCATTAACCATTAATAATTATTTGTTGTCCGCAACGCTTTTTAAAACCACTTCTTTCTCCACGGGTTTCTTGAGCATCGCTTCCGCCTGGCCGTCTTTGAAAAGGTTGGCCAGCGTAGGAGCGATCACCAGGGATACGATAGACATTAATTTAATCAGGATGTTCATAGAGGGCCCTGACGTATCTTTAAACGGATCTCCTACAGTGTCACCCGTTACCGCAGCTTTATGCGGATCACTGCCCTTTTTATAGGTCTGGCCGTTGATCTCAACGCCTTTTTCAAAAGATTTTTTTGCATTATCCCATGCACCACCCGCATTGTTCTGGAACATTCCCATCAACACGCCGGCGACTGTAGCGCCAGCCAGGAATCCACCCAATGCTTCGGGCCCAAGTAAAAAGCCGATCACAAGGGGAGAAAGGATAGCGATAGCTCCGGGCAACATCATTTTCTTTATCGATGCCTCGGTAGATATGGCCACGCATTTGTCGTACTCCGGTTTGCCCGTTCCTTCCATGATGCCCGCAATCGAACGGAATTGCCTTCTCACTTCTTCCACCATGCTCATGGCCGCCTCGCCCACTGCACGAATCGCCAGCGAAGAAAAGATAAAAGGAATCATCGCACCGACAAACAAACTTGCCAGCACTTTTGCTTTATAAATATCGATACCATTTAAAACGAAACCATTATGGTTGATCACGCCTACATAGGCGGCAAACAGCGCCAGTGCGGTTAACGCCGCAGATGCGATCGCAAAACCTTTACCGGTAGCGGCGGTAGTGTTGCCCACTGCGTCGAGCACATCGGTTTTTTCACGCACGTCTTTGGGTAATTCGCTCATTTCAGCGATGCCACCAGCGTTGTCGGCAATAGGTCCGAACGCATCGATAGCAAGCTGCATAGCTGTTGTGGCCATCATGCCTGCGGCTGCGATAGCCACACCATACAGTCCGGCGCATTCGTACGAGCCCCAGATACCGCCTGCGAGCACGATGATCGGAAGGAAAGTACTTTCCATTCCCACCGCCAGACCGCCGATCACATTGGTTGCATGACCTGTGCCGCTCTGGCGAACGATGCTGCTCACGGGGCGCTTACCCATGGCTGTATAATATTCAGTGATGATGCTCATTAAGGTGCCCACTGCGAGACCTACTGCGATTGCGCCGAGTACGCCCCATTTGGTAAACTCATGATCGCGGAGCACCATTGTTTCGGGCAGAATGTATGCTACCAGTCCTACGCAGGCAAGTGCCGTCAGGATGATCGATCCCCAGTTACCCATATTCAGTGCCTTCTGAACATTGGAAGTATTGATTCCGGCAGTTTCGCTTATACGTACAAACAGTGTTCCCACAATTGAAAAAAGAATGCCCACTCCGGCGATCATCATGGGTAATAAGATAGGAGCGAGGCCGCCGAACTGATCTTCGGAGGTGGTTTCCTGTCCCAGTACCATAGTTGCCAGCACGGTGGCCACATAAGAACCGAAAAGATCGGCGCCCATACCGGCTACGTCACCTACGTTATCGCCCACGTTGTCGGCGATAGTGGCAGGGTTCCTGGGATCGTCTTCGGGGATTCCGGCTTCTACTTTACCTACGAGATCGGCGCCCACATCGGCTGCTTTGGTGTAGATGCCACCGCCCACGCGCGCGAATAATGCGATGGATTCTGCACCCAGTGAAAAACCGGTGAGCACTTCTATCGTTCTGATCATTTCAGGGGAATCGACCGCCGAGTCCGGGGCAAAGATCATTTTGAGGATGATGAACAAACCACCCAGGCCAAGTACGGCCAGACCGGCAACGCCGAGGCCCATAACGGAACCACCGGTGAAAGACACGGCCAGCGCTTTTTTCAGGCTTGTTCTGGCCGCATGTGCAGTACGGACATTCGCTTTTGTGGCGATGCGCATACCGATATAACCCGCCAGCGCACTGAAGAAAGCGCCTATGATAAAGGAAATGGCAATTGCAGGAGAAGAATTAGGATTACGTGTTCCCATAAAGGCAAGCAAAACACCGGCGATCACTACAAAATAGGTCAGGATTTTCCACTCTGCCTTTAAAAAAGCCATCGCCCCTTCCGCGATATACGTGCTGATTTCCTTCATCCGGTCGTTGCCGGCATCCTGCTTTGATACCCAGCTGAATTTAATGAAAGTGTACAGCAGTCCTATAGCCCCCATTACCGGGACCAAATAGATCAGTTTGTCCATAAACAGTATTTCGTAATCAAAATTTAAAGTGGGCAAAAATAGGGTAAAACCGCCGATGGCGGTTACTTTTTCTTCTTAAAGGGATTGATATTATCGATCAGTCCTTTGCCCGATTCTTTAAGCCTGTCGGCCGGGTTGGAGGGCTGATTTTTAGCGGTATCGGTTTCCGGGGCCGAATCTTTTTTATTGAAAAGCTGCTGTTTCAATTGATCGGTGGCCTCACGGATGGCAGCCGCCTTGAGCGATTGCAGGGTATCGCTGACGGCCCGCTTCGTGCTGTCGATTTTGGCCTGCACAAATTCCTTTGCCTGATCCTTGATTTCGTCGGCCAGGCTGGTGGCGCTTTGTTTGAGATCGAGCTTGATCTGTGGGTTGGTGAGCGTACCGAGCATTTTCACATCGAAATTGACCACGTCGCCCAGTTTCACGGGAATGCCCTTTGCCGAAGCCTGCGACGCCAGGCTGTTGAGCAGGTTATTGCCGCTTGTCCCGATCAGCGCCCGGGGCACTTTGAGGTGAATGGTGTAGTCGAGGCTCTGGTCAAGCCCATGCATGCCGCCGATTTCCATTTCAATATCTTTTACTTTCACCGTAAAGGGCTTTACGAAAACCTTCCCGGCATTGAACTGGAATTCTTCCCTTATTTCGCGCAGCGAAATATCTTTCAGCTGGCTTACATTGATTTTGTCGGACAGCATTTCCAGCGGCTTGAATTTCTGCAGTAAACCTTCTATCAATAATAAATTGCCATTGCCTGTCAGCGTGGTGAGATCGGGCATCATGTTCTGCCCGAGATTGCCCGTCAGTGTTAACGACGAAGTGATCCTGCCACCCAGGAACTTACCGATGGGCATTAATTTCTGAACAGTATTGAAAGCGTTGAACGTTTTCTGAATATCAAGATTCTGCACATCGTATTTTAATGCAATGGCGGGATGTTTCTTGTTTTCGCGCGTTGAATAGGAACCGCTTATCGCCAGTGTTCCATCGAGCGCATTTCCTTTTACATTATCGAGTTTAATGGTTTCGTCACCAATATGCAGCGCTCCTTCCACATTCTGAATAATTAAATTATCATATTTCACTTCTCCCGCACGGGCATTTAACACGAGGTCGAGATTGGCGGGCACGATAAAGGGAGCGGTAGCAGTGTCTGCCTGTGATGTGGTATCGGTGCCCATAAATTTGTTGACATCAACACGATCCGCTTTCACATTAACCGTTCCGTTAAGCGGGCGGTTTTTTAATGCATAACCCAGGAGATTATTAATTGATCCGTTGGCCTCAAACCGGGTAGCCAGGTATTTACCCGCTGCTTCATTGAGCGTAACATTTTGCGGATTGAACGTCATTAATAATTTATCCAGCGAAACGCCATCGGGATACGATTTACTTGCATAATAAAACCCATCCAGGGCGATATTTCCCGCTGCACTGAATTTATCAAACTGCTGTTTTTGCACGGCGTCTACCAATCCTTTCAATGAAACATCGGCATTTAATAGCCCTTTCAATGAAGTACCCTCTTCGAGCTTCACCATCCGGCTGATGTTTCCCAGATTAAGCTTTCCCTTGGCGGTTGCATCGATCCACATATTGCTCACCGGAGATTTTAATAATAACCGCAGGTCAAAGGGATCGTTTTCCATTTCGAAATGCGCTTTGGAAATGTCCACAACGGTATGGTCTGTTACGCCATCCGGATTATCAACTTTCATGGCAATATTAATGTTCCTGACAGGAGCAGGGAGATCAGGATATTGGAAGAACCCATTGTCCACATTCAGGTTCACATTATAGGCCGGCATTTGTGCGGCCGAATATTTTCCTTTTACAAATCCGTTAAAGACGGCTTTCCCGCTTGTTTTTATTTTGGCAAAGTCTTTTTGATAAACGACAGGAACGAGCGAGAGAATATTTTTAAAATCAGTAGACGGAGCATTGAAGCTGATGTCCATGTTGTAGGTGCTGTCGTTCAATAACTGGAAAAAACCATTGGCTGCCAGTTGAAGATCATTGACGAGGATCTTATCCGTTTTGAAATTGTATTTCGATGCTTTACTATCTATGTCGATATCGGCGTCGATGCTTGTTTTTGCATTGGCCAGGTAAGGGATAACGCCGTAGATGAAATTTACACGATCAGCGGATGTTTTGGTAGAGAGGGTAAAAATTGTCGGCAGTGAAATCGCCGCTGCCTTCGTGATTCAGCCCTTCGATGGTGGAATACATGGCTGATGAAGAATCGGTATAGGAAATATATCCGTCGCTGATGCTGTATTTTTTCAGTTCAAGATTGAAAGGCTTGCTTTCCGGAGTGGCTGCGGCGGCGGTGTCGGGTTTCATGATATCCCAGTTGGCCTTTCCGTCTTTTGCTACGATGGCGTGTATGCGGGGTTTGTCGATGGCAACGGAATAAATAGTCATTTTATCGCCTTTTATCACGCTCATCAGGTTGAGCGCAATATCGATATCCGATGCAGACAACAGGGTATCACTGCTGAATCTTCCGGTACCTACGATCTGAAGGTTTTCTATGGAAGCAGAAACTTTCGGGAACTTCCTCAGCAGCGAGATGCTTATATCGGAGAAGTCTACCCGGGCGTTGATATTTTTATTGATTTCCGATTTAACAAGGGAAACGATCTTTCCTTTGAACAGGATAGGGGCGGCAAAGAGGATCACAAGGATGGTCAGCAGCACTATGCCGGTGATCTTGAGAAGTTTCTTCATAGAAAATCATTTTTTAATATCGGAATTGATTCTTTCGTCGGCCACGGCCTTTAACGAATGAATGCATACATTTAGTTCATAACCAATCAGTAAAATCAAAGAATTCAGGTAGATCAGGAACATTAGTATTAAAATCGTACCAATGGAGCCATACACCTTGTTGTAAGAGCCGAAATTGTTAACATAGAATGAAAAAAGATAGCTCGACAGCACGATCAGGAAAGTGGCCAGTATGGCGCCGGGAGAAGCGATCCGCCACCTTTTTGCGATCGTCGGTGCATACTTATATATAATGCCGATTGAATAGAGAACAAGCAGGATTATAATCACCGACCGTACGGAATAAATGATCTGCCTGATGAATTCATTTTTTATCTCGGCGGTATTCATCAGCCACCGGAACAGTTCGCCCTGAAAAACCAGCAGGGTGATAGTAATAATGAGCATGGTGATCAGCACCGTGGTTAATTTGATTGCCGTCCAGCGGTCCTTTAAAAATCCTCTTTCCTTATAGTTATGCAATGAACGGTTGAAGGAGCGCATGATGCCCATGATCGCGTTGGAGGCATAAAATACGGCTACGATAAAACCGAATGATAACAATCCTTTGCGCGGCGTATTCAAAAAATCATTAAGGAAATTGGCTACCAGGCCATAGGTATTTTCATTGGGCACGATCGATTTGGCGAGATCGAGCAGTTCGATCGTGATTTCTCTCGATACGGGCATGTAAGGTATCAGTGTGCAGAGAAATATGGTGGCTGCCGGTATGGCCATTAAGAAATTGAAAGAGATGGCTGCGGCGCGATCGTTAAGGCCAACCTTGTTCATCTGGCTGATGAAAAATACTACCACGTCATAAAGCGGCACGCCTCCGAAGCCGGGGATAAGTATTTTTTTGCTTTTGTCCCGGAGCATTCTTATCAGGGAAGAGTTCAATATTTTATGACCTGCTTTGCTCATTCGCCGGTTTCTTCTTTTGCTGCAGTTTGTTTTCGTCGTTGCAATTCAAGTGCATTCAGGGCCTGCTGGTATTCTTTGGCATATTTCAGATGATCCTGGTATTTGGTAGTAAAAATATGCCCCTGTGAAAAATCTTTATTGGCCACAAAAAACAAATAGTCGGTTTTAGGAGCATTGAGAACACTGTCGAGTGTTGCCAGCGATGGCGTGCAGATGGGGCCCGGCGGTAATCCCTTGTAGCGATAGGTATTATAAGGCGACTCTATTGCCAGGTGCTTTTCGTATATCCGTGTCAGTGAGAAATTACGTAAGGCGAATTTTACGGTGGGATCGGCGCCGAGATTCATATTGCGTGCAAGCCTGTTGAGATACACGCTGGCGATTAATCCTTTTTCACTATTGTTATTAGTTTCTTCTTCGATGATCGATGCAAGCGTGTAAACCTGGGTGAGGGTAAGGCCCAGGGAATCTGCTTTCGCTCTTCGTTCCGGCGTCCACACTTTTTTATATTCTGCGAATAATTTCCGGAATATTCCCGGGGCCGGCGTGGTCCACAGGTAGGTGTAGGTATTGGGAAATACCGCGCTCATTACCGTGTTGGTGTCGAGCTGGTATTTCTTTAATGTGTCCGTATTGTTCAGGTAGGCCATGGCCTCCGCCGAATCCGTTTCAAATTTTCTCCCGATTAATGCGGCAAGGTTTTCCCGGGTGCGTAGTTTGGTGATGACGAGGTTAACCGGTGTCTGTCTGCCGTTTCTCAGCATGCGGGCGATATCAAAAAGTCCCATGCCCCGCCTGATTTCATATTTTCCTGCTTTGATACGGGGCCATACTTCCATCTGCGATGCCAGGAACTGAAATGAAGCCGGATTTCTGACAAGTTCATTTTCTTCGATGGCCTTCATGACATCCTCCCGGGAAGTGTGTCCCGTATGGATGTAGAGATATTTTGCCTTTTCATGGAAGGGGGTGTTAGAAAAAAAGAACCTGGCCAGCAGGGCAAGTACGATCAGGAACAATAAGGCCAAACCAATGAGTATTTTCCTCATCATAGGTATTGATTAGTACGTAAAATATAAAAAATGTGAGAAAGTTCAGCGGGCTTATCTTTTAGGTGCCCGGTACGCTGGGTGGATACGAGGCCCATCCGGCGCTTCCTGATTCAGGCAGGGGTACGTTTCTGCAGTGTGCCGGCGCTTTGGAAAGTCAGGCCGGCCCGGTATTACCAAGTAAGGATTTCCGGATAATTTTAGGGATTAGCCGGAAGCGGAGCTGATGGTTGCTGCTGAGGCAGGGCAGGGGCCGATTGCTGTTGTGTCGGCCTCAGGTTTCTTTCGCTGCTGCTTTTGCCTGATCCTGAAATGAATACAGGGGAAATGATGCTAAGCACTGCGATCAGTATGGCCATGATCCATGTTCCTTTTTCAAGGACATCGGTGGTTTGCTTTACCCCCATGAACTGGTTGTTGAAACCGGCAATGGCGCCGGACAATCCACCGCCTTTAGGATTTTGTACCAGGATAAAAAATCCTATAATCAGGCTGGAGAGGATTACCAGGATCAGAAAGAATATAGCCATGTCACAATGCTTTTAATTGATCTGTTTTGGCTGCAAAATAATCGCTTTTAGCGGGATTCTGCAAACTTAATTTCTCGTAGATGGCAATTGCTTTTTCCTTTTTTCCCTGCCTGGCCCATACTTCGGCCATGGCTTCCGTCAGCACTTCCCTCGCCTCGATAGAATGCGCGGCGCTCTGCATCACGTAGCTGTGCCGCAGCGTATCTTCCGCGCCCTCGGGTACTTCCGATTCGGAGGTGGGCAGTTTTTTCATGCTTCTGAGCCAGTCGGTAAAACTTTTCAACTGCTGACCCAGCTTATCTTTCGTAAGCTCCGAAGCCTGCAGGCGAATGCCCTGTGAAGCGAAATAATCGATAGTATGGTAGGATTGGAAAACGATGGGAGAGTCATCCGTGGATTGGCTCACCTGTTTTTCATCCGTTATCCGGGAAGGCTCCGCGGCAGGTGTGGTAACTGTAGGTTCCGCAGATTTTTCCTCTGCCGCTTCGTCTTTTTCTTCCCTGTTCAGCAGCCACTGCATACGAAGCGGGTTGTGTACAAACAGTCCGGCCGTGATGGCCGCATCGTTTATTTTTTCTCCGCCGTGTAATTTCTTTGCCAGCAACACGCGCGCAGGAGCGTAGTACGGATATTCCGCAATGAAATGTTCAATTTCAGCTATCTCAACGTCGTCAGGATTTTCTTTGCTGAAAAGATGCTTTGTTATGGAACTGATTTCGTTAAGCATGCCGCAATTTACCAGTTTGAAAAGATTCGGTTGAATATTTCATCGGTCATGTTTTTGATGATGTCGTCCGATAATTGCGCCTCAGCCGCCTGCAGGCTCAGGTTGGCATTGAAATCAAAATTACGCGAAACATCGGCTTCGAAATTTGCTTTTTCGTCGAGACGGTTTTTGAAAATAATATGCACGGTCACCGTGAGCCGGTTGGTAGCGGCCTGCTGATCGGATATGCCGGCCGTACTTAAGTTGTACCCGGTGATGGCACCCGAAATATCATAATGTGCATCTTCGCCGGTAACAAGGGTAAGCCGGGTTTGATTGTTTATTTTTTGCCGCAGCTTATCGGTGAGTTGGGGCGCCAGTTGCGGATTTACATATCCTGCACGGTTCTCAATGTAATTTACGCGCACTGTTTTTACTTCCGGAGGAATGCTTACGTCCTTGAACGAATAGCATCCGGTAAAGAACAGGGATCCGATAATTAATAAAGAAAATAGTTTCATAACGGGCTCACTCTTTTATATCGTACTCTTTTAATTTCCTGTATAATGTTCTTTCGCTGATACCCAGGTCTGATGAGGCATCTTTCCTTTTTCCCCTGTGTTTTTTTAACGCCTTTTCAATCAGTTCCTTTTCCTTGTCCATGATATTCAGTGATTCTTCCACTTCTTCGTGGTGATCGATGCCATCGTGATGAAGCAGTACCTGCGGCACTTGCGGTTGCGGAATGACATTGGCGGGAACCATGTCCTGCGGCTGAAACTCCTTGTAATCATTTATAACCGAAGCATGCTGGGCTGCAAGCGAGGGATTCTGCAATATCTCGAAAAACATTTTCTTTAATTCATTTACGTCTTTTTTCATATCAAAAAAGAGCTTGTAAAGAATTTCTCTTTCGTTGGAAAAATCGTTCGGAGTGCCAGTACCGTTGTGCACGAGCATGGGCAGGCGCGTGCCTTCCCGGTCCGGAAGAAACCGCTTCAGTTCGCGCGCCGTAATTAATTTATCGGTAGAAAGTACAGATACCTGCTCGGCAATGTTCTTCAACTCGCGGACATTACCGGGCCAGCGATAATGGATCAGCATGTTTTTCGCTTCGTCATCGAGTTGAACGGGGGCCGTTTTATATTTCTCTGCAAAGTCGGCGGAGAATTTTCTGAACAGCAGAATAATATCCTCCTGCCGGTCGCGCAGGGCCGGCACCCGGATGGGCACCGTGCTTAACCGGTAATACAGGTCTTCACGGAATTTTCCCTGCTGATGCAGCTCGAGTAAATCTTTGTTGGATGCAGCAATAACGCGCACATCCGTTTTCTGCACTTTTGAAGAGCCTACCCGGATAAATTCGCCGGTTTCCAGCACACGCAGCAGCCGGGCCTGAGTACCCAATGGCATTTCACCGATCTCATCCAGGAAAATTGTTCCCCCGCTCACTGTTTCGAAATATCCCTTGCGGCTATCGACGGCGCCCGTGAAGGAACCCTTCTCATGACCGAATAATTCTGAATCAATGGTTCCTTCGGGAATGGCCCCGCAGTTAACGGCAATAAAAGGATTGTGCTTTCTTGCCGACAGGGAGTGAATGATTTGCGAAAAAGCCTCCTTGCCCACGCCGCTTTCTCCGAATATTAAAACCGTAAGGTCCGTATTGGCAACCTGGGCCGCAACCTGTAAGGCAAAATTCAATGCAGGTGAGTTTCCAATGATGCCGAATCTGTTCTTTATACTTTGAATTTCCATTGTCGTAATAATCTAAATGATCTCTCCTAATAATGTTCCTCCTGTGGAGCTGTGAATCTTCACGTGCACATAATCTCCTTTTTGAATAACGCCGTTTTTAGGAAACACAATCACTTTGTTTTCGCTGCTTCTTCCCATCCAGTCGCCTGCGCTTTTCTTTGAATTTCCTTCAACCAGTATTTTGAATGTTTTACCTACATCTGCTGCATTACTTTGTTCTGATAATTTTCTCTGCAGATCGACGATTTCCGTGAGCCTTCTTTTTTTCGTTGCTTCAGGTACATCGTCGGGGTATCTTCTGGCGGCCAGTGTTCCGGGGCGTTCGCTATAGAAATACATATAGCTGAAATCATACCGGCAATATTCCATCAGCTCGAGCGTCTCCCGGTGCTCCTCTTCCGTTTCACTGCAGAAGCCGGCGATAACATCTGTTGAGATCCCGCAGCCGGGAATAATCTCCCTGATACGATCCACTTTTGCTTTGTACCATTCGCGCGTATAGCTCCTGTTCATAATCTGCAACACCCGGTTGGATCCGCTTTGCACGGGAAGATGGATGTAGTTGCAGATGTTTTCATATTTCGCTATGATATGAATGACTTCGTCTGTGATGTCTTTGGGGTGGGAAGTTGAAAATCTCACCCGTAGTGAAGGATCGATCAATGCCACCTGTTCGAGAAGGTTCGCAAATGTAACGGGCCGCCCCCAGCCATGTGCGTCATCGGCAGGCGACCAGTGATAACTGTCTACGTTTTGGCCCAGCAGGGTCACTTCCTTATATCCTTTTTCAAAAAGCTCACGCGCTTCGCGGATCACCGACTGCGGATCGCGGCTGCGCTCGCGGCCGCGGGTAAATGGCACCACGCAAAAGGAGCACATGTTGTTGCATCCCCGCATAATGCTTACGAATGACGTAACACCATTGGAATCCAGTTTCACCGGTGAAATATCGGCATAGGTTTCTTCGCGGCTCAGTAACACATTCACTGCTTTCTGCCCGGTTTCGGCTTCGGTAACCAGTTCCGGCAGCGCGCGGTAAGCATCCGGGCCCACTACGAGGTCGACCAGTTTTTCTTCTTCCAGTAGTTTTAATTTCAATCGTTCTGCCATGCAGCCCAGCACCCCGATCAGGGCGCCCGGCTTTTCTTTTTTAATTGTCCGGAAATCATGGAGCCGCTTTCTTACTGTTTGTTCTGCCTTGTCCCGGATGGAACAGGTATTTAGTAATATCAGGTCGGCTTCTTCAAAATTGCGGGTAGCGCCGAAGCCATTTTCATTCAGTATAGATGCAACAATCTCGCTATCGGCGAAATTCATGGCACAGCCATAGCTTTCAATATAAAATTTCTTCCGGTACTGCACCGGATCGATATGAAAAGGAGCGAACGTTTCTCCCTGCCTCGCTTCATCATGCACTTTGGTATCGGTCAGGTTCAAGATAATCTGTTTTGAGCGTGCAAAGATAGGATTAAAAGTGACAGGATGGCAGCATCCTCCTCGGTGCGGGTGCTTGTGGTGGGTCACATAAGCGTTCATTTAAGTATGACCGTGCCCAGGCTTTTCAATAACTCCATCTCCAACTGCTTGAGATGCTGGTGGGTCTGGATCATCACCAACTGCTCTTCGGTGGATTTCATATTTTCAAGATCCCGCTGGTTTTCTTCGATCAGTTTTTTGATCTTTCTCAGCTTGAGATAATTAACGGTAGAAAGTATTTCTTCACGATAAAGCGCTTCGCGCGTGACCATCTTTCCTTCCAGGTGTTCCTGCCAGAAGGGGCTGATCTCATAAGGGAAATCCATGATCGAAACCACGGCGGCGCTTATCTGCTGATCTTCATAATACAGGAAATTCTTCGCTACGGGCTGCAATCCTTCGACGTACCATGCCCGGTATATTTCTGCGATCGACAGCAGTGAAGGATCGCCGATCATATTTGTTTCTATCAGCTCTTCAAAAATAAATTCGGCTACCGACTGCGTTTCGTTCCATTCTTTCAATCCATATTCGATTAAGCAGCGGACAACAGCCCGCTCATGCATTTCATCCCGCTGAAGAAGCGTCAGCACATCGGTGTCAGGAATATCCTGCCCCATCTCATTTAACGGAGTGGGTATAATGGGCGCTTTATTCTCCTCTTTATTGATTTTTTCACGGATGTATTTATTGACCAGGTTAGTTAACCCTGATTCTTCAATCTTCAGCAATGCTGCCGACTGCCGGATATAGTCCTGCTGCCTTGTAAAATCCTCCACCCGGTTGATTTTGGCAATCGTTTCAGCCATGGTATTTACAACAGCCGCTTTACGGCTGGTATCTGCCCCCGCTTCTTTCAGCAATACCTCCAGCTGAAAAAGAATAAAATCCTTTTTGGCGGCGCTGATAAATTCTTTAAAACGGATAGGGCCGAGCTTGTTTACATAACTGTCCGGATCATCATTGTCCGGAATTAAGACCAGCTGCACGTTAAGGCTTTCTTCCAACGCGAGGTCGAGACCGCGCATGGCCGCTTTCACGCCGGCTGCATCGCCATCATAAATAATCGTGAGGTTGTTGGTATATTTTTTTACCAGCCTGAGCTGGTCGATGGTTAGTGAAGTACCTCCCGAAGCCACCACATTTTCGATCCCGGCCTGGTGCAGTGAAATTACATCGGTGTAACCTTCCACCAGCAGGCACTCATCGTTTTTATCTATGCTCTGGCGGGCGAAATAAGAGCCGTATAATATTTTGCTTTTGACATATAATTCGTTTTCCGGGGTGTTGATATATTTCGGGGCGCGATCGTTTTTAGCGATTATTCTTGCACCGAATCCCAGGATTTTTCCAGACTGGTTATGTACGGGAAAAATAATCCGGCCACGGTAATTATCTGCCGGTTTTTCATCGCGCACCACCACCAATCCGCTTTTGACGAGATATTCGATACTGAACTGCGACCGGAGGGCCGCCTGTGCAAACGCATCTCTTTCGGGCAAACAATAGCCCAACTGGAATTTACGAATGATGTCTTCCCGGAATCCTCTTTCTTTGAGATAGGACAGGCCGATATCGTGCCCCTGTTCATTTTCAAATAATATTTCCGAGAAATATTTCTGTGCAAAGGCATTCAGCACATACAGGCTCTCGGCCGTCTGCTGTTGCAGCTTTATTTCGGGGCTCAGGTTCGTTTCTTCCACTTCCACGCCATACTTGTTGGCCAGCCATTTCAATGCTTCGGCATAAGTATATTTCTCATGCTCCATCAGGAAGCTGATGGTGTTGCCGCTTTTGCCGCATCCAAAGCATTTGAAAATCTCCTTCGTCGGAGATACGGTGAAGGATGGGGTTTTTTCGTTGTGAAAAGGACATTGTCCCAGATAGTTAATTCCCCTTTTTTTTAATCGTACAAATCCGCCGATAACTTCGATAATATCGATGCGGGATAGTATTTGCTGTATTGTGTGCTGCGAAATCAAGTTTTCAAAGATAATTATATCCTAAAATATGCTATAAAGTACCAATTCCGCGTTGTATTTTGTTTGTACGAAATCCAAAATCGAATCTATGAAAGCATTACTACCCGTTTTGTTCTTCACATTTCTATGTACCCTTGGTTTTGCTAACAAGGCCCCTTTGCCTGCAGCAGGGAAAGCTCCTGCCACCGCAGCAGTGTTAGATTTTAATGCTTATCATGATAATAATTATGATTCCGATGGTGGCTATATGGATTCGGTAGGTTGTATGTCAAAGACATTCTATTTCCAGGACGATTGTTTTTTTATTGCAGAGGTACCGACTTCGTATGATTGGGATTTCGGCGATGGAGGCACGGAGACCACCACAAGTAACCAAACCTTCCATAACTATTCGTCACCGGGAATTTATTCAGTAATTCTGGTAGTTCATACGAATAAGGGAAAGACCTATACAATTACCAAAACCAATTATATAACCATAGGAAGCAGTTTTACCGTGAACCCAGGAAACGATACCACGATCTGCGGCAAAACGCCACACCTGCTTGATGTAACAACAGCAGGCGCAACGTATTTATGGAGCACGGGCGAAACGACGCCGGCGATCACGGATTCTCTCGGTGGAAATTATTCGGTAACAGTAGAGCGGCAGGGTTGCCAGGCTACCGGTGCGATCCAGGTGACCCGTACCATCTTATCGGTGGACCTCGGCCCCGATCAGGATCTCTGCGATGGAAATTATATTACGCTTTCGGGTGGCAATAATCCGGGGGCGGACTATTTATGGAGCACAGGAGAAAGCACTCCTGATATTGATGTCTGGGATGGCGGCCCTGTTTATGTAGACGTGACAAAAGGCGCCTGCAAGGTTTCGGATACGGTCATGATTAACTGGAAGCCAGGAATCATAAATAATTTCGGGTTTGAAAAAGTAAGCGGTTGCTTGCCAGTCGACTATAAATTTACCGATTCGTCTTCTGTATGTTCGGGTACGATCACCGGATGGCTCTGGGATTTCGGTGACGGAGGCACTTCTACAGCGCAAAACCCGACGCATACATTTACCAGCAAAGCGCAATTTACCGTGCGGCTGAAAGTTTTTTCCAGCAACGGCTCTTCTTCAACAAGAACAAAAAAAGTTACGGTGGATCCGCCCACTGTTTCTGTTGACCTGGGACCTGATACGACTATCTGTTTTGGAGAAAGCATCATTTTCGATGCCGCTAACCCCGGGGCAACTTACACCTGGAGCACCGGCGAAACGACGCAGCAGATAGAAGTAATGGACGATGGCACTTATTCGGTAGTAGTAGATATGGGTGGTTGTATCGGAAAGGATACGGTCAAGGTTGTTACGTCTGCTCCGGCAATAGCAAATTTCGGAGCAGCGGTAGGAGGTAATTGTTTGCCCATATCTGTAAGTTTTTCGGACAGCAGCATAGCCAAGTGTGGCAAAGCGGTTACCGGGTGGAAATGGACCTTTGGAGACGGAGGCACTTCAACCGAGCAGAACCCTACGCATGTTTATACCACATCCGATTCTTTCAATGTAAAATTGATGATCACTATTACAGGTGGCACTACCGCCACTAAAGTCAAGAAAGTAAAAGTGATTAATTCTACGTTTTCTGTTGACCTTCCCGAAGAGTTAAAAGTATGTCATGGCGCTTCGGTAGGGCTGGATGCCGGCGTTAACGGAGCCGTATACTCCTGGACGCCTGCCGTGGGCCTGAGCGCCGCTGATGTCCGCAATCCAACCCTTACACCGTTGGCAGACGGGCTCTATAAAGTGTCGGTAACGAAATGTTCGGTCACCCAATCCGACAGTGTATACATCAAAATGGATAGTATCGAGGTGCCGATGATCGTTCAGCAGGGAAATACGCTGAATGCTCCCGATGGGGAATCTTTCCAGTGGTATTACGAGGGAAAACTGATGAACGGTGTGAATACACAAAGTATCCGTGTGGACAGGGCAGGGTATTATTCGCTGGCCGTCACCAACACGCACACCTGCGTGAACAAGTCAGAGGAATATTTCTATGTGCCCGTTTCGCATAACGAAAAAATAGAAAGTTTCCGAATGAAGCTGAGCCCCAATCCAACAAATGGAGTGTTTAATATCTTATTCTCGCAGATCCCGGCAAAGCCGGCGAAGGTTTCGGTTTATGATGCAGCGGGCAAACGTCTGTTAGTGACCACCGTAAGCGACCATGTGAATAAGGTAGATGCTTCCAAATTCTTAAAAGGATTATATTTCGTTGAAATAATTATCAACAACCAGCGAACGATCATGCCGCTGGCTATCCAGTAACGTCTTTTCAGCAGATTCCCCGGGGTCGCACGGCCTGATGATTCAGGAAGCGCGTTGATCTCCGGGGAATCTTCTTTTAGCTTCTACCCGTTCCTGTAAACTTAATTCGGTTTTCTGTTTTTTTGGGTTAAATTAGAAGAGCAGATTCTGACCCGTGGAAACTTTTAGCTTTAAAATTTCATAACCTAAAAATTTCCTCCCATGGTACTCGCCACCGAAGAAGGACAGCTTTCAGAAGAATGCAATCTTTGGAGAAATTCTCTCCGCTCTTTCAGGAACGATTTTATTAATTACCAGGCGCAGTTATTACGGATCGCTCCCGTCTGGCATAGCCGTGACATGCTTCTGGAAATCGAGCATCTTCATAACCAGTTCCATATCCAGCTTATTAATATTCATGATCTGAAGCATGCCATTAAAAAACACAAAGGCAAAATAGATTTGGAAAAAAGAATTCGCGGGCATGTATCTGACGATACACTTGCACGACATGAATTTGTCTATGAAGAATATCAACGGCTCGAAGCCACGCTCCAGGTCGTCAGCACGGAATTTGACTGCTTCCTGAAAGGAGCGAACCGGTAATTATTTCTTTTTGTTCAGCGACATGATCCAGGCTACCATCTTCTTTCCGTCTTCCGCTGGTAAAGCAGGGTGTGCCGGCATTACCGTTTCTCCCCATACGCCGCCTCCGCCGTTCCGGATCTTTTTCACCAGGTAATCGATATTCTTGTCGGTAGCCGGATATTTTTTTGCCACTTCGGTAAAAGAAGGCCCGATGGATTTTTCGTCGGTTTTATGACAGGTTTTACAATCGAGGCCCGATATCATCTTCAAGCCCAAAGTAGCATCATCCAATTGCTGATGGCCCTGTTTTAATTCCTGTGAGTCGATAGCAGGTTTGGGTTCATTGTTAAGCGCACCCAGTGATTTCTTCTGTATGGTGCTGTCAAAATCTATCCGGTATAATCCTGCGTCGGCATTTTTGGTGAACCATCCCGTGCCGTATTCAAGAATATAAATATGTCCGTCGGGGCCCATTTCCATATCGATGGGCGAATTCATTTTCATATGCGGCATAAATGGTTCCATATGATCAAAATCGCCATTGGGTTTCATCGTAACGGCCTTTATCCAGCAGCGGATAAAATCGTAAATAAATAATTTGCCGTCGTAATAAGCGGGAAGCCCCTTGTTGCCCCAGATGGAACTGTAAAACACGGGGCCTGCCATTGCATTTCTTCCACCCGAGCCCAACTGCGGAAAATCAGGGCTTGGCCCGTAAGGATACCAGATAAATGCAGGGTTTGCGGGGGGAAGTTCCTTCAACCCTGTATTATTTCTCGAATTGTTAACCGCTTTTGCGGGATCGAATGTCATTCCTTTTTTTCCAGTTGCATAATCGTATTCGCTGTAGGCATAATTATTTCCCACAAAATAGGGCCAGCCAAAAAATCCTGCCTTGCGGGCCTGGTTCACTTCATCATAACCCCGCGGACCGCGGCCGGCGCTGTCTGTATTTGCATCCGGGCCCACTTCACCCCAATAGAGAAAATCATTTTTCTGGTCAACAGAAATGCGGTAGGGATTCCGGTCGCCCATCACATAAATTTCGGGCCTTGTTTTTTCCATTCCTTTGGGAAACAGGTTTCCTTCGGGAATTTCGTAAGAGCCATCCGGATGAACGATGATCCGCAGGATCTTTCCACGCAGATCGTTGGTGTTACCTGCGCCGCGGCGGGCATCGTATTGTTCATGACCGGGGCGGTCGTCAAGCGGGGCGTAACTTCTGCTGGTATATTTCTGGTTGGGTTCGTTAAAAGGTGTGGTGTTATCACCGGTGGAGAGGAATAATTCATGATCTTTTCCAAATGCGATTGAACCACCTGTATGGCAGCAGATATTTCTTTGGGAATAGAACTGCAGGATTATCTTTTCAGAAGCGGTGTCGATTTTATCATTGACGAAGGTGAAACGGGAAAGGCGGTTAACCGAAGTATCGAGCGGGCTGTAAAAAATATATACGAAATGATTGTTTTCGAAATCGGGGTCTATTTTAATGCCCTCGATACCTTCTTCTGCATTCACATCCTTAACCGTAGCATGATGGTACACTCTTAAAAATCCGGCCTGCCTGAGCGTGGTATCATTGTGTTTGTACAGCATGATCTCACCCCTGCGCTGTGCGATTAAAATATCGAGGTTAGGAAGTATGGTCA
>JBGAJL010000020.1:0-50766 GCA_044224935.1 Flavitalea sp.
AACCTGAGTAACTGGGGCTTTCATGTGGGCGTGTTTTTCCCGTTAGGATAAGTTTTTATTTCACGCAAGGCGCGAAGAGTAATTCAGAAGAAGCAAGGAATATCCTTTGCAGCCTTTGTGCTATTCCTTCGCGCCTTTGCGTGAAACTCTTTGCATGAAATGTTTTCTACACGGTCCAATATTCCCTGATCTTTCTTCTCACAAATTCCACGCTTCTTTCTAACTGTTCCATTCCATCCACACCGTCTTCAATGCTTATCCAGCCATCGAAGCCTACGCGTTTCAATTCTTTGAATATGGCATCATAATCATTTAATCCCTTTCCTATTTCTCCATGCGACAGTCTTTTTGCATAGCCCGTCGCACCACCTTCTTCTTTTCTAAGGTCTTCGATCGTTCCTTCTTTTAAGTACCGGTCGCTGGCATGCATGGTAACCACGCGATGGGAAACGCGGTATAATAATTCAAGCGGGTCTTCGCCTGCCAGGAACGTATTGCTGGGATCATAATTCACCCCGAAATTCGGATGGTCAATGCTGTCGACAAGTTTACAGAAAACATCCATCTTCTGGGCAAACTCCGGGTATTCCCAGAAATCGTCTTTATAATGATTTTCCAGGATTAATGTGATGCCACGTTCCTGCGCATAAGGCAGGCAGGCTTTAATGGATTCTGCTGCCAGTGCCACGCCTTCTTCGACAGAAAGTTCCGGTCGTCTTTGCCCCGAAAGCACCCTGCAATATTTTCCGCCGAGCGTGGAGGTCATGTGAATCCATCTTTTCTGCTTTGCTATTTCCTTTTCACGAAATTCTTTTGAAGGATGCGTGAAATCGGGAGAGCAGCACATCATCGGAATTACGAGGTTATGTTGTTCCACCTGTTTCCTGAATCCCACCCAATTGTTTTCATCATTCATTTCTATAAAGCCTGAGTACCATTCGAGGCCGTCGATGTCGAGCGGAGCTGCCAGCTCTATCCATTCGGAAACCTTCATTGTTCCGTCTTTGCAAAGCACATGCATGAAGGCTTTGGGAAATACCGCCAGTTTGGGCATTGTAATAAGTTAAAAGTGAAAAAGTCAAAAGTGAAAAATGAGTACAGCTATTTTTAAGCTTTCAGTTTTCATTTTTTAGTTATTATGCTTGTGTCTTTTGGTGGATTGCGGCCGATAAAAGGATACTGTTCCAGTTCCAGCACCTGTCCCGATACGGGACCGCTTTCATCGCCCAAAAAGAAAACAGCGGCAGCGGCAATTTCATGCGGCCACAATATTCTTCCCGACGGGGCATATACATTGGGCAATTCTTTGTACCAGTCGTGTGGCAATCCGTGCTCTCTTTTTCGAATGGTTTCCGATTCGGTGAGTACCCAGCCAGGGTTGATCTGGTTTACCCTCACTCCTGATTCACGAAATAATGAATCGCCGAGGTTTCTTGTCAGTGTCATCAGCGCTCCCTTCGAAATGCTGTAAGGCAATAAGTCAGGCTCGCCACTATAAGCATTCACTGACCCGATATTTAATACACAGCCTTTTGTATTTTGTAAATGCGGAAGCGCGGCCTGTATCAGTGCAAAGGGCGCCACGGTATTTACTTCCATCACTTTTCTTAAAAAGGCCAGGTCGGTAGTATGAATATTGGATGAGACAATCATCGCGGCATTGTTGACCACGGCATCCAGCTTATCGAAATTATTTAATGCAACTTCAACCAATCGTTGCGGCGCTCCGGGTTCGCTGATGTCTTCAATATGCAGCACTGCATTTCCTTCTCCGAGTTCTCCAAGTGTCTGGCTTCCTTCAGAATGATCCAGTCCGTTGATAACAACTTTGGCGCCTTCTGCCACACAGTATTTTGCAATGGCCTTGCCGATTCCCGTGGTGCTCCCGGTGACTATAATTATTTTATCTTTTAATCGCATATCTATACTGGTTTTAATATGCTTTTTACTACTTCTCCTTTGTGCATTTTTTCGAAGGCGGTATGCCATTCGGTTACCGGCCAGATGCCCCCGATAATCGGTCGCACATCGAGCTGTTTGCTGGTTAACAGGGCCAATACGCGTTCCCACATCGGCCAGTTGTGGCTGAAACTTCCCTGCAGCGTAATATTTTTTTGCACCAGCGGATCGAGTGAAATATTCAGTGGTTGCGGCCCCCAGCCTACTTTTGTAATTTTTCCGTTGGGGCGCACCAGCTTCATGGCAATGCCCAGGGTAACGCTTGCTCCGGCTGCGTCGATCACTACGTCTGCTCCCAGTCCATCGCGCTCCGTAGCCCATGCCGTTGCATCACCGATAACTCCTTCGCAGCCGTATTGTTTTGCAATATCGATCCTTTGTCTGTCTGCCTCGAGGCCCACGACGGCCACCTGGGCTCCGCAAAGCCGGGCCATGGCGGCGCACAGGATACCAATGGTTCCCGGTCCGAGCACAATTACCCTGTCGCCGGGTTTTATTCTCGTATTTTCAACAACGGCGCTGTATGCTACGCAGCAGGGCTCGGTGAGGCAGGCCTGTTCAAAAGGCAATGCATCGGGAACTTTGTGCAGGCATCTGGCCGGCACGCGCACGTATTTGGTCATGGCGCCGTTTACTCCATACCCGAATCCTTTTCTTGTTGGGTCGAGGTTGTACAGTCCGACCCTTGACATCGGGTTATTCAGATCGATGATGGCCGCCGTTTCGCTCACCACGCGGTCACCTTCTTTCCATCCTTTCACGCGCGGTCCCACCCCGGCGATCAGGCCACCAAATTCATGGCCCAGTACTACCGGGTAGTTAACCGGCCAGCTGTGGTCGGAACTCCATTGATGCAGGTCGCTGCCACAAACGCCTACATTGGCCACTTCAAGCAATACGTCTTCATCGCCGATTTCCGGCGCTTCGAGCTCTCTTATTTCCACCGACCATTTATCCGGTGAGTAATTTACTACCGCTGCAGATTTCATTTATTTCAATTAATTTTTATAAGAATGTATCTTATCGCATATCAGTCTCAAAGAGCTTTCGAGATCGCCGTCGGCGGTCTTGAAATTGTCCGCATCAATGGTTAACGGTGCGCCGAGCACTACCAGCGGAGCGCCGTATTCGGGACATTGGATTGCCTGTTCCAAAGATAGTCCGCCAACCGCCTGCACAGGAATTTTCACGGCATTGACCACTTCTCTGAGCTGGTCCAACGGGCTGGGCATTCTTTTCCCTTTGGCAGCGATGCCTCTGCGTTCGTCGTATCCGATGTGGTGAATTACAAAATCGCATCCCAGGTTTTCGAGCCATTTTGCGGCTGCTACCATGTCTTCGCAGCCGAGATTATCGCCCATCACCTTCACTCCGAAATCCCTGCCTGCATTTACTACGCAACGGATTGTTTCTTCGTGGGCGCGCGCCATTACCACCACATGGGTCGCACCGGCTTTTGCCATCATTTCCGCTTCCAGATAGCCGCCATCCATCGTTTTCAGGTCGGCAACAATGGGAATACCGGGGAAAGCTTCGCGCAATTTTCTTACGCCATGTAATCCTTCGGCCAGGATAAGCGGGGTGCCCGCTTCCAGCCAGTCGACACCGGCACGCATGGCCATGGCTGCTGTTTCGAGCGCCTCATCAATATTGGTAAGATCCAGGGAAATTTGAACAATAGGTTTCATCATAATAAAATATAGTCTGCTAATTTTGGAAAATTATATTGATTATCAAGATGCAAATGTTAGGTTGTTCGCAAAATATATAGCGTATTTAACTTACTGTCACAGGAACTAAGTATATATTAGATTTTGAATGAAAGCTGATGAAAAACGCAAAAGATTTTACCCCGGTCGGATCAAAAAAAGAAACAGAATTTTTAGACGGGCCGCATTCCCGGTGGAAGGAACTGAAATTTTTGTTCCAGGTTTTCTGGGAATTCTTTTATGGAATAAGAAAATTACATTTTACCGGTCCCTGCATCACCGTATTTGGTTCTGCCAGATTTACGGAAGATAATAAATATTACCAGATGTCGAGGGAGATAGGGCAGCAGATGGCGATGCTCGGCTTTACGATTATTACAGGAGGCGGCCCGGGAATAATGGAAGCTGCGAACCGGGGCGCTAAAGACGTGGGAGGCCGGTCACTCGGGTGTAATATTATTTTACCTAGGGAACAGCACCCCAACAAGTATCTCGATAAATGGGTGGACTTCGATTATTTTTTTGTACGTAAGACCCTGCTTAGTAAATACTCGTACGGTTTTTTCGTGATGCCGGGCGGATATGGTACGCTGGATGAATTTTTTGAGGCTATCACCCTGATTCAGACCGGTAAATTTCAAAAATTCCCGGTGGTGCTGATGGGTACAGAATTTCATGCACTGCTATATGAACACCTGCAGAAGCTGGTGAAAGAAAAAACGATCGACGCTGCCGACCTCGATATATTTCTTTTTACCGATTCTGTTGAAGAAGCTGTTGAGCATATCCGAAAATTCGCAATAGATGGATTCGGTCTTAAAAAGCAGACACCGATGAAACGCTGGTGGGTGTTTGCCGAGAGAGCATAACCGCTTCATATACCTTTGCAATTTTTTCATTCATCTTTTCGCCCGTGAACTTATTTTCGATGGTGAGCCGGGCTTCCCTTCCCATATTATTTCTCAATTCTTCACTCGTAATTAATTTCGTTAGTGCAGCGGCCAGCCCGGCATTATCTTTTTCTTTTACCAGTATGCCATTTGCGCCATCGGTGATGATCTCCGGGATGCCTGCATGATAAGTGGAAACGACGGGCAGGCCCATGCTCATGGCTTCAAGTATCGCATTGGGCAATCCTTCCATATCACCCGAGTCGCTGGTACGGCTGTTGAGCACGAAAATATCTGCCTCAGCCATGTATTTCTTTACTTTCTCCTGCGGTTGTGCGCCTATGAATTCGATGGTTTGGGGTTTTACTGCTTCCGCAATTTTCCTGCTTTCTTCCAACTCCTGGCCATTGCCGATAATAGTCAGTTTTATATTGTCGAATTTTTCAGATAATATCCTGAATGTCCGGATGAGATCGGGGACCCCTTTCTTTGCAACCAGGCGCCCCGAATGAAGAATATTCACCTGGCTCTTTCGTGGCCGGCTGCCGGGCCCTGTAAAATCGATCGTATCGACACCATAAGGAACCAGGAATGTTTTATGTTCCTGTCCCGTAAGGCCGAGTGTGCCGCGCATATGCGCACTACAGATAATTACAGCCGATGCATATTTTATCATCTCCTGTACCCGTTTCTTGTAATTCGGACGGTTTACCATTTGCGGTGAGGCATCTACGCCGTGGAAGGAGACGATCAGCGGAATATTAAGTTTTTTCGCAGTGGGAAAAATATCTATTCCGTTAAATCCGAAGTGAACATGCAGCGCGTCGGGCTTCTCCTGCTGCAATGTTTTTTCGATATTTAAGTAGGCGGGAACAAAAAACCGGAAGCTGTTTATCAGTGAGGTGGGTAATAGCCTGTCTGCGGCTTTTTTTATGAGCGCGGGACCCGGCTTCAAGAGTACCTTCCGGTTGGGAGTTGGAAAAAGATCTTCATTCTGAAAATCCGGGCTTATCAGTACGGCTTCTGTATTTTTGGGTATACCGGCCAGCTGCCTGTAAATAAATGTTTCGCTTAAATAAAAGAAGCTATGGTTGAATACCGCGATTTTCATTTTTGATAAAATTATTATTTACCATGGTAATAAGCTTTCCTATCTCTTCCTTTGCATCCCAGAGCATCGTAAAAAAAAACAACACCAGTAAAACGATTTTCAGCACGTCCATGTGGAAAAAACATGCCAGCCAGATGGCTAGTGAAAATAGAATTTTTGTTCCCCAGAACAGCAGCATCTGCCGCAGTGAAAAACGTAATGTTTTAACATATACATAAAATAATTGCATGGGAAGTACCAGTATGATAAAAGCCAAAGAATAACATTGCGCGATGGCCACAAGCGAAATGGTTGATCCTATTGCAATTCCCGTTATAATGGCGAGTGCGCTCAGCCATCCGCTTATTCTTAATACTTCTTCTCTTTTAACTAATACTAAAATATTTCCTACGGTAGAAAGCAGGGACTGGCTTAGCAGCAGTAATCCAAAATAGGGAAGAAACTGTGCAACACCCAGCCATTTATTTCCCCATAAAATAGATACGAGTTTTTCCGGAAATAGCAACAGGATGGCCGACACAGGAAATGAAAGAAAGCCGATCAGTTTTAAAACAAACAGGTATTCCTTTCTTACTGCTTCTTCGGAAGATTTTATTTTGTTGAGACTGGGATATAAAACGGCCCCGATAAGACCCGTAATAATAGCGAGGGGAAAGGTTAAAAGGTTGTATGCCCTTGCGTAAATACCCAGGTCGGCTGTTCCGTAGATCCTTCCGACCAATAAATTATCCGAGTTTCGCGACCAGTAATTCACCACGTTAAAACCCATCAGGTTGCCAATGGTTTTTTTGGTGTATTTATAGGATACTTTCATGTGCGCCAGGGAATAGAGGTGAAAGCCGAATTTTATTTTTCTTTCCTGTATCAGCAGGGTTATCAGACCCGATAGCGTTTGCGGTATTACGAGCGCCCAGTAGCTCCCGCCCAGGTAAGCGAGGATTATCGTCAGGCTTACCTGGAACACATTGGTCAGCAGTGTTACTTTTCCTGCGAAATTGAAATTCATGTTCCGTGCGATCAGCGCCGACCGCACAAGCGTCATACTTTTAAAAATAAAGCTCAGCGACATCACCATCATCGGGAAAAGTAATATGGGTGCTTTAAAGAAGACCGACACAGGATAGGCGATCAGACAAGTGGCAAGGCAGAGGATCGTTCCGATAAAAAGTGCGAGGGTATCAACTGATTTGTGATAGGTATATAAGAAATCGCTTCGGATAATTGCCAGAGTAATACCGCTATCGGAAAATATGGTCAGAAATCCGGTGAAGATGATAATGATGTTTACCAGGCCGTAAGTTTCCGGCGGCAGCAGCCTTGAAACAATTATGGTCGAGAGGAAAGATATCGCCTGCGACAGGTAATTATATCCCCCGCTGATCAGAATATTTTTTAAGAACTGTTTTCTAAAGCTCATTATTTTTTTATTATACGGGCAGCGGCGCAGAAGGAAAATACCGGTGATGTCAGGTAAGATATTCCTTCTTGTTTCGTATCGAACGGTTCAGGTAATCATAAAACTGGTTGAAAGTGAGCTTCGATTTTACGGGATGATACAATGTGTTTTTTCTTGTGCCTCTGATAATAAAAACAGGCTTCCACCTCATTGTGCGCAAGGTACAAAGCGAAAGGATAGGAGTGAGATGATTTTCTTTATTGCTGAAGTCTGCGAGGCTGAAACCCGCTTTATACAATAGTGTTGGCAGCAGCACTTCGTGATGGCCCACATTTCCCTGCTTCAGGCGTTGGTCGATAAAGGCCAGCGCTTCACGCGAAATGCGGTAGATCGGATTAAATGAGCTGATGAGCTCAGTCCTTTCTATGAGTTGTCCGGCGGGTTTCAGCGAGTCCCACCACCACCAGTTGGGCAGGTCGCTGTACCTGCGCAGATGGCTGGTGATAAAAGCATATTTCTTTTCCGGAGAAACGGCGGCAAAGAAATCCCCCCAGTGCCCGTTGAAAACGACATCATCTTCGATGCACCAGTAATATTTGTATTCGGGATGCTTAAGAAAAAACTGCAGTACCGGGAAATGGTTACTACCCGGAACGAGCCTGCCGTTGATAGGTGTATAGCCCAGACTGCCTTTCAGGATATCGTTTGTAAAAACTTCAATGTTCAGAGGCCGGTTCGTTGCCGGTCTCTGGCCGTCAGGCGAATGAAAAAGCAGGTACACCTCTCCAAGTTCGCTGGTAGCTGCGCTGAGGTCATCGTATAACTTCAGAACATGATTGGAGATCTCCGGGGTGATTATTAGAAATGCCTGGCGGTCAGCGCTTTTGATCATAGAAGGGTTTTGATATTCCCGATGGCTCAGGGGTCAGCGCTGTGCAGGCCAGAACTTTCTCCCGGGCGGCGCTTTTTACTATAACGTTTTTGGGACCGATGGCGGGTATTCTTTCAAATTTGCGTGCGAACAGATAGGGACTGTTGAGCAGCGTAATATAGGTGGCTTCGTCAATAAAATGCGGGGAGAATGACTTTGTGCTGGGCCAGTGCGCATAGATCAGGTAGTTGCCGTAAGGGATGTGATAATCGGCGAAGTGGTTTTGTACGAACGATTCATCAGGCACGGCGGTAAACCTGAATTTCGAAAAATTGCAATGCTGGATAAGGTGCTGCACGTGCGACATAGCAAGGATCGTCCACTGGCTCCCTGTTCTTTCGAATCCTTTGGTACTTCTTTTCAGGTTTAGTTTCTTCTGGAACCAGCGAAGAATTTTAAACGGGTTCCTTAGGCTTTTTAATCCTTTGAGAGATGTTCTCAGATCTTCTTTATACCAGATCAGCCGGCGCCTGTCAAGACAGGCTTCATCGGCCGGGATATTCTCCATAAAGGAAACACCTGCGCTCGCGGCCAGGAAGTCTGAAATATATTCGTTTGATTTAACAGGAAGCGAATCGCCACTTAACAGGATGACATGACTATAGTCGTTGCCAGCTTCAAGTATTTTTTTGTAGAGGAAAACGGTGGCCTGTACGATGGCGAAACTTCCCCAGTGCACTTTGAATTTGGACCATACGTTTTTACATGCAATCCGGGAAAGGTCAAGATTTGCTTTCTTATCTACATGGATAAACAGATCAAAGTCCTTCTCAAGGGTTTTGATCAATGAGTTTATCTGATCTGCATCTTTATGAACCAGTATGGCTATCGCCTGCCGTGACCTCTTAACCATGATCTAACTTTATCGGGTGATGAGCGGAAAGTTACAGGTTGACGATTTAGGTATGTTAATTCGGTATGTTCTCATAACAGTAGGATTCAGAGCTTTTAACCGGATTCATGCGAAGTTAACGCTGAAAAACAAAAAAAGCCCTCATGAAATTTAATGTTCGTTAAATAACGCAAAAATATCATGCCATAAATGTGTTTTTCGGGGAAAAAATCATGAAATTGTAGGTCATAGAAAGTTTTATTAATTTGAAAGCGGTTCTCTTCTTTAACCTGTGAGTAATCCCCTTTATTTCCTTTCTCCTATCTAAAATTCGAAAGTTTAGTTATTACACTCATCTTTTAAAGATATGAGCCTTACAGTCTTAACTTCTTCCTTACCTGGTAAACATGAAGAGCCGTTGGCCGAATCTCCTATCGCTTCGAACCAGGTCGATTCCATAAAAGATTATTACTCCGGGCTTAAAGCTCCTTACTGCCACTCCCTGGATTTTATGCGGCTAAGGTTGAGCGCGGAGCAGGAGAAGCTTCAGCTTTGCCGGAACGAAATGGCGCTAAAGACCTGCAACAAACAAAGGCGCGCATTCCTGCAAATGCAGGCAAAAAGTCATCAGCTCGAAATCGACGATATCGAATCAGGCATCAACTGGTCTCTCCGTAAAATTAAAAAGCTGGACCTTCAGCAGGAGGAGCGAATCCGGCTTGCTGCCGGATGGGGCGACTCGCAGGCCGTCCCCCGGGAACATAGCGTCAGCAGGATTACGATGCTGGCGTAGAATTTCCCTGTGGCCGTATGAATGATTAAACAATGAAGCCACCCCATTAATTAATAGAGGCGGCTTCATTTTGTATCTCCTGTTAAGAAGGATATAATCCCAGATTTTCAAATGAGAGGGGCCAGCGCTGTTTTACAGCGGCCTGCGCGCCAGCTTTTCATTAATTTCGGTGAGCAGCTTATCTGTAGTGGAGAGCGGTGCTTCAGCGGGTGGCGGAGGCTGTTTGCGTTCCAGCTTTTTCATACCCTGTACTAAAAGGAAGAGTATCCATGCGATGATAATGAACTTGATCACTGCGGCCAGGAACTTACCGTATTTAACTGCGCCCCAGGCCAGTTTATCAAGATCCTCGGCATTTGCTGCTTTCAGCGCGGGGGTGAGCAGCAGGGGTGTGATCACGTCGTCTACCAGGGAAGATATTATGGCGGAAAAAGCAGCACCGATAATTACGGCTATTGCAAGATCAACAACGTTCCCTTTGAGAGCAAAATCTTTGAAATCTTTCAGCATTCCCATAAAAAGTAATTTAATTAATTCAATTTACTGTATTTGCCCGAGTAATGCGGTAAACGGATGAAAGTTATTTGCACATATTATTACCGCTAAAAAACATTCTCATTTCCATTTTTGACCTTGGCCGGTGTTTGTATGGCGGGTAATTTGCTGCTCTTGACAGATATCAACGGTTATGAAGAATGAGGAAAAAATCATACTGGAGGAGGCGGCAATAAGATATTTGCCGATCATGTCGCCGGGAGAGTTTCTGGAATGGGAAGACCGCCAGGAGTTAAAGCATGAATATGCGGAAGGTGAAATTATAATAATGCAGGCGGCAACCCTGCAGCATACCCGCGTTTTTTCTAACGTTTTTTGCGAAATATCTTCCTTTCTCAAAGGAAGGCGTTGCGAGGTACTTTCGGGGGATCTGCGCATTGCCGCTACGCTGGCACAATCTTTTTTTTATCCCGATATAACCATTTTCTGCAACGGTACAGATCGGTTCGAAGATATGCAAAACACGTTCAGCAACCCCGCTGTTATCATCGAGGTTATGTCTGCGGCCACCAGGGACTATGATCTCGGCCGCAAGCAATTTTACTATATGCAGATGGAATCGGTGAAGGAATATATTATGATCGATTCGGAAAAGATACGAATAAGAGCAGCGAGGAGGCAGGCGGATGACTGCTGGAAGTTTGAAGTGTTACGGTCTGTCAATGATGTTTTGCATATAGATACCATTGTATTATCGATGGATGTGGCATTGATATATGATAATGTGGGAATAAAAAGATAATGTTGGTAAATTGTCCTGCCGATTGTAAACGTGCTCTTATGCGTCTACCCAGCGAGGATATTCAGGCTATCATGCAGCAGGCTCCTGTGGGCATCACCATTCTCCGGGGGCCGGAGTTTATCGTGGAAATGGCCAATGACCGCTACCTGGAAATAGTGGACCGGCCTGCTTCGCAGTTTACGGGTCATCCCTTGTTTGAATCATTGCCTGAAATACGGGAAGCCATTGAGCCTCTGATGAAGCAGGTGTTTGCAACCGGTGTTCCCTATTACGGCACCGAATTTCCAATAACGTTAAACCGTTTTGGAAATTCCGGACTCGCTTATTTCACATTCGTTTGCCAGCCATTACGCGAACAAAATGGCAATATCCGGGGACTAATTGTGGCAGTCAACGAAGTTACTTCGATTGTCAGAACCAGGGAGAGTCTTCTAGAAACGGAACAGCAATTTAGGTATATGGTAATGCAATCACCCGTTCCCATGACCATTTTCCGGGGGCCTGAATTTGTAATAGAAGTAGCTAACAGGATGATGGTCGAAACAATCTGGAGAAAAAGGAAGGAAGATCTTCTTGGAAAGAAAGTGCTCGATGTGTTTCCTGAACTGCACTCGCAGAAATATCCGGAACTATTGCGACAGGTATGGAAAACGGGAAAAGTGCATCGCGAAATCGAATCGTATGCGCTGATCGCCGGCGATGATGGTATGCAGGCATTTTACTTTGATTATGAATATGCCCCTTTGTTTGAGCCAGGCGGTGAAATTTCCGGAATCATGGTTACGGTAAATGACGCGACACAGAAAGTGAAGGCAAGGCAAAGAATAGAGCAGGCCGAAGAATCCACGAGACAGTTTGCAACCAAACTGGAGGCGATGGTGAAAGACAGGACCAACGAACTGGCGCAGGCCAATGCGGAGCTTACGCAAATGAACAGTGAGCTGGAGCGTTCAAACGGTGACCTTGAAAAGTTTGCGTATGCGGCATCCCATGATATGAAGGAGCCGATCCGCAAGGTGCATTTCTTTGCAGAACTGCTTTCCAGAAAGTTGAAATCGCCCGGCAATGTTGACGAGGCCATTGAGTATGTTGAAAAGATCCGGCAGGCGGCAACACGCATGAGCACGCTTATTGATGACCTCCTTACGTTTGCGCAGACGAGCATAGCTCCTGCGATCATGGATAAAGTTGACCTGTCGGAAATCATCCGCCAGGTGATGGGCGACCTCGAGGTGCAGATAAAAAACAGCCATGCCACGATAAATTTTGATGAGCATATATTTATTTACGGGCATGAATCGCAATTGCGGCAGGCGCTGTATAATTTGATTAATAACGCGGTAAAATTCCGGAAACCCGGCGGAGCGCCGGTTATCAATATCACCTGCAGGCGTGTGCGGGGCATAGACATTGATCTGCCGCTTTCCCCCATGGAGTTATCACAACAATTCGATGTAGTAGAGATTCAGGATAATGGCATCGGCTTCGAGCCCTCGCAGGCCGAGAAAATATTTGATGTATTTACCCGGTTACATAGCCGCGACCGGTACACGGGCAGCGGGGTAGGGCTTTCTATCGTGCGCAGGGTGATGGAGCATCATGGCGGGTATGTGCGTGCACTGAGTTCTTTACAGGGCGGGGCCCTCTTCCAGCTTTATTTTCCCGAGAGGTAATTCAGGAGCCTCATCTTCTGTCAATCCCTCTTCTGTCATCGGGGCCGGGAGATCGCGGGCAGGTTTATCGTGCTTTAGCATTGATTTCATATTATGGGCCTGCGAAACCAGATTGCCTTTTCCCGTATATAATTTTTTCTCTGCATCCGTATAAACAAGGGTCGCCTTTTCCAGATAGGCGCCTACTTTTCCAAAATCCCCAACAAAAGCAGCCAGCTTTTCATAGATTTTGACTGCTTTTGCGGCGATCAGCTGGGCATCCCTGTTAATATTATCTTTCTTCCACAGGTCGTAAACGAGCTTCATAGCGGGAATTAAATTGGTAGGACTTATCAGCAGCACCTTTTTCTTATATGCATGGCGCCATATACCGGTATCGTTTTGCATGGCGGTGATATATGCGCCTTCCACGGGAATAAAAAGCATAACGAAGTCCAGCGCATCGGTCTTTTGCTGATATTCTTTGCTGCTCAGATTATTGATATGGTTATAGATCGAATGAACTAATTGTTCCAGGCTGGCTTCCTGTTCATTCTTATCGGTGCATTTACAATATTCTTCATAGTGAACCAGCGACACTTTTGAATCGATAACAATATTGCGGCCATCGGGATATTTTACAATTACATCGGGAAGAAAGGACCGGCCTTCTTCGTCGCTGATCTTCTGCTGAACGAAATAATGCAGGTTTTTTGTGAGGCCGGCGTATTCGAGGATGCTTTCGAGAATCATTTCACCCCAGTTGCCCTGCTGTTTTACCTGTCCCCTGAGGGCATTGGTGAGGTCGGAGGCTTGTTGGGAGAGCAGCTTATTCGTTTCGGTAATTAACCGGATCTGTTCTTTCAGGCTGATACGTTCATGGTTTTCCTTGTCGTAGCGGTTGCCGATTTCCTGCCTGAACTGGTCTATGTTATCCCTGAGGGGAGTAAGAATATCGGAGAGGGATTTTTCCTGGTATTTATTAAACGTTTCGGTTTTTTCGTCGAGGATGTCCTGGGCGAGGTTCTTAAATTCTGCCTCGAATTTTTTTCCAAAATTTTGTATTTCAATTTCCTGTTTCTGCAATTGTGCGGTTTTGTAGTTGAGGTCAACGATAAGGGATTGTCTTCCCAGGAACCACGCGATGGAGAAACCGAGGATAAAAGCGGCAAATATGGACAGGATGATGGTAATCATTTTAGTGATTTCGTGATGAGAGGGGTAAAGTAACAAAAAAGCGGTTTAGCCGGCTGGGCCGGTTTGAGAATCCTTGGAAGGGTTGGATGTAAGGCTTTTTCAGTTTGCCGGGGGTAGTTGGGCGAGCGAGATTTTTTTACCTACTTTTTTCAAACTATATCTGTGTTCCCTTATCTTTGCCGTCCATTTGAAGAATGGCTTTGCACATTCTGGATGGATCGGTAGTTCAGTTGGTTAGAATGCCGCCCTGTCATCTCGCCTGAGGCGAGACGGGTTCGAGTCCGGGGTAACTCAAGAGTTCTTTAATGTATTATGTGTATATTTTGGAAAGTGAGGTGAACGGTGACTTTTACAAAGGGGTTACCGGAGATTATCAAAAGCGATTGGAACGGCACAATAATGGTGAAAGTGTATTTACCCGTGCATTACGTCCATGGAAGTTGATATTTGTGCAGGAGTTTAGTACCAAATCAGAGGCATTGATACAGGAAAAAAAGTTGAAACGTAATAATAAGGAGTATTTAAGGTGGTTGATTTCTCAGCCTGTAAATATTCTTCTTAATAGTTTGGATCGGTAGTTCAGTTGGTTAGAATGCCGCCCTGTCACGGCGGAGGTCGCGGGTTCGAGTCCCGTCCGGTCCGCTTAAAAAATAGCTAAAACCCGCTCCCAGAGCGGGTTTTGCTTTTTCGGATCTGCTCAATCATGGTACAAATGCTGATAGCATTTACATCTATTGTAAGCCCTTTTGAGACTTTCTTTCCTCCAACAGTTTTGCAAAGGGTATAAATATTAAACGGTTTCTTTGATTTCGATATAATAGCAGCACCCTGATAATAAAAGAACTTATTAAAGATTACACTACATTTGTGTTCTTATCGGTAAAGGAAATGGTGTCTTCCTAATTGAACCGCTCATCGTTTTGAGCTAATGGCGCCTACAAATTATTGGATTTATCTGATATTCAATTTATAATTTGTAGGAATGAAAAGGCTAAAGACCTCCTTTGAACATGTTTTTATTGTTTCTTACCTTTTTAAATGGACCTGTTTAGTTTTCCCTGTTTCTTTAACGGTAGGCTCTCTCGTTGCACTTTTTTTATGGCTGCTGGACAAAGCCATAAACTTCCGGTTTGCAAATCCCTGGCTACTCTTTTTCTTGCCGCTGGCCGGCATATTGATCTATTTTGTTTATAAAGTTTCGGGTAAAAATGCAGAAGGTGGCAATAACCTCATTATGGATGAAATTCATGATCCCGGAGGTGGTGTGCCGTTCAGGATGGCTCCCCTGGTATTGCTTACAACAGTTATTACACATTTGTTTGGCGGATCTGCAGGCAGAGAAGGTACAGCCGTTCAGATAGGAGGCAGTCTTGCTCAATTTTTTGCCAAAAGATTAAAACTGTCAGAGGAAGATGTAAAAACCTTACTGATGACCGGTATTGCGGCAGGATTTGGCGCGGTATTCGGGACACCCATTACAGGTGCTATTTTCGCATTGGAAGTGTTGGCATTGGGGAGGATAAAGCATGATGCTTTGATGCCCTGCTTTATTGCCAGCGTGCTGGCGGATATTGTTTGCTCTGCCTGGGGCATTCATCATACCCATTACACCATTAATTTCACAGAAAAGGGGATTGTCTTCCTTCGATATTTTCATTTCAACTTCGTGCTGCTTATCGAGGCGATCATAGCCGGTGTAGCGTTCGGATTGGCAGGTTATATGTTTGCCGAACTTTCTCATACCATTAAAAATTATGGCAACCGATGGATCAGGATAAAATGGCTGATTCCTGCCGTAGGTGGTCTTATCATCATAGCGTTCACCTACATTTTGGGCACACAGGATTATTTAAGCCTGGGTGTAACTAATCCCGACCCCAATGCTGTTTCAATTACCACCTGCTTTACACCTGGTGGGGCAACCTATTTTAGCTGGCTTTGGAAATTGCTGTTCACCGCCATCACTCTCGGAACTGGTTTTAAAGGCGGCGAAGTAACTCCTTTATTTTTTATCGGTGCAGCGCTGGGCAACACGATTGCCACCCTAACAGGTGCGCCGGTTGACCTGATGGCAGGGCTTGGTTTTATTGCTGTGTTTGCCGGTGCTACCAATACCCCTATTGCCTGTACTATCATGGGTGTAGAGTTGTTTGGTGCGGACAACGCGCTCTATTATGCAGTGGCTTGCTTTACTGCATATTATTTCAGTGGGCATTCCGGTATTTATCATGCCCAGAGAGTAGGGGTTTCCAAAGTAAATAGATTAAATCATCACACTAATGAAACGTTACATGAAGTGAGACAAAAACGTATCAAAAGCAGAAAATTATGGTAAAGAAAGTCAAACATCATTCGTTGGGCAAGCTGGAAATTTATATAGCACCGGCACATAAAGTACAACACGGTACAAAAAGCCTCTTTCGTAAATTGTTTCCCAAATCAACGTATATGCACCTGATTCAGGAAGCAAGAAAAGAAGGAATTATTAACGCATCTGCTCACAGTACACACACCAGTTTTACAACAGATGGAAAAATTATTTCCTTCAGTGTGGAAGGCGATAACTCAAAACTGGCCATGTGTGTTGAACTGGTAGATAAAAGAGAAAAGCTGGAAGCATTTTTCCTGAAGCATCAGGATTCGCTACGGGAAAAAGTGGTAATTTTTAAAGAGGTAGAATTTTGGGATGTTGAATAAAAGAAAATGAAAGCAATACTGATCATATGGCTTGGAGGAGGTATCGGTAGCGTGTGTCGCTATCTCGTACAACTTGGGGTGAGTAGGCTGGTTCATGTTACTTTTCCTGCCGGTACTTTCCTGGTGAATATATCGGGCTGTTTTGTTATCGGGTTGTTATATGGTCTTGCCGGTAAGTATTCGGCGATTACGTTGGAATGGAGGCTTTTCCTTATAACAGGTTTATGCGGCGGTTATACAACTTTCTCCAGTTTTTCATACGAGGGCATCAGTTTATTCAGACAGGGGAATTATACCTATTTCATTTTGTATATTCTACTCAGTGTTGTTGTAGGGTTGTTTTCAACATTGGCAGGAATGACTATTGTTAAATAAATAACTTAAATATTGTGAAATGAAATATAAAAGAATATTGGTAGCCATTGACAATAGCGCCCATTCGATGAAGGCTGCAAAAGTTGGCTTCTCCCTGGCTCATGAATTGAGAGCTACGATCGGACTTCTGTATGTGGTAGATAAATCGAAAGAAGTAGTAAACGCCGATCTCGGCATTACGCCGCAGCAAAGTCAAACTGTTTTATTAAACGAGGCAGAAAAAACGATTGATCAGTATATACGTTTGTATAACGGTGTTGAAAAGATTGAGCGGTTTACCCCGGAAGGATTTCCCGAACATGAAATCATCAATATCTCCAAAGAATGGGAAGCGGATGTGATTGTAATGGGAACCCACGGCCGCTCTGCAATTGGAAGAATGCTTACCGGTTCTGTTGCTGAATATGTTATACGGCACGCAACGATACCTGTTTTAATAACGCCGCCGAGAATGGAATAATTAATTGTACAATTTTTTAACGGCAATGTTATGTTCCCAAATAATATGAGAGGTTTGATTTGCATGGATAGAAATAATTAAAGACAGGATAAATGCTGATTTTGAAAACATATAATAGTATAGTTATCAGCTACTTGAATTGTTTGGAAACACCATTGAACAATTGAAAACATTCATCAGGGATCTGTAGCCTTCATTTACCGGGAAGGCTACAAAATCTTATATATTTGTTGAGGAAGAAAACCGGTTTTATCTATTATCCACCGGCGACTTCGAAACGTTATGCTGCAAAGACTTGCCACCAGAGCGGTTCTTTTACTGCTTTTTTCCTCTCGCTTCGTACTGGCTGCTCAGCGGCCTTCCTATACTCTGTCGCTGCTGGACAGCAAGAGCGGCCTGTCGAGCAGTTCGGTAAATTCCCTTTTTCAGGATTCTGACAGTTTGCTCTGGATTGCCACCTGGGACGGACTAAATATGTACAACGGGTCTTCCTTTCGCGTTTATAATTATAAGGAATCCGATGCAGGAAAGTCGATCGGTAATAACTTAATTCAACAAATTGCCGAGGACGGTAAAAAGAATATCTGGGTCGCAACGATTGAAGGTATAAGCAGGATCACAAAAAAAACCGGAAGCATACGAAACTATTTTTATCCAAAGGAAGGAATTCGTCATATAACAGAAGATCAGTTTTTTTTGGCGCTTGACGAGAAACGTAACATATACTGCTTTGCAAAGAGTATCGGCTTTTTTAAGTATGACGAAAAAAAGGACGAATTCAAGCGTTGCCGGATTGCCGTCAGTGAATCAGATGTCCAGCGCATATTCTTTGATGATGAAGGGAAATTATGGATAATGGATCGAACGGGGAACTTGTCGTTCTCAATATCCAGGCAGGGTGACTTCCTGACAAATACGATAGTCGCTGCGGATGTTATAAATCTTTTTAGCGCTAATGGGCGCTTGTTTTTCCTGAACAATAAACAAACGCTCTTTGGAATTACCGGTCATAGGTATAAAATGCTTTCTGAGATTGCAAAACCGATTAAAGCAATTGAATATTATAATGGATACTATTTTTTAGCTTGTGAAGATCGCGGACTGATCGTGCTCGATAAGGACTTTCAACAATCGGCATATTTTAACGAACACCTGAATGCTTTCGCCAACCTTCATATTTCTTCTATTATAAAAGGTTCTGGCAACATCTTATGGTTTGGAACAGACGGGAACGGCATAATAAAAGTTTCGCCGGGCCAGCAGTTTTTTAAAGTAAATACTTTTAATCCGGCCAATTATTCGAATAAACAGGTTCGTGCATTCTGCGAAGTTAATAATGAATTGTGGATAGGAACCAAAGGAAATGGTATATTATCGATACCATACGATACTCATTCGAATAAATATAATATTGTGCATGCAAGAACGGTAAAAGGATTAAATAACAATGCTGTTTATTCGATACATAAAGGGGTTGACAATATTGTCTACATAGGGACAGATGGAACCGGGCTCACGCTTTATGATCCCCAAACCAGGCGCTTTGTTCAGTGGAATGAAATACAGGGAGCAAATAAATACCATTTCGAATCGGTTTATGCCATCCTCCAGGATACGGATAGCTCAATATGGCTTGGAACCAGTGGGTACGGACTAATTCATCTGCAACTGAGAAGAATGGGCATGTACAAATGGGCGATCGATAGTTATAAGGCATATGTTTTTGATGGCGGCTCCTCCGGCCCTGCAAATGATATTATTTATTCCCTTGTCTTTGGAAGTGACCATGGCATATGGATTGGGTGCAGATATGGTGGCTTGAGTTTTTTTGAGCGGAAAACCGGATCTTTCAGGCATTTTAAAGCGTTCGGGTATCCCGGAAGCCTTTCTCATAATGATGTTTTATCGCTTCATCTTGACCGCGACAGTAACCTATGGGTCGGCACCAGCTATGGGTTGAATAAAACATATGAACCGGCAGCTTCACGCGCAAACAAACCCCATTTCGTTTCATTCACTACGGAAAACGAAATGCCGAATAACACTGTACATGCCATAACATCCGATATCGCGGGAAATATCTGGTGTAGTACAAATGGCGGAATTGTAAAAATAAGCGGTGGGCAACAGGAAATGATTATGTCTTTCCGGGAGGAAGACGGATTGCAGAGCAACGAATTCAGCGATGGCAGTGTATGGCAGAATGATGACGGATATGTCTTTTTCGGAGGGATAAACGGGTTTAACTATTTCCGGCCTGACGAGATTAAGGTTCCGAATTTGAATTTCAACCTGCTGGTCTCGGAGTTGACCGTTGGCGATAAGCAGATAATGGAGGATGGATTACAGATTATGTCCCACACTTCGAACGGAGAAAACGTAGACTTCTACAGCACCAAACGAGAGAACAATTTCTTCCACTTACGCCTTCAGCCGCTGACTTACCTGAACACCGAAAAGGTTGTAATTAACTATTTATTGGAAGGATTCGATAAAGAATGGAAAAGTGCTGGAAACGAAGGCAGAATTTCCTATGGCAACCTTCCACCAGGCGACTACAGGTTAAATATCAAATGGTCACCTGGTGACGGAACCTGGACCCCGGGATCAACTGTTTTCGCCCTTCGCGTTAAGCCCTACCCGGCCTTAAGCACGTTCGCTCTTATTGCGTATATATTAGTGCTGCTTACCGGATGTTATATATATTACCGGTATCGAAAAAGCAGGATTGCAATTAAGAACCAACTGGTGCTGGAACACGCCCTTAGATCAAAGGACCAGGAACTTCACCAGGAGAAACTTGATTTTTTTACCAATGTTGCGCACGAATTACAGACGCCGCTTACTCTTATAACCGGTTCTCTTGAACGTTATCAGCATAGACGGGATGTAAAAACTGTGCCGGAGAAGGAAAAAAAGTATTTTCTATCCCTCATTCAGCAGCAGGCCGCTAAACTTACTTACCTCGTTCAGCAACTGCTTGAATTCAGGCGGGCAGAACATGGCCATCTCAGGATTTTTACACATAGCATTGATGTTTCCCAATTGTTGGGAAATATTGTTGAATTATTTATTCCTTATGCAGAGGCAAAAAAACTCACTCTTAAAACGTCTATCCAGCCAGGCATAAACTTTATTACTGACAAGGACAAATGGGAGAAGATCGTATATAATCTTTTGTCCAACGCCATAAAACATACTCAAACCGGCACTGGTGAAATAGTGATAAAACTCGGTTTGGGGAGTGATGGAAATCTGGAAATGTATTTCGAGAACCCGGGTCATATACCGAAAGACCGGTTTGAAAAAATATTCGACAAATTCTATGTCATTGAGGAAACTGATGGCTTTAGAAAGAGTTCGGGTATTGGTCTTTCCTTTACCCGCGAATTGGTGAAGTTATTGAAAGGAAAGATCACAGTTGAAGAGATGAATGAAACTATCCGGTTCACGGTAAATTTACCGCTCATGGAAGAAACCGGCTCTGCGAGCATGTTGAGCAATTTCCCCCGGCCCGAGATACCTTCCTATCTCCTTCGCTCAGCAACCGAAGTGGATGCCAACGAAAAACAACGTTCGCCGTCCGAGAACAATAAACGCTCATTGCTAAGTGACCTGGAGGAAGATGAACGCAAAAGCATTTTGATTGTGGAAGATGATGTATCGCTCAGATTTCTATTGAGGGATACACTGGAGGAGTTATATAATATATATGAAGCGGAGAATGGAAGGGAAGCCATTGAAATACTGAAAAGGGTTCTGCCGGATATCATCATCAGTGATATCATGATGCCGGATATGGACGGCATCCAGCTATGCAATAAAGTCAAAGAAACCTCCGAAACCTGTCATATCCCATTTATTTTATTGACCGCTAAAACGGATGCCGACGAAAAAACTTCTGGCTATGAGGCCGGTGCGGACGCTTATATTACAAAACCTTTTAATACCCCACATTTACATGTGCGGATAAAACGGCTGCTGGCCTACCGCGAAACGTTGAAGGCTTTCTTGAAAAATTATAATGAAACAGGCGCGGAAGGTTTCAACACCGGCATCGAGCCTGAAGATCGTGCTTTTCTACAGGAATTGATGGACATTATTAATGAACATCTCGACCAGGAGCTGCTGAACCCCGACCTGATCGAAAAGAAAATGAACATCAGCAAAAAGCAACTTTACCGGAAAGCCAAAACCCTTACCGGGATGACTCCCACTGAATTCATCAGGCATACCCGTTTACACAAGGCCGCATACTACCTAAGGTCGACCCAGCATACGATCTCTGAGATTTTTTATATGACGGGTTTCAGCAACCAGTCACACTTCTTCCGCGAATTCAAAAAAGAATTTCATCATTCACCCAAAAAATACCGGGAATCAACCAAAATTTAGATTATCCCTGATTACAAGATAATTATATATAATATCTCATGGTTATATACCGGATTTTGTCCATTTAGTATTGTAATTTGTCCATACAGACCATCGACTCGGTATCCTGTTCAGTTAGATTTACACTGTCAAAAAACTAACTGATCATGTTAAAACGATGTTTGTTTGCCTTCGTTCTGTATCTATTCACAGCCTTCAGCCTGTTTGCACAGTCCGGCGGCCGGACCATCACCGGCCATATTTCGGATAGCTCCGGCAATCCACTTGAGGGTGCTACTATTAAAGTAAAAGAATCTTCTGTTAGTTCTATTTCCGGTAAGGATGGAAATTTTCAACTTATCATTTCTGAAACGGCAAAGACCCTGGTTGTTAGCCGGGTTGGCTATCAGCCATATGAACAGCCTATAGGAGCCGGGAACATTTATGAGATCACCATGACCGCAGCCGTCACTGGCCTTGAAGATGTGGTGGTGATAGGTTATGGAACCCGCAAAAGGGAAGAAGTGACCGGGTCGGTTGTTACAATGAAAGGTAAAGATCTTCTGCAAACGAAAACGCCCGACCTGCGCCTTTCCATGCAGGGTCGCTTACCGGGTGTAAGGGTGAAGCAGCAAAGTAGCGAGCCGGGTAGCTTTGAAACGGCGCTTGATATAAGAGGTATGGGAAGCCCGCTGATCATTGTGGATGGAGTTCCGCGCGATAATTTTCAGAAAATAGATCCGAATGAAGTAGAAAATATTTCCGTGCTGAAAGATGCGTCCGCTGCTATATATGGAGTCCGCGCGGCAAACGGGGTAATCCTGATCACTACGAAAAAAGGGCAGAAAGGTAAACCCGAATTCAGCCTGTCTGGCAACTACGGCCGGGAGAAAGCTGCGCGTTTTGCACCGGTGGCGAATGCGGGCCAGTACGCCGAGCTGATGAATGAAGCCTTTTTAAACGGAGGACAGAACCCGAAATATTCGTCCGATGAAATTGCCAAGTTCTATGATGGTTCTGATCCGGCTTATCCAAATGCAGACTGGGTCGGTGCATTGTTCAATCAAACTGCTCCCACACAAACTTATAATATGGGCATCTCCGGCGGATCGGATAAGGTCCGGTATTTTGTCAATGGCTCTTACCTTGACCAGCAGGGCTTATTCCGGTCGGGTGATTTATGGTATAAACGCTATAATTTTCGCACGAGCCTTACCGCTGAAGTTGCCCGGGGCTTAAAAACGGAAGTGCTTTTTGCAGTTATAAAGGACCAGAAAAATACTCCCGGCTATGGCGATATGTGGGGGGCGTTAAAAGCTGTTTACATGATGGCGCCTATTAATCAGATTTATGCAAATAATAATCCCGATTATCTGAATGCTTTAGGTCCTAATCAGCCTGTTGGGAATGTAATTGGCGATACATACGAAAAATACAAAGGATATAAGCGTTATTATAATGACCAGCTCAATACAAATGTTTCTCTCACGTATGATATTCCTTTTGTAACAGGGCTGCAGGTTAAGGGTCTCATGGCATATGATATCATTGGTTATGATTACAAAGGATTCAGCAAGCCCATTCAAACCTATTATTATGATCGGGCTAATGATGCATACCTGCCGGGAAACGTTTTGGGTAAATCAAGTGTTGACGAACAATTTTCAAAAGCCATCAGACCATTGCAACAATTGTCGGTAAATTATCAGCATGTCTTTGGTCAGCATAAGATCAATGCATTGCTGGCATATGAGCAGCAGCAATATCAATACAGGTCACTATCGGGTGGCAGGCAGTTGAATCTTCCCATTGATCAGCTAACCGCAGGTAATATTGATTTAACGCAAACAGTTGATGCGGGTGAGACCAATACGTCTAATGCGGCCGTGATAGGAAGACTGGGTTATGATTTTGCTTCAAAATACCTGGTTGATCTGAGTTTCCGTTATGACGGTTCTTCCAAATTCTCTTCGGAAAAACGCTGGGGTTTCTTCCCTGCAGTATCTGCTGCGTGGCGGATATCAGGAGAAGATTTTTTCAGGGATGCATTGCCATTTGTGAACGACCTTAAGCTTCGTGCTTCTATTGGCAAGTTGGGTGACGACGCCGCTGCAAATGCGTATCAATGGGTGGTAGGTTATAATTATCCCGGGCCAGGCTATATATTAGGTGGAAGCGACGTTACCCGTGGTGTTGCATTCAGAGGAACACCAAATCCGAATATCACCTGGTATACTTCCACTACATCAAATGTTGGTCTGGAGGGAACGCTCTGGAATTCCCGTCTCAATTTTGAGTTGGATTTCTTCCGGAGGGACCGCGATGGATTGCTCGGTTTTTGAATTTTAAGTCTGCCATCAAGCTCAGGGTTAACCTTGCCGGAAGAAAACCTGAACAGCGACCGTACTTCCGGTTTTGAGATCATATTAGGTTCTTCCGGGAATGCAGGAGCCGTGAGATATACAGTACAGGCCAACTTCACTTATTCCAGCACAAAAACAATGCATGTTGAACGTGCTGAATCAAACAACCCATTACTGAACTGGCAGCAAAACCCAACGGAACGCTATAATGATATATGGTGGGGTTATAAATATATTGGCCAGTTCCAGAGCTATGAGGAAATATTACATTCACCGCTGCAGGATAACCAGGGTAATAAAACTTTGCTTCCGGGCGACCTGAAATACCAGGACCTGAATGGCGATGGTATCATTGATGACAATGATATCCAGCCTATCGGCAGAGGGCAAAGTACTGCCAATAATGTTCCTCCTTATAACTATGCACTAACACTGGGTTTACAATGGAAAAGGTTTGACTTGAATGTATTGGTACAGGGTGCTTCCGGACATAATTTTTACCTGGGCGAACAATGGAGAGAACCACTCAGAAGTGGTAACAACAATGTGTATGCAGCAGAATTTGACCGGTGGAGACGATCCGATCCAACTGATCCTAAAAGTACTTGGATCCCGGGCAAATTTCCTTCCACAAGATTTAACGGAACAGACAATAATAAACGCGTTAGTGATTTCTGGTTAAAAGATGGCGATTACATGCGCCTCAAAAGCGTTGAGTTGGGATATACCATTGGCGCAAATATGTTCGGGAGAACGGGCATTAAATCGTTGCGGGTATATGTTAATACGTTCAACATTTTCACATGGACGAAAGAAAAGGACCTCGGATCGATTATAGATCCCGAGGCCCGTGGAGATTATTTATGGGGATATAACTACCCTATTAATAAGAACTACAACATAGGCGCAGTATTAACTTTTTAAACGAATTACGATGAAGGCTATATATAATATATATAAGATATCTGTTTTATTTCTGATCCTTATGGGTTGCAAGAAAAATTTTCTTGATAAACCTCCGCTGAATGTTGTAACAGAAGACCAGGTTTTTTCTTCCGAGCAGGGTATTGATGCATACATTACAAGTTTGTACGATGGTTTACCGATCGAAGACTTCAATTACTCTTCCAATACAGGATTCAATAATTTCCCGTCAGACAAATTCTTATCGGTTTCGACAGACGAAATGAGTTCAGCATATTTTGTAAAAGACGCAAACAAACAGGTTGAAGATGGAACAGGGTTAGGTTGGTATGCCGCCGGGTATAGAAGTATCCGCAATATCATGGAGTTTATTCAAAAGATGGAGCCTGTCACGGCAGTTACGCCAGCACGCAAAAAAGAGCTAATCGCAGAAGCAAAATGGATGCTTGCTTTCGATTATTTCGCTTTGGTGAAAAGATATGGAGGCATTCCGCTGGTAACCGAACTGCAGGAGTTTACAGGTAGCAACCTCGATCAGTTAAAAGTGCCGCGAAATAAGGAAAAAGAGATTTGGGATTATGTATTGGCTCAGCTCGACCAGGCGATCGCGGATCTTCCTGAATCAAACGCTCAGGCCAATGCATACCGTGCCAACAAATATGTAGCGTTGGCTCTAAAATCCAGGGCCGCTTTACATGCTGCCTGTATCGCGAAATATGGCACGCAGAACCTGAACGATGTTTTAGGCATTCCTGCTGAAAATGCGACAGGCTATTTTCAACAATCGCTCGACGCTGCACAGACTATCATGAGCAGCGGACGTTACCGGTTATATCGGGGCAATCCTGACAAGGAAAAAAATTTCGAAGAGCTTTTCAATAAGAAGGGCGATAACGTTGAAATTATTTTCAAAAAAGCATTTGCTTATCCAGCCAAAACCCACAATTTCGACAACTGGGCACTGCCGTCAGGTTATACAGGCTATGCCGGTTATGGAAGCGGTTACACGCCCACGCTGAATTTTGTTGAGGAGTTTGAAAATACAGACGGTTCCCTTACCAAACTTGCGATTGCTGACGGAGCAAACAATCCTTTATATTACAGCACTTCACTTGATCTGTTCGCCGGTAAGGATCCCCGTTTGGCTGCAACTGTGATGCTGCCTGGATCATTATGGGAGAATCAGGCACAACCAGGAATGGTGGAAGTGCGTGCAGGTGTTTACTACAAGGGCCAGTTAGTGACCAGCAATAACAAGTTAGATGAGATCAGCTTTGATGACGGAACATCCATGAAGATCATCGGCAAATCAGGTATGATCGATGGTTATGCAGAAGAAACACCCACTGGTTTTTATATCCGCAAATTCCTCGATCCCAATCCTTCAACGCCAGACAAATGGTATAATGCGGGTTCTTCCGATGTTCCCTGGCCGGAGTTCCGATATGCAGAGGTCCTTCTGAATTATGCTGAAGCTGCTATTGAGCTGGGTAATGCTCCTGATGCGCTTGATGCAGTGAATGATATTCGCGATAGGGCAGGAGTTGCAGCAATAACTGTTGCACAGCTTACCCTGGACAAATTACGTCATGAGCGGAACATAGAACTTGCCTTTGAGAACAAACGTTACTGGGATTATATCCGTTGGAGAGTGTTTGATCAAAAGGTCAGCCAGTATGCCGAGTTTGCCTTGCTTCCCTATTACGAAAAAGAAAAGGATGGTTACAGGTTTGCCACAAGACAGGTTCCTGGTCCGATCAAGAACTTTAATTCTCGCGCATATTATCAGCGCATAGAGCCGGAGGAGATTAATAAAAACCCTAATCTTATTCAAAATCCCGGTTACTAATTCAAGATCTAAAAACGATAGCTATGTACATCATTATAAAATCAAGAATATACCTGCTCATTCTTCTGACTGCCTTACAGGTTTTGTCGTGTAGGAAGATTGACAATTATCCGGCACCAGATAAAGCGGTTGCAGGCGCCGTGACGGATGCTATTACGGGCAAGCCATTTGAAACGGAACAACCCAATGGATTGAGGGTAGTGTTTATCGATAAATCCTATGCTACTCCGGAGCCCATTCGTATATGGGCAAGGGAGGATGGCAGTTTTGATAATAAGACGATGTTTGCGGGAGACTACGACGTGTATCTCGATGAAGTTGCCGGCGTACCATCGGATCGTCAAACTGTAACAATGACTTCGGTTGATACGCTCCGTTTTACAGTAACGCCTTTCCTCAGCCTTGATACAGTTGAAGTCACAAAAAAAGGTACTTCAATAACTGTTCGATACAGAATTACAAAGAATGTAGCGAGTGAAGCCATGGTTGAAAGGGATATCTTCTTAAATGATATTCCAAGGGTAAGCCAGAAAGACAATATCAAATCAGTTAAAAAGCCAACGCAAACCACCGGTGAGTTTACAGATAAAATAATAGCGCCGGGTTCTGGAACTTTTTACTTAAGGCTTGCAGCCAAAACAGGCAACGCTTATGGAAGGTACAATTATAGCGCAACTATTCCCATAGAAGTAGTGGATGATGGTTCGGGCGATAATGGTACACCCGGTGTGGAAGAAGGTCGTATGTTTGAGAGTTTTGAAGACGCATCTGCTTTAGATACCTGGGAAACCAAATATAATTTTACCACTGAATTCCAGGAGCCGGGAAAAGTAAAGATAACCATGGGATCTATTGATGGCTATGGAATTTTCGCAAAGAACAATGCAACTTATAATGTTTCCGATTTCCCTATTTTGGGAATTAAAGTTTTCGGCGCTCCGCCTGCTGATAAATGGCTGATCAAATTGGGAGACGGATCGGTTGACGTGGTTGCCCGGGGTTCTCAGGCATTGGGCACTAAAGATCTTCCCGACGGCTCTAAAATATATTATTGGGATCTTACACAAATATCTTCCTGGACAGGAGAAAAGACCACCAATATACAAATTGCGGTGGAAGGATCCACGCAACCTCTTGTGTTTGGTTGGATAAGAACATTTAAAGATGTTGCATCGGTTGCTGATGAAGATATTAATAAAGAGGGCCGTTTGTTCGAGTTGTTCCCCGATATGTCTGCCCTGGACGCATGGGATACCAAATACAATTTCACTACGGACTTTTTAGAGCCTGGTAAAGTGCGGATCACTATGGGAGCAATAGACGGCTACGGAATTTTCGCAAAGAATAACGTTAACTATGACGTTGATCTTTTCCCGATCCTGGCAATAAAAGTCTTTACTGCTCCGCCAGCGGATAAATGGCTTTTAAAAATGTACGATGGCGCTGCTGATGTAGTGGCAAGAGGATCACTTGCGAAGGGGATCAAAAATATGCCTGATGGCTCAAAAGTGTATTACTGGGATTTCAGGGACATATCTGCCTGGACAGGGGAGAAAACGACCAATGTTCAATTAGCCGTAGAGGGCTCCACGCAACCATTAACATTGGGATGGGTGAAAACATTTGCAAGCGAATCGGCAATAAAATAACGGTGTTGCAGTGAGGTGTTTATTTTCTGACCAGACTATTAGCCAAATCGTGCGATTTGATCGAAAAAATAATGCACACGTGAAAGAAAATGTTGGAATAAGCAGATCAATATTTCACAAGCACAATTAAGACCATGAGTAAACAAAAATATTTCGCATGCGTATCTCCGTTGCTTGTATGGCTTCTTGTAACGGGGAACGGATGTAAAAGCAATCCGGATGATATATCCACCCCTGTATTGAAAGCCGGATCACCGCTGCACCATGCGTATTGGAATGTTAAAGCGATCAATTACTATCCTAAGGACTACCCTTGGGGCGGCGGCATGATGTGGAGTCAGTGTCCTGTCAGTGTGTATAATGCTGATTGTGCAAAAATGAAAACTTTGGGAATTAACACAATTCGCACTTTCCTGACGGTGATTCCCACTGCTGACCAGTACTGGTACCAATCAGATTGGAAGGCTACAGCAAACATGATGGATAAGCTCGGCAAGTTCCTTACCGCATGCAACAATAACGGTATAAAAGCAATTCTTTGTTTCGATGTCGACAAGTCAACTATTCGCCATGGCACAATGAATATCGTTTACGCCAGGAATTGGTTCAACTCTGTTATCACTCCGCTCAAGAACGATTCGCGGATACTGGCCTGGGACATCATCAACGAACCCGACGCAGACCCCGATCCAAATCAAAACTGGTCTGCAAACATGGGTGTTTATGTAAAAACAATGTACGATTATGCTGAGACATTGACGACACAAGATCTGACGATTGGTATGGCATGGCGTGGAGACGAACTTAAGGGTATCGGGGTATCTCCGGATATTTATCAATACCATGAATACAGCGGAGGTTCCAAAAGTCATATAGACACGACCCTGTCTGATGTTAAGAGCCAGTGGCCGGGCAAACCGATTTTCATAGGTGAATATGGGATTGGTACAAACAGCAACAGCGAGGCGAATCAAAATCAAATCTACAAGAACGTAATGGATGCGGTAAGCGAATCTGGGGGCATTTGGGGCACTAGCCCCTGGTGCTTGTGGGACTATCCCGGAGTTAGCGGGAACGAGGGAGCGTATGGAATACTTCGAGCTGACGGCTCTGATAAACCGGCAGTCAATACACTTGTTTGGTATTACTAAGACATATCCAATCCCTTTGTGGACATAACTTCGATAAGAGAAGAACAAAATTGACATTCGTCCCCTGAGAATAGAGAGGAATCAAAAATTTCTCTCTATTCTCTTAATGGTTAGAATATTTGAAAACTAAAATTTTAGCGCTAACTAGTAGTTGCATAATCATTAAATGATGAAATCTGTAATTCGATATACATTATTGATTGTTGTCCTTCCTCTTTTTTTGTTGTGCGGTGAGAATCTTTTTGCACAAAAAAATTCAAATACTCCCAAAAGCAGGGATCTAAAAGAATCGGGCGACTATCAAAGAAGAGATTTAAGCTTACCCTTTTCCAGAGTGGTCATAAACTTCTTTGATTTTTCTTCTAAGTTATCTGCCGCGGAATACAGTAACCGGGCAACGATGCCTTTGAACGTCGCATACCTGTCCACTGAGAAAAATGAGAAAGGTAAAGCCCCCTCAACCCGCTTTAGCCGCTCGGTGAGTGATCTGTTGACTGTTCATAACTATAATAATACTCAGGAAGTGTTAGAAGATTCATCAAGGGGACAGGCTGTAAAATATGAAACCGAATGGATGCCTCATGTTTTACCTTTTTTTGCCGAATATGCAGATTCCGCAAAGTTAAAAGGAATTGACTTTTTATATGATGAACATACCATAGTCAGGAAAATTGAATTTTCATCTAAGATTGGCGCTAACTTTTCCTTTTCGGGAAACTACAATGGGGAAATCGAATTTAAGGACAACAAGATTTTTGTAGATAATAACAATATTAGGTATTGTATAATGTTCAGTTTGCCGGTTACAAATTTTGTAAAAAATAGAAATCGCTGGGGGCTGAATATTCGTGATCAGATTACCAATGATTCGATAGTTATTTCTGTGTCCTTTGCTGATAACAGGGAAACAGTTGAAAGGTTAGTGAGCAGGACGGAACTTCCAATAAAAAACAAGGATACCAACGCCAAACTAAAGCTAAGAGAAAAGTACTGGGATGACCTGCTGGTAAAAATTCCACATCCACATAATTTTGAACTTTCAGAAATCAGGCGGGATGGAGTAACCCCGGAACAGTTGCGGCAGGTTTATTATAAAGCCTGGGTTTTTACCATCCAGAATGTTTTGCCTAAAGACGATGAAGTTTATCCGTATCCCCAGATCTGTACCGGAAAATCTTCATTGTGGGATGAGGGGGAAGTCAGGGCTCCTTTTTCCGCCGCCTGGGAGAGCTTTTTGGGTATACAATTTTATGCATACATCGATCCGCAAACTGCCTGGGATGCTTTCAAAGGCCTGATGTCGCTCGTCGATAGTACAGGTATGCTCGGTGGTGAAAGTCTGCCTTCCCGCAAAGCCCAAACTGCTCTTTTATTATATCGTCTTTCTGGCGATACATCGGCTTTAAAAGAAGTCTATCCTGCGCTTACCAGGTATTTTAACTGGCGCTTGCGTATAGTGCATTGGGTATATGGTGATTTGAGACCTGATGAAAATCTCAAAGATGCCGAATTTACTTTTTCCGCTCTGGCAGACATCAATGATATGATGACTATATCTGCTATACTGGGTAAATATGATGAGCTGGAAGAATGGAAATTCAAACACAAAAAGTTCTACAACGATTGTTTAAAATGGTTCTGGCCCAATGCCGGTGTTAGGCCTTCGCAAACGATAAATCTGGAAACCGGTAAAAGAACGAGTGGGCACGCATTATGGATCACTACAGGGCTGAATTTACAGCCTTTGTTGAAAGGAGATTACTTAAAGAGCATGATGGATCTTTTTGACCTGTACTTTGACCCGGCAAAGCCTTTTGCTGGATTTTCAATGCCCAAATATCCCGATCTCTCGTTTACTGTTTATGGGCTGATCAAGCATGGTTATACAAAAAAGGCCGTACAATTAATGGAAGCCACCTTGCGGGATATCGTAAAGGCTAATGGTTCTTTCGCAGAACAATATAGTCCGGACGACCTTAAGCCGGATGGTGTAAGACCTTCCTTATTTGGGGCTTTATCTGTTATCGATTTTACTTTATTAATCAATGGCCGTTCTTACCTCCAACCGGATTCAATTAATGCCAAAAGGCGGCCCGATAGCAATGGCTTTTTCGAATAGAAGACTGGCCAGCACCAGCAGGGAAGGTTTGGCCGTGCTTTTTTTAACAGCCTTGTATTGCCCGGCACAAAATAGGATTGTTGCACTTTAATTGGAAAATTCTGCGTGTGCATGGACGGGCCGGGAGAGGTCAAAGCTTTTTCTTTTCATCACAGCCCGCTTGTATTTTACGGGAGAACAGAGAGTGCAGGAACAGGGTTTCCCGGAAGTCCTGAAGCCACAAAAGTTAAACTTTATCCCATTGACGCTTCCCCTGGGATTCTCCAGGGCATACAAGGCAAAGGGCCGCGCCATATTATATAGCCGCCTTTTGTATTTAAGCATCTTTAACTCGTGTCGCCTGGCTTTGTTCACGAATGCAAGATACGGATGGTATATTATATTTTAGAGTACCGGTATTACGGTAAAATCATTACATAGAGACAGGAGAATTGGACGGCACACGGCTTAGATAATGATATCCTGCGGCAATAATTTTTTTAAAAAAAGTTGGTAGTATGCAATTAATTTATTTACATTTGGACAAACGATTGCGCAAAAATAGTGACGACCTCTATAACCATTAAGGACATTTCACGGGAAGCGAATGTTTCCACGACGACTGTTTCGAGAGTGCTGAACGGGCTCTCACGCCAATACAGGATTAGTGAGGAAACAGAGCAACAGGTCATGAAAGTTGCGCGTGCACATAATTATCGTCCCAATCATACCGCAGTAAGCCTTCGTTTAAAGAAAAGTAATCTTATCGGCCTGGTGGTACCCGACCTTTCAAATCCCTTCTTCTCCAATATTGCCAGCGTTGTCACGCACGAATTGCGCAAAAGTGGCTATTCCGTTATCTTAACCGATTGCAGCGACGATGAAAATACAGAAATAGAAGTAGTGAACCTGATGAATGACCGTCGCATCGACGGCTTGCTGGTGATGCCGTCGGGCAAACAGGCTGCACATCTCGAGCATATATATAATAATGGAATTCCGGTCGTTTGCGTTGACCGTTATTTTCCTTCTTCCATCCTCCCTTGTGTGGCCACGCATAATTATAAAGGCGCCTATGATATTACCAAATACCTGATCGATGCGGGGCATAAAGATATTGTTTGTATCCAGGGAACCCATCATGTAATGCCTAATATACAGCGCGTACAGGGCTACCTCGATGCCATGAAGGATCATAAATTGAAAAATCACCGCGTAGTGGGCAACGATTTCACGCAGCGAAACGGATATCTCGAAACCAAGCTGCTGCTCCAAAGAAAACAATATCCCACTGCGATTTTCGGACTCAGCGATACGATTATTTTCGGTTCCATGAAAGCGTTGCGCGAAGAAGGGCTGTTTGTGCCGGACGATATTTCGCTGGTAACCTTCGATAACGCCGAATACCTCGATTATCTGAATCCTCCTATGACCAGTGTGGTGCAGCCTGTGGCTGAGATAGCTCAAATGTGCACTAAAATGCTGCTCGGTATGGTCACGAATAACGAAAAGGGCCGCCCGGAGCAGATTTTCCTGAACCCTACAATTGTGCATCGCCAATCCGTTAAGGCACTCAAATAATTTTTATTGGCACAAAATGCGCAATCGATTGTTCTAAACAGATAAAAATATGTCGACCTTGATAAACAAACACGAAAACTCTCCGCCTCAAAAGTATATTACTGTTATCGGCAGTTCCAATACCGACATGGTAGTGCGCACTCCTCATATTCCCAGGCCAGGCGAAACCGTAATTGGCGGCGATTTTATGATGTGCCCCGGAGGGAAAGGCGCTAACCAGGCTGTAACAGTGGCCCGCCTTGGCGGACGCGTATATTTTGTTGCCAAACTGGGAAAAGATATTTTCGGAGAAGAGTCTAAAAAAGCATTTGAGAAAGATGGCGTGAACATAGATTATGTTACCACCCACAACAACCAGGCCTCAGGTGTAGCATTGATAAATGTAGACGATAACGGCGAGAACAGTATCGTAGTGGCTCCCGGCGCAAACTATGGCCTCGGATCTGAAGATATAGCCCACGCCGCAAATTGCATTATCGGCGCGGAGATCCTTTTAATGCAACTGGAAATTCCGTTGCCTGCTGTTATAGAAGTAGCCGCATTGGCCAATAAGCATAATAAAAAATTAATCCTGAATCCTGCTCCCGCACGGGAACTGCCCGACAGTGTATTAAACGGATTGTACCTGATTACGCCCAATAGCACAGAGGTTGAAATGCTCACGGGCATTAAGGCGTCGGATGAAATAAACTGCCTGGCCGCTGCCAGCCAGTTAAAGAAAAGAGGAGTGAAAAATGTGATCATTACCCTCGGCGAAGCAGGCGCTTATGTGAATACGGAAGAATTTACCGGAATGATAAAAGCCGAAAAAGTAAATGTAGTGGATACTACAGGAGCCGGTGATATTTTTAACGGCTCGCTTTCACTGGCACTATCGCAGGGGAGAAGCATGGAAGATGCAGTCCGTTTTGCCACACGGGTAGCCGGTATCTCTGTAACAAGAATAGGCGCCCAGGCATCTATTCCTTCACAACACGAACTAACACCTGTAACCACTATTTAACCAAAACTCTAAAAGTAAAATACCTGCATATGAATTCCCCTACTTTAACTAAACGAATGAGTGCCGGATTTTTAAGCGCGCTGATAGCTTCGCTGCTGTTTTTTCTGAGCAACAGTACTTATGCACAGGATAAGACTATGATAAAGATCAGCGGAACAGTAACCGACGCCGGCAATGCTCCTGTGCCCGGAGTATCTGTTTCTATTGATGGGCACGGCACCCGGACAACTACCAATGCCCGGGGTGAATATTCCATAATAGCGGCGGCCGGAGAAACGCTTGTTTTTTCGAGCGTCGGATATGATACGCGTTACGAAAAGGTCGGGAACAACAATAGTATAAATATAACGCTTTCCATTACCGCTAAATTATTAGATGAAACTGTAATTATCGGCTACGGATCATCTACCAAAAAAGAAATAACGGGATCCGTGGCCACCATCAAAAGCAAGGATTTTAATAAAGGGGTATTTACTGATGCCATAGGCCTGTTGCAGGGCAAAGTGGCCGGGTTAACAATTAATAAACCCGATGGCGCGGACCCGCTGGCGACATTCAAAATTATTCTGCGCGGAACCAATACGCTTACATCCGGCCAGGGGCCGTTAATTATCATTGATGGCGTAGCCGGGGCCGATTTGCGCAATATCAACTTTGAAGAAGTGGTTTCTTTCGACGTATTAAAAGATGGAGCCGCCGCTGCCATCTATGGTACAAGAGGCACTAATGGTGTAATTATTATTACAACTAAAAGAGCAAGAGCCGGGAAAACAACTGTGGAGCTATCGAGCCAGCTCAATACCCAGGTAGCGCCAAGAATGGTCAAAAATCTGAATGCGCAGGAATTTAAATATGCCATTGAGAACTATATGCCTTCCAGAGCGGGAAGCTTATACGGCGCCGAAACGGACTGGTTCTCTGAGATTACCCGCAAAAATCCTTTAAGCGAGCGCTTCAGCCTGGCATTAAGTGGCGGCTCAGAGGTGTTTTCGCACCGTACCACTTTTAATGTTGAACAAAATAAAGGCCTGCTAAAAGATAATAACGTAAATAAATATTTACTGAAAACAAATCTTAAGCAATCGGCGTTTAAGAATTTACTGACAATGGATTATAATCTTTCTGTCCGCATGAGTCAGTACAATCCTGCCAATTATGATTTATTTTACCAGGCATTTATTCAAAATCCCACGCAGCCGGTAAGGGATGAAAATAATGTAGCGGCAGGCGGATATTCACAATTACAGGCAATTGAATATTATAACCCGGTTGCCATGCTTAATGAGCGCACGCGGGAAGGAAAAACATACGTCGTTGCGCCGAATGTTACAGCGACTCTCAAAATTTTCAAGGGCCTTAGCTGGAGCAATTTTGTATCGTATGAAGTGGGTACAACTAAAGAAACATCATACAAAACAAAATACTACCCTTCTATAATAGGGCGTGGTGGAGAAGCTGAGGTGGCTAACAGCGACAATTTTAACCTGCAATATGAAAGTGTGGGTAATTATAATACTTCATGGGATGATCACAGCTTACAGGCAGTTGCCGGCTATACTTATCAAAAAGTGGGTTATTCCAACAGCTATATGGTCAATTCCGGGTTTGATACAGATATTTACGGGCCTAATAATATCGGGGCGGGAAGCGGCCTGCAGGCCGGCACAGCTGAAATGGGATCCTATCGCTCGGAAAGCAAGCTCATTTCCTTCTTCGGTCGCGCTATTTATAATTATCGTCAGAAATATCTGGCAACCGCTTCCCTGAGACGTGAAGGTTCTTCCAGGTTCGGAACAAATAATAAATGGGGATATTTTCCTGCAGTGAGCCTTGGCTGGAAAATAGATCAGGAAGATTTTATGGAAAAGGTGGCCTGGGTGGATGATCTGAAGCTCCGTGTTGGTTACGGCGTTACCGGTAACCAGGATTTCAGCAGCTATAAATCGCAGATCCTTTTCGGAAGGGCAGGACGTTTTTATTATGATGGGGAATGGATCAATACCTATCAGCCTGTTTCAAATCCTAATCCCGATCTGCGCTGGGAAAAGAAGCAGGAGCTGAATATTGGCGTCGACTTCTCATTGTTTAAAAACAGGCTTGGTGGTTCGCTTGATGTGTATTCACGCAGCAGCACGGACCTGTTGTATACCTATAACGTGTCGGTGCCTCCATATCTGTTTAAGGAATTATTTACCAACGTAGGTGATATCAGCAATAAGGGTATCGAGCTTTCCTTAAACGGAAACGTGATGAAGAGAAGAAATTTTGAATGGAATGGCATTTTCACCGCCAGCACCAATGTAAATAAGCTGAAAAAAATATCCAACCCCGAATTCAAAGAAACATCTTACGATGTAGCATGGCTGGGAGGTTCTGTTCCGTTGTATTCTCAGAAAGTGAAAGAAGGAACAAGTCTCGGAACATTTTACGGCCCCGTTTTCCTTGGCGTGGATGAAAGCGGCTACGACAAATTTAAAAATGCAAACCCGATAGGCGGAGTTAATATTGATGCATGGGAAGAAATCGGCAATGCCTATCCTATTTGTATGCTCGGCCTTACAAATTCATTTACGTATAAAAACTGGGACCTGAGCTTTGCCATACGCTCTAATATTGGCGGAAAGGTACTGAATATGTACCGGCTTTATTACGAGAACTGGTCAGCTATCGGTACTAAAAATATTGTTCGCTCACAACTGGAGAGCCCTGGCTTTATTGGAAATACAACCTATTCTTCCAAATACCTGGAAGATGCCACCTTCATTAAAATGGATAATGCATCCCTCAATTACAGGGTGCCTGCCAGATCACAATATTTCTCTTCTCTTTCTGTTTCTTTCACCGCCCAGAATGTGTTTATGATCACGAAATATAAAGGACTGGATCCGGAAGTGACCTTAGGCGGCCTTGAGCCGGGAATTGAAAACCTGAGTTATTATCCAAGAACTACCACATTGGTACTGGGAGTAAACGTTACATTTTAAAACTTAACAATGAATGCTCATATGAACACCAATAAAACATTCATAGCCGCTATGCTGATGGCAGCAGGAACAATTACTTCCTGTACTAAACTCGATGAGAAAGTATATTCTGATATTCCAATCGATAAATTCTTTCAGACGGAAAAAGATATTTTGATGAATGCGGGAAGGTCGTACACCAAACTGCAGAAAATGCCGGAAGAATTTAGCCTGTGGTCGCTTACGGAGCTTGCTTCCGATGAAATGGTAGCACCCGCGCGCGATGATGGACAGGTTTGGGACAATGGCCGCTGGGACCAGCTTCACAAGCATACATTCAATTCCACTAATAAGATCATTACCAGCGCATGGTCGTTTGTGTATGAAGGGATCAGCGCCTGCAACGAAGTGTTGTATGAAACCGAATCGTCACCCATAGAATTTGCCGGAAAAGAAAAGATTATAGCAGAAATTAAAATTTTGCGCGCTTATTTCTATTACTGCGCTATCGATAACTGGGGAAATGTTCCTTTTTCAATCGACTATACAGATAAGAACCTGCCCCTTCAAAAGGACCGCCAGCATATTTTTGATTTTATAGTAAATGAGATCAATGAAAATGTAGATAAGCTCCAGGAAGAACCTACTGCCGCTTACTATGGCAGGGTAACCAAAGGCGTGGCCTATACGCTGCTTGCTAAAATGTATCTGAACGCAAAAGAATGGATTGGAACAGATAAATATGCAGAAGCCGTTACGGCCTGCGATAAAGTGATAGCATTAAATGCTTACCAGATAGAAGATGATTTCTTCACCAATTTTAAAGTAAGAAATGAGGTGTCGAAGGAAAATATTTTTGTGATACCGATGCATCCTATTTACACCAGGGATCGCTTTTACTGGCAGCAGCTTACTTTAAATGATGCCAGCCGCGCAACTTTCGATTTTGTGGGCCAGATGTGGGATGAATTTGTACTGGAGCCGGGCTTCCTGGATAAATATGCCAATAACGATCTCAGGAAAAAATCATTTTTATTCGGCCAGCAATACGATAAAAATGGTCAGCCTATCATATTTGTTGAGAACGGCGCGCAGGTCCCATTTATTTATACGCCTGAGATTAACAATTATATGGCGCGCAAGAGATGGGAAGGCGCGCGCTGCGCAAAATATGAGTACCAGCCCAATCTTGAATATTATGTAGAGGAGATGGATAATGATTTTGTGTTGTTCCGCTATGCAGACGTATTGTATACCAAGCTGGAAGCATTATGGAGATTAGGAAGAGCCGATGAAATGATCAATGATCCTCAACTGATGAAGATACGAACACGTGCCGGTGTTGCGCCTTATACTACGGGTGACCTCAATGCTACCGAACTGTTAAATGAATTCGGACGCGAGTTTGCCTGGGAGGGCCGCCGCCGCCAGGATCAGATCCGGTTCGGCGTATGGGGCAATACCTGGTGGAACAAGCCTGCATCGAACGCTAATGCCAAATTGTTTCCTATACCGCAAACCGTACTCAGCGCTAATCCTAACCTGGTTCAAAACCCATAGATTAAAAAGTTATGCTGATAAGAAATGTTATATGCCTGTCGTTGACTTTCGGAATAATTAGTGCCCCATGGGCACAGGGCAGTCGCCATGTGAAGCGGATATCTGTGAATGAATTGCGTGATAAAATTGCCGGCGCCTGGATTGCCCAGATGATTGGCAACATATACGGCTTGCCCCACGAGAATAAATATATAAACGCTCCCGGTCCTGAGAAATGGCCGTATGGTTATACTAAAAATCTCGACAAGCTGAAACATTATAACGGCGCTTTTTCTGACGATGACACTGACCTGGAGTATATGTATCTCCTGCAGATGGAAAAAAATGGCAGCGAGCCCAGCTATGAGCAATTGCGCGGAGCATGGTTGTATCATATCAGGGACCGCGTGTGGCTGGCCAACAGGGGGGCATTGGGCTTGATGAAATTTGGATATACTCCTCCCTTTACCGGGGATATTAATATCAACCCGCACTGGTACCAGATAGATCCGCAGCTGATTAACGAAATATGGGCATATACATCACCGGGCATGATTGATTATGCCGCTAAAAAATCAGATTGGGCAGCAAGGATTACCAGCGATAGCTGGGGCGTGGAGCCCACTATTGTTTATGGTGCAATGTATGCGGCCGCTTTTTTTGAGAAAGATATTAATAAGCTGATAGATATAGGGCTAAAGGCATTGGCGCCCACCGACAGGTATGCCGGAACAATAAAGGATATGATCGCCTTACATAAGAAATATCCTGACGACTGGAAAGCCGCACGGAAAGAAATGGCGGATAAATACTATGTAAATGAGCCGGACATGACTAAAACCATCTGGAATGCCAATCTTAATGGCGCTTGCGGAATACTTGCCATGTTATATGGGAAAGGTGATTTTCAACGTACGCTCGATTTTTCATGCGCCATGGGATTTGATGCCGATAACCAGGCTGCCACTGTTGCAGGATTGTTAGGCGTTATCAACGGATTAAAAGGACTGCCCAAGGATCTTTATCTTCCTATAGAAGGATGGACCAGGCCTTTCAACGACCGCTATATTAATATCACCCGGTACGATCTTCCGGATGCGAGCATCGATGACATGATTAACCGTACGCTGGCTGTGGCTATTCAGCTTGTGGAAAGCAAGGGCGGAAAAATTTCCGGAAAAAAAGGTAAGGAAGTGCTGACCATTAATACCGCCGCTTCTTTTCATGCACCGCTTGAATTTTTTGTGGGGCCGGATCCACGCATGGAAGTAAATAAGCCGGTTAATTATACTTTTTACAGCGCTGCCAACCAGCAATACAACTGGACGCTGATAGACGGCCAGTTGCCTCCGGGTCTTAACTTTAACAAAGGAAAGATTACCGGAACGCCTACGGCTCCAGGCAAATATAAAGTGCTGGTGCAACTCGATAATAATAAACAGAAGCTCACCAAAACATTCGAGTTGCTCGTCCGAAATACTAATATTGCTTCATCTGCCGATTCTGTATTGGCAAACGTACGTGTGCTTAACGAAGATGTATTGGACTCCTGCTGGTACACATTTGGAAAATCGATGTACGCTCATAAGGTAGATGTAATTCGTGATGGCGTTACAGATGGGCCCGGCTCTGTTTTTTACAGCCTGGCATCGGCAGCCAGGATACCCAAAGTGGATTATTACGGTTACGAGTGGGCCAACAGCCAGAAAATAGACATGATCGCTTTCCATACCGGCGGTATGGAAGAGTTTGGCGGCTGGTTCACTTCGCTGAATGTGCAATATCAAAACGAGGAAGGGAAATGGGTTCCGGTTGAAAAGGTTGCCATTTCACCATCGTTACCGGCAACAGATGTTGTGTTTTATCAACCACATTTTGTAGAGTATGTTATTTCTTTTCCTGCAATACGGACAAAAGCTGTACGGATTATAGGCGACGCGATGGTTCAGGATCACTGGCACCTGTTTACTAAAAAAGTATCGGCTTTTACTTCGATAACCGAATTAAGCGTTTACAAATCTAACGACCAATGAAAATGAATTTCCATACGCTGAAGAATTCAGGCCTTGCTTTTTTAATGGGAGCGACAGTATGTGCCTGCAATACCTCTCAAAAGGAGAACATCTCTCAGCCTGCCTCGCTGACTATGTCGAAAGAGAAGCTGAAAGATAAAATAAAAGGCGGTTGGGCCGGGCAAACTATTGGTGTAGTATATGGCGCCCCGGTAGAATTTAAATACCAGGGCTCTATTATTGATGACTATCAGAATATTCCATGGAATGATCATTATGTGAAGTACTGGTTCGATAAAAAACCCGGCTTGTTCGATGATATCTATACCGATATGAATTTCGTGGATGTGTTTGAAGAATACGGCCTGGATGTGAGCTCCGAAACGATCGCTAAACATTGGGCTGCTGCAGAATATCACCTGGCCCATGCCAACCAGGCTTCGCGCTATAATATTTTGCGGGGTATAATGCCGCCGCAGTCGGGCTATTGGAAGAACAACCCTCATGCGGATGACCTGGATTTCCAGATTGAATCGGATTTTATCGGTCTCATGGCCCCGGGTATGCCGAATGCTGCGACGGCAATTGCCGACCGGGTGGGCCACGTTATGAACAGCGGCGACGGATGGTATGGCGGAGTATTTGTTTCTGCATTGTATTCTCTTGCTTTTACAACAGATAATACGTCTTACCTGGTGGAGCAGGCACTTAAAGCGATTCCCGAAGGAACAAAGTTTCACGACTGTATAGCGGATGTAATAAAATGGCATAAAGAAAATCCAGATGATTGGAAGGCTACGTGGTTTGAGCTGCAAAAGAAATGGAACAAAGACGTCGGATGCCCGAAAGGCGTTTTTCTCTCTTTTAACATAGATGCTAAAATCAATGCAGCCTATGTGACCATAGCATTGTTATATGGCAAAGGAAATTTTACGCAATCCATTAACATCGCTGCACGTTGCGGTCAGGATGCCGACTGTAATCCTGCTACGGTAGGCGGAGTATTGGGCGTAATGCTTGGATATGCCGGCATCCCGGATTTCTGGCTAAAGCCGCTGCAGGAAATCGAGCCTTTGGTGTTTGAAGGAACAGCATCCTCTTTGAATAAGGCGTATGGTTTGAGCTTTAAACACGCGCTGGGCATGATTGAAAGCAACAGGGGCACTGTTGAAAAAGATAGTGTAAGCATACCTTTATCGTCACCGGTTGCAGTTGCTTTCGAGCAGAATTTTGAAAATACCTTCCCGCAATCGCGTGATAAAATAGATTCTTCTTTTACAAAAGAATTTGCATTTGAATTTAACGGCAATGGATTTATCCTGTATGGGAACATGATCAAACGCTCTAAGATAGATCCTGATTATCTGAACAGAATTGCAAAAAGACTCGGCTCCGAAGTGTTTGGCCTTGCCGAGCTTCACGATCCTTATATCGCCGAGCTTGAAGTGTATATAGATGGTAAGCCGGATGAAAAGGTGCTGCTGCCGATGAAGAACGCTTCGCGCAGAACGGAACCGGTTTGGAAATACCAGTTGCCCGAAGGTAAACATGAAGTGCGGCTCAAATGGTTAAATCATTCACCGGATTATGAAATACGGATAAATGATATGATTGTTTATTCATCAAAACCTTCAACAAACAATTTACCCCATTAAGAAAACGAGTATGAATAAGATCATTGCAAATACAGCCCTGGCATTATTTGTTGCTGCAATCACCGGTTGTTCCGATCAAAAGCCTTCCGGCAACGCAAGTTTGGGTGCCGAAAAAACAGTATCTAAAAAAGTATTGCAGGATAAAATCCGCGGCGGATGGGCGGGACAGGTAATTGGTTGCTCTTATGGCGGACCTACCGAGTTCAAGTACAAAGGAACAATGATACAGGACTACCAGGGCATGGTATGGTATGATGATTACATTAAAGAAACATTTGAGCAGGATCCCGGCTTATATGATGATGTGTATATGGATCTTACGTTTGTAGATGTATTGGAAAAAGTTGGCCTCGATGCCCCGGCCGATTCATTTGCCGTGAAATTTGCGAATGCCAGCTATAAATTATGGCATGCCAACCAGGCCGCGCGCTACAATATCCTGAATGGTATTAAGCCGCCGCAATCCGGTTATTGGATGAATAATCCCCATGCCGACGATATCGATTTCCAGATAGAGGCAGATTTTGCAGGCATGATGTCGCCCGGTATGATTAATACCGCTTCTGAAATATGCGATCGCACGGGCCATATCATGAATTATGGCGACGGCTGGTATGGCGGTGCGTTTATGGCTGCCATGTATTGCTCTGCATTCGTTACAGATGATATTGATGTGATTATTCTGGAAGCGCTGAAAACAATTCCGGAGCAAAGCATATTTCACAAGTGCATACTTGATGTTGTAAAATGGCACAGGGAATTTCCAAACGACTGGAAACGCTGCTGGTTTGAAGTAGAAAAAAAACATACTTCTGAAAAAGGCTGTCCGGAAGGGGTCTTTAATGCGTTTAATATCGATGCGAGTCTCAATGCCGCTTATGTTGCGATAGGACTGCTATATGGCGAAAAGGATTTTTATAAAACAATGGATATAGCAACCCGCTGCGGGCAGGACTCCGACTGCAATCCGGCAACAGCGGCCGGCATACTGGGAGTAATATTGGGTTACGAAAATATACCCGCTTACTGGAAACCAGCCGTTGAAAAAGTAGAAGCCTTAAATTTTCCTTATACTACCATGACCTTGAATGAAGTGTATGGCTTAAGTTATAAGCATGCACTGCAACTGATTACTGAAAACGGGGGGAAGGTGGAAGGCGATAACGTGACAATTAAAATACAGCAACCCGTTACGCTCCGTTTCGAAAGGTCTTTTGAAGGTATGTTTCCCAAAGAAAGAAGACCCTTTAATAAGGAACTGCTCAATGAACCCATTCTGGTTGATTTTGACGGAAATGGGATTGTGGTAATGGGAGCCGTAAAAAAGCTGACAGGTAATAAAGATAATTACGTGGCATTGCTGGATGTGTTTGTAGACGGCGTTAAAACAGAACAGGTGCGCATGCCGTTCGATTACATTATTCGCAAATACGATATCTATCATAAATATATGCTTCCCGAAGGCCGGCATAAGGTGGAAATAAAATGGGTAAATCCCGATTCGGATTTCAGGATCTGGATGAAAGATGTAGTGATTTATTCCGCAGCCGAAAACAAACCTTTTGAACCTAAAAAACAGTAGATGAATAGGCGTTTTTATAACCTGGTTGTTTATTTGATACTTGTGGTGGCAACGGCAGGTCTGATTACCGGTTGTAAAAAGAAATCGGAATTAGGGCCGCCTGAGGATATACCTTTCGCAAGGTTGCAGGAAGGCGCAATCCTGCAGAGTAAGCTAACAGGCGTATCGCTTAAATATTCTGTATTACTTCCGGCCGATTATAAAACTTCAGGCGCTTCTTACCCTGTAGTGTATTTATTGCATGGATATGGTAATGATTATACAGCCTGGTATAAAGATGGAAACATTCAGCTGCTGTCCGATAATCTTGGATCCGCAATCACTCCGATGATATATGTTATGCCGGATGGATTTAACCTTTATTATCTCAATAATTACAATGGAGCCAACCGATATATGGATATGTTCGTAAAGGAACTGGTTCCCGAGATAGATAAAATTTACCGCACTAAAAAAGATGCAGGCCAGCGTGCTGTAATGGGATATTCGATGGGTGGATATGGAGCATTGATTTTACCTTTTAAAAATCCTGATGTATTTAAAGTGAGCGTTCCGTTAAGTATGTCTTTCCGTACCGATGAACAATACATAGACGAGCCGCAGAATGTTTTTAACAGCCAGTGGGCGCCTGTTTTTGGCGGTTCGGGCTTGTCGGGAGAAGCACGGTTAACGGCATATTTTAAGGAAAACAGCCCGTTTCATTTTTTTGATAAGGATGATTTGTCTGCTTTTTCCGGGCTCAGACTGTATTTTGACTGTGGTGACGATGAAGAATCTCTTTCGGTAACCAGCGGAGCCCTGCATAACCTGCTACGCGACAGGAATTTCCCGCACGAATATTATATGGACAATGGTGGGCACACCTGGAGCTACTGGTATAAAACTGCTCCGCAGGGATTGAAGTTTATCAGCAAGGCTTTTGAAGGAGTTCCTTTTCCTGCAGAGCCAACGCCTGTTGATATAGGTACGCTGATTGCGGAAGATCAATACGAGTTGGAGACATTGGGCTCTACCTCTATAGAATTGGGAATATTTAAACCTGGTTCTTACAATAGCTCATCGGATAAGTATCCTGTTATCTTTTATATTAACGATAGCGAATCGGCAAACCGGAAGGAGAATGCCATTAAACTGATATCGTTCCTGAATAATGCCATGCAGGCAAAAAAAATTCCGCAGTCACTGATTGTTGAAATTCCCTATGGTGCATCAGGTATTTCTTCCAATACCTTTTCTCATATTGTAGATCAGATCAGCAGTAATTACCGTATTGCTTCCGATAAAGGGAATCGTGTGTTAATGGGAAATAAAAATGGAGGCAATAATGCATGGGCATTAATGCCGGAAAGTAAACAGCTTGTAAAGAATTGTTTTCTTTTTGACGCCATTCTTCCCAATGATGCGGCTGGTGAGCAGGATGCTTTTTATTATTTGGATGCAACAGAAAATACCATCAGCTATAAAGGGAATTATTCATTGTATCTGAGCCTCCGGCAGCAGGGTATCGATCATGAATGCCGTGTAAGGCAGGGCACGCCTTCATTCCAGTCGTTTATTAACGGGATAAGCGGATCCTGGTATTATTTATCGAAACAGCTAAAAGGTCAGTAATACACGTATGAAAAGAGCGATGATTTTATTATATATTTTATTGGCGTTTGCAATATTGCCTTCAGGTGCGCAAGAGGTGAGGGTAATGGAGAGCCTTTCTATGTATAGTAAAATATTGGGAAGTGAAATAAAATATTCTGTATGCCTTCCTGCCAATTATTATAAAGTAAATAAAAGATATCCGGTGGTATATATGCTGCACGGACTGGGCGGGAATGAAAGCGGATGGCTGGAATATGCGGGAATCGGTCATGTGACGGACCTTGCCGTTGGCAACCGGCAGATCATCCCGATGATTTATATTATGCCGCAGGGATTCAGTACTTATTATGTAAATGACTATGCACAAACATATCGCTACCAGGATATGTTTGTGCATGAATTAATTCCTTATATCGATAGCGTCTACCGCACACTGGGAGGAAGGTTGCGCGCTACCATAGGATATTCAATGGGAGGATTTGGCGCACTGGTGCTTCCGCTGGAATATCCTGATCTCTTTACGGCCTGTGTGCCGCTGAGCGTGTCTATCCGCACCGATGAACAATATATGACGGAAGAAAGCAAGGATTGGAACGAACAATGGGGGCGTCTTTTTGGCGGCACAAATACTACCGGTGAGGCAAGAATTACAGACTACTATAAAAAGCATAGTCCCATGCACATGCTGGCCGACAGCGATACAGCCAGGTGGAAAGGATTAAAAATTTATATCGACAACGGAGATGACGAACAGACACTTGCTTACAGCAATGAAGTATTACATTATCTGCTGCGTGAAAAAAATATACCGCATGAATACAGAGTAAGAAATGGTGGCCATGAATTTGAATACTGGCGCGAATCACTTCCCAATGGGCTGCGTTTTATCAGCGATGCGGTGGAAGGTAAACCCTATCGCGGTGATGCAGAGCTTAAAACAAATAACCGGAAAAGGTTCCCACAGGCTTCGCTGGAGCTGATCACTGTGGGGCAGCGGTCGTTCCAGGCTTACTTTCCCCGTGAGTATAACGGCACGCAGCGTTTGTATCCGGTAATATATGTTCTTGGGGATCTTTCTCCAATGGAGACGGCGCGTATCGCAAATGCGGCGGATCGTATGATGCGTAACGATGAGCTGCCTCCTTTTGTGATGATTTTTCTTCCGGAAACAGAACAGCATTTGGAGAGCGATATTATACCTGAAGTGGAGAAGAACTACAGGGTACGTCCCGGTTTTCGTTACCGCTCATTATTTACAACGGGGAAAGGTGCGTGGGCGCTTGCTTATGCCCTGAACCCCGAAAGATATACATCATGTACCGTAATGGCGCCTTCTGTTGAAGCGGGCTATTTCAAAAAGATAACTGCGGGTGTGGAAGCGAAAAAAATAGAGAGAACCTGGTTCTTTTTTGGTTCGTCGGATAAAACGCCGGATTACAGGGCAAGCGGCGATCTGCACATGCTGTTTAAAGATAAAAATATTTACCACGAATACCGCGTAATGCAACAAACGGATAACGACGACTGGAAAACGTTGTTCCTGGAAGAAGCGTTGCGATTTACCACAAAGAAAATGCACCGATAATCTTAAACCCCAATTAAAAAAAGCCATATGTTCATTATCAGTAGTTATTCTCTGGCCGTTCTTTTCTGCTTCATTACGATGCTTTGCTGGGGATCATGGGCAAACACGCAAAAGCTCGTTCAGCGAAAATGGCGTTTTGAATTGTTTTACTGGGACTATGTCCTGGGCATCCTTCTTTTCTCGCTGATAGCAGCGTTAACAATGGGAAGTACCGGCGAGCACGGAAGGCCCTTCCTCGAAGATCTGAGCCAGGCCGACGGTGCCAATATACGCAGTGCGTTGATGGGAGGCATCGTATTCAATCTGGCCAATATTCTGCTTACGGCAGCAATAGCCAGCGCAGGCATGGCTGTGGCGTTCCCGGTGGGCATCGGCCTGGCACTTATTATTGGCGTAATGATAAATTATTTTATGGTAAGCAAAGGCAATCCCGTGCTGTTGTTCACAGGAGTAGCGCTGATTATTATAGCTATCATACTAAATGCCGTTGCCTATAAAATGAAAAATGGAAATACCGGTAATAAAGCGGGCATTAAATGGATCGTGGTTTCCGTGATAGCCGGTATATTAATGTCGGTATTCTATCCTTTCATTGCAGCGGGAATGGACCTGCAGGATTTTGTTACGCCTGCCGACGGCAAAATGACTCCTTACACGGCCGTGGTAGTATTTGCAACGGGAATATTGATCAGCAATTTTTTATTTAACACTATTCTGATGAGAAGGCCACTCGAAGGAGCGCCGATTTCTTACGCCGAATACTTTAAAGGCGGTTTTAATCTGCATATCGTTGGGATCCTGGGTGGCTGTATATGGGCGCTTGGTAATCTTTTCAACCTGATAGCTGCAGAAAAAGCAGGCCCGGCTATTTCCTATGGCCTCGGCCAGGGAGCTACTCTGGTAGCGGCTTTCTGGGGAGTGGTTGTATGGAAGGAATTTAAGGGATCAGGATCTAAAATCAATACCATGCTGGTGTTGATGTTCCTGTTATTTATCGTGGGATTGGGACTTATCGTTAAAGCCGGAAATTAACCTTTTACCAATAATTAAATTAAAAAACAAAATGTCATGAAAAAGATCTTAAAAACATCTATGCTGATGCTCCTGTCGGCAACGATTATTGTTTCCTGCAAGAAAAAGGGAGGAAGCGATGAAGAAGAAAAAAAGGTAACGGCCACGCCTATCAAAACATTAAGCGTAGTAACCGTGGATGGTACCGACTCTTATACTTTTACTTATGATGATAAGAAACGCGTATCCAAAATCGACAATTACTGGAACGATGTTTTTGACAAAGCGATCGTGTACGATTATTCGGTTTCCGGTAAATTAAGCATTAAATCGGGCTCCAACGATCCTACCACCTACGACATCAATTCTGCGGGATTGGTTACAAAAGAATGGTGGAGCGACGAGGAATGGGCGGCTTATGAATATGATGCCAACGGATACATGACAAAGATCGTTGAGCATTGGGGTGGTGCGGATCACCTGAAAATGGAGGCCGTTATCACTAATGGAAATATTATGAAGCATACTACTTATGATGATGATGGAGTAACGGTTAAAAGAATCAAAGAATTCACCTATACTCCAGGCGATAATGTGAACGAAATTCACCAGGCCTCTATGATTGATCATAATACCAAAACCATTGGCGGCATCTTTGGTAAGCCAAGTAAAAAAATACTATCTTCTCTTACCTATTGGGATCCTCGTGAAACGCCTATTTCGCAAAGGACTACTACCATGAGCTATGATTTCGATACGCAGAACAGGCCCATTAAATGGACAAGAACACTGTACAACGGTGATACCGAGGTGTACACTTATGCATACTAATTGACCATCATATTTTAAGGCGATGTTATTAAACGACAGCAATCCTTTAGTAACATCGCCTTTTTAAGTCTTTCTTCTGTAACACATAAAGAAGCCATCTACTTACGCTTTAGCCTACCATACATGCTATCAAAAAAATACCAGGGACTTTTTTTGGGAATATTCGTTTTTGCGCTTATTCTTATTCTTCCTACGCCGGAAGGAATGACTTTCCGGGCGAAAAGTGTGGCTGCGACAGTGCTTCTCATGAGCATCTGGTGGGTCACAGAAGCTATTCCTGTATTTGCCACAGCCTTTCTGCCGCTTGCTCTTTACCCTTTGTTACAAATTTTACCTGCAAAAGAAACTGCTGTTAATTATGGACATAATTATGTGCTGATGATGTTAGGCGGTTTTTTCCTGGCGAAAGCAATAGAGGTGCAGAACCTGCACAAACGCATCGCTCTTGTAATCATTAATATTTTCGGGGTCAGCCGTAAAAGAATATTGCTGAGCATGATGGTATCCACTGCATTTCTGTCTATGTGGATCGCGAATGTTACGGCAGCCGTTATGATGTTTCCTATAGCGCTTTCCATCATTTCAAAAGAAGAAAATGAGGCATCGGGTAAAAGTACTTTTGGAACGGCTATGATGCTGGGAATTGCCTATTCTGCAACAATTGGCGGTTTGGGTACATTGATAGGAACGCCTACTAATCTTATTCTGATAGGTGTTTTAGAAAAGCTTTTTCCCAACGCTCCTTCCATCACATTCGTTACATGGCTGAAAATCGGTATTCCATTATTAATTGTTCTTCTTCCCGTCTTTTGCTTTTACCTGATCCGCTACTTTAAAGTTAGCGGCAACCTGAGCAATAGTGATACTATTATTAAAGATGAGCTGAAGGCGCTGGGCAAAACCACCGCCGGAGAGAAACGGGTTATTTATGTTTGCTTAATAGCTATTATAGGCTGGGTATTCAGAGAGGATTTTGTGTTTGGCCAAACAGTTATTCCGGGTTGGAGCTCTTTGCTGGGGCTGGAAAAATACGCGCACGACAGTACTGTTTCGATAGCGGCATCACTTTTATTATTCATGCTGCCGGCCAACAAAGAAAAACGGCTGCTCGACTGGAAGGCAGCGAGCCAGGTGCCATGGGGCGTGGTAATGATAGTGGGAGGCGGGTACGCTATAGCAGCTGGCTTCGAATCAACAGGCTTGGCGAATTGGCTAGGAGGGCAACTGGCATTTGTAGGTAGCTATCCTTTCTTAATAGTGCTTATTTTAATCATCGGATTTGTAATAATATTTACCGAATTTAATTCCAATACAGCCACTGCAAATATTTTATTACCGGTATTGGCCAGTATGGCGGTGGCAGCCGGTACGAATCCGTTATTGCTGATGATCCCTGCAACCATAGCTTCTTCATTGGGCTTTATGATGCCGGCCGGCACAGGGCCCAATACGGTGATATTTGGAAGTGAACGGGTTACAGTAAAAGATATGGTAAAATGCGGCGTTTGGCTTAATTTAATAAGCCTGGTATTGCTTACGATCCTTTTATATACGATGATAATTCCTTTGCTGGGGCTGGAAAAATACGCGCACGACAGTACTGTTTCGATAGCGGCATCACTTTTATTATTCATGCTGCCGGCCAACAAAGAAAAACGGCTGCTCGACTGGAAGGCAGCGAGCCAGGTGCCATGGGGCGTGGTA
>JBGAJL010000021.1:0-49407 GCA_044224935.1 Flavitalea sp.
CTGCTGCTGGATGAGCCATCGGTAACCGGAACGGCCAATATTATTATGGCCGCCGTGCTCGCACAGGGCACCACCACGATTTATAATGCGGCCTGCGAGCCTTATATCCAGCAGCTATGCAAGATGCTTACACGCATGGGTGCGGACATTTCCGGGATCGGCAGCAATTTAATTACGATAAAAGGCGTGGATCAGCTATCCGGAACGGAGCATTGCCTGCTGCCCGATATGATCGAAGTGGGTTCTTTTATCGGGATGGCCGCAATGACCCAAAGCGGGATCACTATTAAAAACGCGGGCGTGGACCACCTGGGAATTATTCCGGATAAATTCAGACAGCTGGGCATACGGCTTGAAATAAAAGGCGATGATATTTTTATTCCCGAACAGGAGAAATATGAAATACAAAGTTTTTTAGACGGTTCCATCCTCACTATTTATGATCACCCCTGGCCGGGATTTACCCCCGACCTGTTAAGCATAGTATTGGTGGTGGCCACGCAGGCAAGAGGCTCCGTATTGATTCACCAGAAAATGTTTGAAAGCCGCCTGTTTTTTGTAGATAAACTGATGGAGATGGGCGCCCAGATCATTTTATGCGATCCGCACCGGGCCGCAGTGGTAGGCCTGGACCGGGAACATAAATTGCGCGGCATCACGATGAGCAGCCCCGATATCCGTGCGGGCGTTGCGTTGCTGATCGCAGCATTGAGCGCAGAGGGAAAAAGCATTATACAAAATATCGAACAAATAGACAGGGGATACCAGAATATTGATGAGCGGCTGCGAAAATTGGGAGCCGAAATAAAAAGAATAAATTAGGTGCGAATGATTTCACGCAAAGGTGCGCAAAGGACAAATCAGGAGGAGCAAATAAATTCTTTACCACTTTGCGGACTCCTGGCGGCTTTGCGTGAAACGAGCTTGCGCCCGTACAATAAAAATAGTTAAATGGATCAATTATCAGGAAAAATTCTGATCATCACTGCTCCATCCGGCGCAGGTAAAACTTCGGTAACCACGCATCTGCTGCAACTATTCCCGGAGCTTACTTTTTCTGTTTCCGCAGCAACAAGACAGAAAAGAGACAACGAAGTGAATGGCGTTGATTATTATTTCATGTCACTCGACGAATTTCAACAGAAGATCCGGGAGAATGAATTCATAGAATGGGAAATGGTGTACGAAGGAAAATACTACGGCACCCTGAAGTCCGAAATGGAACGCATCTGGAAGAGCGGGAAAGTGCCAGTGCTTGACATCGACGTTAAAGGAGCCATCCATGTGCAGCAGCAGTACCCCAACAATACCTTATCCGTTTTCATCGAACCGCCGTCTATCGAAGAATTGAAAAGACGGCTTCAGGGACGGGGAACCGAGACCAAGGAATCGCTCGACGCCCGCATCAACAAAGCAGCTTACGAAATCTCGTTCAAGCATTCCTTCTCCCATACCATTGTAAACCACAACCTCGACGAGGCGCGCAGGGAAGCCGTCGGGATTGTAAAAAACTTCCTCGCCACTCCGGTGAAACAGGTTTTTTCCCGCCCCTGATACTTTTTTCTATTTAAATTCGTCATTACCTTACATCATGGACGTTCCGGTAATCATTGCCATTTGCGTGGCGATTTTGTTTATGGCATTTTTTTCAGGCATCGAAGTGGCGTTTGCTTCGGCGAACCGCCTGGGCATAGAGCTTAAGAAAAAGCAGGGTGCATCCAGCGCCACCTTTCTTTCCAATTTATTCGAACACCCCGCCAGGTTCATCGGCACCGTGCTGGTGGGATTTAATTTCTCCCTCGTCGCATTCGTGCTGCTTGTCAGCGCATTCTGGAATGTGCTGCTCAACCGCATAGGCATACAAAATTCTTATATCGTTCCCGTAAGGCTGCTGCTCGAAATATTTATGTCGATGACCGTGGTCGTTATCATCGGCGAATTTGTTCCCAAAGCCATCTTCCGGACCAAAAGCGATGCCTTCCTGTATTTCTTCACCCGGCTCGGACTGTTGGGATTTGCCTACAGCATATTTTATCCTGTAGCTTCGATGTTTGTTAAACTATCCCAATGGATCCTGACCATCATCTTCGATATGCGCATCGATAAAAAAAAGGATTCATTTACACATATCGATCTGGAAAATTTCTTTCAGCAATCAAAAGAGCTGAACGATGAGAATAAAGGTCTTAATACCGATCTTTTTGAAGCGGCCCTTTCCCTGCATAAGGTGAAGGTGCGCGAGTGCCTTATCCCCCGAAAAGAAGTGGAAGGCGTTCTGTTGACATCCTCAATCGAGGACCTTCGAAAAAAATTTGTAGACACCCGGCTCACCAGGCTGCTGGTGTACGATGGAAATATCGACCAGATCGTGGGCTATGTTCACCAGCTCGATCTGTTCAGAAATCCGAAGTCGATAAAAGAAATTATTCTTCCCATACCCGCGATCCCCGAAAGTATGAGCGCCACCGACCTCATCAGCAAATTTTCCAAAGAGAGGAAGAGCATTGCCTGGGTGGTGGATGAATTCGGAGGCACCTCGGGCATCGTAACGATGGAAGACATGCTGGAAGAAATATTCGGAGAGATAAAGGACGAATACGATGTGGAGGAATTTGAAGAAAAAAGAATCTCCGACACGGAATATATTTTTTCCGGAAGACTGGAACTTGACTACCTGGTTAGAAAATATGGTTTTGAATTTCCCGATGAGTCATCAGAAACGCTTTCGGGCTATATCATCCATCAGCATGAAGCGATACCGAAACTCAAAGAGAGAATTATTATTAATGATTACGAATTTGAAATCCTTCATGTAAGCGACACGCGCATTGAAATGGTGCGCCTAAAGATTCTGCAATGAGGAAAACAATTCTAAATCCTAAATTTGCGGCGCTTCAGGCATATTGAAGTAAAGAAAAATGGCATTATCTTTTTTAAACAAGCGGAGCCAGGATAAGGAAATGAGCTTTATTGACCATCTCGAGGAGTTGAGATGGCATATTGTGAGAAGCCTGTTGGCGATAATCGTGGTGGCAATAGTGATTTTTGTGAAGATGGACTGGTATTTTGATACCGTGATCATGGGTCCTATCAGGCCCGACTTCGTCAGTTACACCGGTCTTTGCCAGTTCAGCCACTGGATTGGTGCAGGCGACGCCTTATGCGTTCCTGCCACCCAGGCCCATTTGCAGGCTACCACTTTCGGATCGCAGTTCATATCCAGCATCTCGATTGCCTTTGTGTCGGGATTTATTATTGCTTTTCCCTATGTGTTCTGGGAATTCTGGAGATTCATCAAGCCGGCCTTAACGCCCAAAGAAGTGAGAACCACCCGGTTTTCTATTTTCTTCGTCTCTTTCTTCTTCTTCCTCGGCGCAGCCTTTGGCTATTACCTGCTGGCGCCGTTCACCTTCAGTTTCCTGGGAAATTACCAACTGGGAAATATGCATATGCTGGAAACCCGGCCCATGCTCTCCGATTATATCGAAAATCTTACCGATATCACGCTGGGCGGAGCCCTCGCCTTCCAGCTACCGGTGGTGGCTTATGTGCTTACACGGATCGGTTTAATTACTCCGTCCTTTCTTAAAACCTACCGGAAATATGCATTCGTGGTTATATTGATAGTTGCCGCAGTGATTACCCCTTCTCCCGACTGGATGAGCCAGATGATTGTGACAATTCCTTTGGTAATTCTCTACGAGTTCAGCATTCTCATTGCGAACCGCGTTTATAAAACACATTTTAACGATGACTAGGAAGAAAATAGCTATCGGCGGCGACCATGCCGGCTTCGATTATAAAGCTGAAATCATAAAACTGCTGGAAGAAAAAGGGTATGAAGTGGACGATAAAGGGCCCTACAGCAGCGGCTCCGTCGACTATCCCGATTTTGCACATCCTGTAAGCGAAGCAGTCGAAAAAGGAGAGGCTGCATCAGGAATACTGATCTGTGGCAGCGGTAATGGCGTGGCCATCACTGCGAATAAGCACCAGGGTATCAGGGCCGCTCTATGCTGGCTGCCCGAACTGGCCGCTCTTGCCAGGCAACATAATAATGCAAACATATTGTGCCTCCCTGCCCGGTTCGTGTCGATAGAATCGGCCAAAGAAATGGTAGAAATATTTCTTACAACCGGTTTTGAAGGCGGAAGACACCAGGCGCGCGTAGGAAAGATCGCCTGCTGATGAGGAGGGGATGCAGACCCTACCACCCCAGCAAATAGGCAAATATCAGTGGCGCCACAATCGTAGCATCACTTTCCACGATGTATTTGGGCGTATGGATATCTAATTTTCCCCAGGTAATTTTTTCATTGGGAACCGCACCGGAATACGAACCATAAGATGTGGTGGAATCAGAGATCTGGCAGAAATAACTCCAGAACGGAACATCGTGCCATTCCAGGTCCTGGTACATCATCGGCACCACGCAGATGGGAAAGTCTCCTGCTATCCCGCCGCCGATCTGGAAAAATCCGACTCCTTTCCCCGAAGAATTGTTGCGGTACCAGTCGGAAAGGGCAACCATGTATTCGATACCGCTTTTCATGGTCGATGCTTTCAGCTCATTTTTGATCACGTATGAAGCAAAAATATTTCCCATCGTGCTGTCTTCCCAACCGGGAACCACGATAGGAATATTTTTTTCTGCCGCCGCCAGCATCCAGCTGTTTTTCGGGTCGATCTCGTAATGTTCTTCCAGCACACCGCTTAAAAGCATTTTGTACATGAATTCGTGCGGGAAGTATCTTTCTCCTTTATCGTTGGCCTCTTTCCAGATCTTGTGAATATGTTTCTGGATTCTTCTGAAGGCTTCTTCTTCCGGTATGCAGGTGTCGGTGACCCTGTTGTAATGATTTTCCAAAAGATCCCATTCTTCCTGCGGGCTCAGGTCGCGATAGTTGGGCACTCTTTTATAGTGGCTGTGAGCCACGAGATTCATAATATCTTCTTCAAGGTTGGCGCCGGTGCAACTGATGATGGCCACTTTGTCTTGCCGGATCATTTCGGCAAAGCTCAACCCCAACTCTGCCGTGCTCATCGCTCCTGCAAGGGTCACCATCATCCTCCCTCCTTCTTCCAAATGCTTTTCATATCCTTTGGCGGCATCCATAAGCGCTGCTGCATTGAAATGACGGTAGTGATGTTCGATAAAGTTTGAAACCGGGCCCTTGTTCATGATTCGAAATTTTGCCGCCAAAGGTAAAGTAAATGAAATTACTCTGCTGTCCTCTTCTTCTTCCTGAACGTGCTCCAGCCACCGGCGGGGTCACCTCTTAAAATCAGTATATGATCCGCGCTATATAAAGTTGCAAAATAGGCTGTCTCTTCTTTTGACGACAATTCGAACAACTCGGTGATCCAGCGATCGGTGCATTTTGATTTTAATTCTGTCATCAGCGGCAGCGGCAGTTGCGACATCCTGATATTTCTTGTTATCGCAACCTGCTCGCCCATGTTATTGTAGTAAGCAGACATCCGCTGGCTGTCGAGGGTGAAAGATACTTTCATATATTCTCCCAGCGATTCCCATTTTACTTCCGTTGCATTGGAATATGTTTTGTTAAAACTGTTAAGGGCCGGATCGCTGAACCTATCCGGATAATTGCTGAATGCGGTTGTTGCGAGCGTGGTCAGTACCAGCGCCAGTATGATAATCTTTTTCATTTTAGATCTTTTATCGGTTGAATAATTTTTGTAAACGCGTTATACCTTGTCTGACGCGGTGCTGGAAATTATGTTACAGCTCTGGGCATTTTTTTTGTAAATTGTTTTGTGAATTATCTCGCGCATGCATATTTATCCTTTGAAGATCCCGAGGTGCTGACAGGTAATATGATCAGCGATTTCGTGAAAGGAAAAAGTAAATTCGACTATCCGCATCGTGTTAAGGAGGGTATTGAATTGCACAGGGCCATCGACAGCTTTACCGACGAAAGCCCTGTTACTAAATCCGCTGCGCAGCTTTTCCGGAAAACCTACGGCCTGTATGCGCTCGCATTTATGGATATTGTGTACGACCATTTCCTGGCGCGCGAACTGGCAGAGAGAGAAAACAATTTCTTTAAACGCTTTGTCGAAACAACCTACGAAAGGATCGCAACTCATGAAGCGATCCTCCCCGAAAAGTTCAGCACGCTTTTCCCTTATATGCGGCACGACAACTGGTTGTTTAACTACCAGTTTGTCTGGGGCGCGGGCAAAAGCTTTGGCGGCCTGGTGCAGCGGGCAAAGTATCTCCAGGAAAGTGATTCTGCCCTCGTTATCCTCGAAGAAAACTACGACAGGTTAAAAAATGCTTATGATGAATTCTTTCCGGCACTCCTGGATTTTTCTCTCAGAAAATTTGCTGATATTCACTGAATGTTACAGACCATAAGATCCGGCGCGCTGGCGCTAGCGATCTCGTTGCTTGCATTATCGGGGTGTAAACAAAAAGAGAAACCACAACCTCAGCTTTTGCCCATGCCGGGAAGTCATGCCGTTGTGCCGCAGGACCGCACGATACGGCCGGCATTTGATAAATCACCCATGGATATGATCTACTACCCACCCGATTATCCCATCCTTAAAATGTCGGGCAAGGGACCGGCGCTGCCGGTAGCGCGGGTGATCTATAGCAGGCCAACAAAAGAAGGAAGAACCATTTTCGGGAATGTGGTAAGGTATAACGAACCCTGGCGAATGGGCGCCAACGAGGCCACGGAAATAGAATTTTTTACCGACGTGCACATCCAGGACAAAACCGTTAAAAAGGGAAGATATGTGTTGTACTGCATCCCTTATCCCGACAGGTGGAAGCTTATTTTAAATAGTGATCTCTTTGTTTGGGGATTGCAAATACATCCGGATAAAGACGTATACTCGTTCTTTATACCCGCTTCAAAGATCAATGAAACTTATGAAGCGTTTACAATGGAATTTGCCCCGCAGGACAAGGGCATGCAGCTGATCATGGTATGGGACAATGTGCGGGCGGTTCTTCCAATTACTTTCTGATATGTGCGGGATCGCAGGAATCATATCGGCCGATCCTTCTTTACTAAAACGACCCTTGCTGCAGGCAATGGCCGATACCCTCGCGCACCGGGGACCCGACGGACAGGCCTGCTGGACAAGCCCTTCGGGGCACGCCGGGCTGGCCCATCGCCGCCTCGCTGTTATCGACCCGGGCCCGGCAGCCGCGCAACCCATGCACTATAAGAACCGGTACACCATCGTTTATAACGGTGCGATATATAATTATATAGAGCTAAGGAACGAATTGCTTGACGCCGGATATTCATTCAGCAATCATTCAGACACGGAAGTGATCCTGGCCATGTATGATCGCTATGGCGAAAAATGCCTCGGCTATTTCGACGGCATGTTTGCGTTCTCGATCTGGGATGAAATGGAGCAAAAACTATTCTGCGCCCGAGACAGGTTTGGCGAGAAGCCCCTGTTTTATTTTTTTGATCAAAAGACCCCTGCTTTTTATTTCGCATCGGAGATAAAAGGATTGTATGCAACCGGCCTCTCCCGGGAGGTTAACCATGGATTATTGCTGCCCTTCCTGGCCCTTGGCTATACCGGCGACCCGCGGAACACCTCCGCTACTTTCGACCGTAACATAAAAAAATTGCCTGCTGCCCACTATTGCATTTTCTCCATAAGGGAGAAACGGTTTTGGGTAAAACAATACTGGGAGATAGACGCCGGCTACCGTGAGCACATAGGCGAAACAGAAGCCGTTAAAAAGTTTTCCCACCTGCTGCACGAATCCGTGCGTATGCGGCTGAGAAGCGACGTGGCCCTGGGCTCGAGCCTCAGCGGCGGCCTGGATAGCGCTTCCATCGCGGCCGCGATAAGCAGCATCGGAACAAAGGGCTATTTTAAAACGTTCACCGCCTCTTTTCCCGGCTTTGAGAAAGATGAATCCATGCATGCGCGCGAAGTTGCCGACGGGCTGGGCTTCGAAAATTATACGGTGGCCCCTTCTGCCAACGAACTAATGCAGGATCTTAAAACGCTGATGTATCACCAGGAAGAACCGTTCAGCTCTTCCAGCGTTTATGCGCAGTACCGGCTTTTTCAACTCGCGGGCAACCATGGCGTCACCGTGCTGCTGGACGGTCAGGGCGCCGATGAGACCCTTGGCGGATACGACCGGTACCGTCGCTGGCCCCTTCATACCTTATGGCCGGAGAAAGCCGCCCGCCTTCTTGAAAAAAGAGAAACCAGAGCAGTAATGGGCAGCAAAGATATCAGCCGCGACTATCTCAACGCATGGGCCGACCAGTGGGGGCCCTGCAAGCCGGTGATCCGCTCCCTGAACGACATGTTGTATTTCAATACCATGAGATCGGGGCTCGAAGAACTTCTTCGTTATGCCGATCGCAATTCGATGGCGCACGGCTGCGAAGTGCGTCTTCCTTTTTTAAGTCATCAACTGGTAAGCTTTGTTTTTTCCCTCCCCGATCACTATAAACTCCGCGATGGCTGGACCAAATGGATATTGAGAGAATCAACAGGCAGTCATCTTCCCCGGCATATTACCTGGCAAAAAAGAAAAATCGGCTTCGAGCCGCCGCAGAAAGAATGGATGCAGTCTGACGAAATGATGAAAACTATCGGAGAAGTGCAAACGAAACTGGTTGCCGAAGGAATTCTAAGCTCTTCCGTGCTTCACAAAAGAAACAATGCGCATGCTGCGTATGAGCGTAATAGTGAGGCCTGGAGATATCTTATGGCGTATTTATACCTGGCGCCCTAAAATAAAAAAAGGGGTCTGAATAGAAATTCAACCCCGTTTTTAAAATCCAATATCCTATGAAAAACCGTTGTAAAAGTAAGGTTCCGGAACGATATACGCAACTGGAATTTTATATTAGAGATAATTTAGCAATCAGTTTTTGACCAGCTTTTCCTGGGAGATAACATTGGTCAATTTATTGCTAAAGCGGATGAGATAAATGCCCTTTTCCAGCGACGACACGTTGATTGTTCTCAGCCCCTGTACCCGGGATTCGGTTATCCGTATCCTCCCGTTGTTGTCGGCAATCTGAACATCCACCGGCGTTTCTGAACGCACGATCAGCACCCCGTCGACCGGGTTCGGATAAAATTTGGCGGCAAGGCTGCCGGCCAGGTAGTAAGAAGCGGTTTGGGAATATTGTGGCCGGTTTTCTTCAAACGAATACCTGAGGCGATAAAAACTTCTGCCTTTCCTGGGCGCCTCATCGGTCCATTGGTAAATGCTTTTTGCCTGCTGGTTATTTAATACGGCCACCGTTTCAAAGCTTTTCCCGTCTTCGCTTCGTTCAATAACAAAAAACGGCGGCATTCTATTTTTAATAGACCAGGTTAGCGTAATGTTGGAGTTATCAGTCGAACTGCAGCTGACCTCATTAATAGTATGCGTAGTGTCCGCAACATCCTGGGATGTTGCCGCCTGTTCCGGTTCCTGGCTTTGGGCAAAGCCACGAATAGATAACAGGCACACGCATGCGAAAAGAAGTGCCTTGAGCATAGAATTTAATGAGTCAATAATGGGGAAAAGTTATTAACAAAATTAATGCCGAGATGTGGAAAACTCCATATTTGATTGAAAATTATTTTTTTATCGTTAAAAAATATATAAAAGAACTGTCCTGAAAACGCTAAAGAGCTACCCAAATGAAGAAAATCATTCGATATACGCTTAAAACTCTCGCCTGGATACTGGGGCTGCTGGTGTTTATATGGCTGGCGCTCTGGGCCTACGTGGAGCTGAACCAGGCCCGCCTGATTCAAAAAATATCCCGCTCCATTAGCGCGAAGACCCATGGTGAAGTGGCGATCGGGAGCGTGTCGGTGAGCCTTATCCGGACATTTCCGGTTCTTTCCCTCCAGCTTTCCGATGTGGCACTTCGCGACAGCATCTACCCCGTTCATAAAAAAAACTTCCTGACCGCCGGTGATATCTATCTGCGCATAAGCCTCCGCGACATGCTGAAGGGGCGCCCGGCCGTGGGCCGCATAACGGTCAACAATGCCAGACTTGAGGTTTTTACCGATTCGCTGGGGCGGTCCAACGAGTACATATTAAGTGGCCGCAAGTCGTCCGAAGGAGAAACGGCTACTTCCATCCCTGAAATAGTGCTCAACAGTTTCACGGTATGTTACGAGAACCTGAAAAAAAACAAACGATACGCCGGAACGATCCGTAAAATGAAATGCGCTATAGCCACAAATGAACAGTTTGTGCTGATCGATGCAAACCTCAATGCGCAGATAGACGGGCTGGCTTTCAATACAAAAAAGGGCAGTTATCTGAAAAACAGCCAGGTGCGCGGGCATCTGCAGCTATCCTATAATAAAATAGATCATGACCTGCTGGTGAATCATATATTGCTCAGCATTAATGATCATCCTTTCCTATTCGATGGGTATTTCAGGATCGATAAGGCCCTCTCCGATTTCAATCTCACCATTTCCACCAGCGATGTGGATTTTAAAAACGCCACCGCACTGCTCAACGACACCCTGCAAACCCGGTTCGATGGCTATCGGTTCAGCAAACCAATAGCCGTGCAGGTAACAGTGTACGGGCAAACAGTTTCTAACTATGGGCCCGACGTCAGGATAAAAATGGCTCTGGACATGAGCGGAGTTGAAATGGCAGCAGGCATTACTTTCCTGAAATATACCGGTGGCCGCAGTGATGTAGACATTACCATCGTGAGCTCGGAACTGGCAAAAGACACGATTAATGGCGATCTGAACGGCACTGTTAAACTGAAAGATGTCGAAATAAAATATCAGCCGAAAAACTTCCTATTGACGGGATGCACCGGCCGGGTAGCCTTCAACCGTAACGATGTGCTGATCGATTCATTGCAGGCCCGCGCGGGACAAACGCGGCTGCTGATGAACGGGCGCACCCACAACCTCTTCACCTTGGGAAGCCCCGATGACCTCGGTAAATTAAACCTGCACTGGAAAATCTATTCGCCCGAAATACATATAAAAGATTTTACGCCCCTGCTATCAAAAGGAAATTTTGGTACTAAACAGTCCAACCTCGATAAATTATTTTCCAATGGAGATATCTACGTGCAGGTGAACGCTGCGAAAATGAATTACAATCATTTTCATGCCTCGAATATTACGGGGCAATTGATTTTGCAGGCGTCAGGAATAAAAATGAAAGATATATTTTTCAACAATGCGGGCGGTTCGATGCAGATAAATGGTGCTTTGGTCAATGGCAGCAAAACGAACCCGGTAAACCTGCAGGTGAAAATGCAACGACTGGATGTGCCGAAGCTTTTTGCGGCATTCGATAATTTTGGACAGAACGCAGTAACGAAAGATGATTTAAACGGTACGCTTTCGGCCAATGTGAATTTTGAAACATCCATCACTAATGACGCAAAAATAGTAGGAGCAGACTCGAAAGGGTCGGTGAGCTTCCTGTTGCAGGATGGGCAGCTGATTAATTTTCTTCCGCTTATTGAAGCAGGAAAAAAAGCATTTAAAAAACAAGACCTGACGAATATTAAATTTGCAGAACTGAAAAACCGGTTGGATATTTCAGGGACCACGTTTATTATCAACCCGATGGAAATCCGTTCCACCGCTTTTACGCTCTTCGCAGAAGGCGTGTATGATATTAAAAAAGGTTCCGATATAAGCATCCGGTTTCCTTTGCGTAACTTGACAAAAAGCCAGGCTGCGACGGATCTCAACGACGATGCGAAAGCCAGGAAAGGCCTCGGTCTCCGCCTCCGCGCAAAAACAGGCGACGATGGGAAATTGAAAATATCGTGGGATCCTTTCAAAAAGGCAATAAAAAACAAAAACCAGCTACAGGATTCGATGAGAACGGATAAGTAAAACTGAGTTGTACGAAGTGGATGTACTGACAATAGGATTGCCAATAAGGGAACAGGCCCGTAGAAATGCCTGGTGTAAACTAAAAAAAATATGCCGTTTAACTTACATACCGAATATAAGCCCTCCGGCGATCAGCCACAGGCGATAGAGCAGCTCACGAAAGGAATAATGGATGGTGAACAATACCAGACCCTGCTTGGCGTGACGGGCTCGGGAAAAACGTTTACCATAGCGAATGTGATTCAGCAGGTGCAGCGGCCCACACTCGTGCTCACGCACAACAAAACCCTGGTAGCTCAGCTCTACGGCGAATTCAGGCAATTTTTTCCTGAAAATGCAGTGGGATATTTTGTAAGCTATTACGATTACTATCAGCCCGAAGCTTATATGCCCGTAAGCGATACCTATATCGAAAAGGATCAGTCGATAAACGAAGAGCTCGATAAGTTACGATTGCAGGCTACGGCGCAGTTGCTGAGCGGAAGAAGAGATATTATCGTAGTGGCCTCGGTGAGTTGTATTTATGGTATCGGTAATCCGGCGGAATATGAAAACAGTATCATCCGCATCCATCCCGGGCAGGTAATATCGCGGCAGGGATTTTTGCATTCGCTGGTCAACTCATTATATACGCGCAGCCAGGGAGAATTTGGCCGTGCAACATTCCGTGTGCAGGGCGACACCGTCGATATCAATCTTCCTTATCTCGATTATGGTTACCGCATTTCATTTTTTGGCGATGAAATAGAAGAAATCGAAAGCATCGATCCTTCAAATGGTAAGCGCATTATGAAACTGGACGATGCTGCTATTTTCCCTGCTAACCTGTATCTCGCCCCGAAAGATATGATACAGCAGATATTGGCCGAGATCCAGGATGAAATGACCGCACAGGCGGAATATTTTAAGTCGGTCGGAAAATTTATAGAGGCACAACGCCTCACTGAACGCGTGAATTTTGATGTGGAGATGATACGTGAACTGGGATTTTGCAATGGCGTTGAAAATTATTCGCGGTTTTTTGACAGGCGAAAGCCGGGCAGCCGTCCATTCTGTTTGCTGGATTATTTCCCCGATGATTTTTTATGCGTGATCGACGAGAGCCACCAGACTGTACCGCAGGTGAGCGGCATGTACGGGGGCGACAGGAGTAGAAAATTAATCCTGGTCGATTATGGATTTCGCCTGCCCTCCGCACTCGATAACCGGCCACTGAATTTTCATGAATTTGAAAACATGCTCAACCAGGTGATTTTTGTTTCGGCAACGCCCGGTGATTATGAACTGGAAAAAACCGGTGGCGTAGTAGTGGAACAGGTGGTGCGGCCGACAGGACTGCTTGATCCGCCGATTGAAGTGAGGCCCAGCGTAAACCAGATCGACGACCTGCTGGATGAAATAGATAAAACGGTAAAAAAAGGTGATCGGGTGCTGGTGACCACGTTAACGAAGCGCATGGCCGAAGAAATGGATCGCTACCTGCATCGCATCAATATTAAATCGAAATATATTCACAGCGAAGTGGATACCCTTGAGCGGGTGGAAATATTGAGACAGCTGCGATTAGGCGAGATAGATGTACTCGTAGGTGTGAATTTATTAAGGGAAGGACTGGATCTGCCCGAAGTTTCACTGGTGGCCATACTGGATGCCGATAAGGAAGGATTTCTGCGTAATGAACGATCCCTTACGCAGACCGCGGGGAGAGCTGCAAGAAATATGGATGGAAAAGTGATCTTTTATGCCGACCAGATGACCGAAAGTATGCAGAAGACCATCGATGAAACCACCCGCCGCCGTGAAAAACAGGTTGCTTATAATATTGCGCATAATATTACGCCGAGAACGGTGAAGAAGAGCAAGGAGCAGGTTTTTGCACAGACTTCGGTGCTGGATATTAAGGGATATGATCCCAAAAATCCGCATGCATTGAGTGCAGAAGATGCGCCCGTGTTACTGGCAGCAGAGGAACAGGTGGAATATGCCACCATTCCGCAAATGGAAAAAGCCATAGCGAAGATTAAGAAAGAAATGGAGAAGGCTGCGAGGGATCTGGATTTTATGGAAGCTGCGAAACTAAGGGATGAAATGTTTGCAATGAAAAAGAAGTTAGAGGGAATGTGACAACGATGCTTCGTGAGGTATCCTTGAACCCACCCCTACTCCTCCGGAGGAGGGGACGTGATTCCCGAATTAATTGCATCTCCAAAATATTCAGAGCGCCTGCATCCCCTACCTGGAGGGGCGGTCTCGCCTCAGGCGAGACCGGGGTGGGTCTGCTGCATTCACTTTCTCTTGAAAGAATTTTTAATCAATTCGATTCCTTCGCGTATCCGGATACCGGTGTCGAGGAAAAAGGTAAACGTTCCATTGCCATAATATTTTTTCGCAAACTGGCTCATCGCCTTGTAAAACATTTTTACATAGCGGAAGTCTTTTCGCGTGCTGCTGCCTTTGTAGTGAATAATCTCTGTGCCGGCGAAATAATAATTGTTATATCCTGCTTTCTGTATGCGATAGCTCAGATCGATGTCTTCGGCATACATAAAAAACCGTTCATCGAAACCGCCGATGGTGTCCAGGATATTTTTCCGCACCAGCATAAATGCGCCCGAAAGCACCTCCGCTTTATGCGTTTGGTTCTCATCGAGGTTACCGAGGTAATATTTAGCGAAATATTTTGAACGTGGAAACAGGGAGATAATGCCCGACAGTTTCCAGAACGAAACCATGGGCGAGGGAAAACCTCGTTTCGATTCCTTTAAATATTCGCCATTGCCATTTACCATCTTTACGCCAAGTGCCCCCGCATCGGTATGCGACCGCATAAAAGAAATACATTTTGCAAAGCAGTCGGCAGGCACCACGGTATCGGGGTTCAGGAACAGTACAAATTCTCCCGTGGCCAGCGCGAGGCCGCGGTTGTTGGCCCGGGAAAAACCTTCGTTCGAAATATTGCTGATAAACCGGATGCCGGGGAAAAGCGGGGAAAGATAACCGACGCTGTTGTCGGATGAATTATTATCGATCACGAAAACTTCCGCATCCATACCGGCAATTGCGTCCAGCACCGACCGGAGGCAATTTTCCAGCAGGGTTCTCACATTGTAGCTGACGATAATAATGGACAGTGTCACGGGATAAAATTAAGGCCCGCGGCTCATTCCTGGCTTCTGGGAACTGAAATCCCCTGCAATCGTTCCCATTCAGGGCTTTCTTTCATTTTTAAGCCGTATTTTTGGCGATGCCGATTAAACCTGGCAGGAAATCGCATGGCGCTATTTGATATCTCATTGCCTCCCTCCATTGCGAAAGCTTTACGGTTGCCTGGCAAGTCTCCTGAAAGGCAGCAGCGCCGGGTATTGAAAAAATTGCTGAATAAGGCAAGATTCACCGAATTCGGACAAAAATTTCATTTTGACGAGATCCTGCTCAGCAGGCACCGCTGGGAGGAATTCAAAAAACGCGTTCCCTTATTCGATTATAATAAAATATATAAGGACTGGTGGCATAAGACCCTCGAGGGCAAGCCCGATGTCTGCTGGCCCGGCAAGATCAAATTCTTCGCTCTTAGTTCCGGTACCTCGGAAGCCGCTTCCAAATATATTCCCATCACCAATGACCTGATACGGGGCAACAAGATCATCATGATCAAGCAGTTGCTCAGTCTCAGGACCTACCAGAACATACCGGTCAGAAGCATTGGCAAAGGATGGCTGATGCTCGGTGGCAGTACCGACCTCGAAAAAGGTCCCGGCTATTATTCCGGCGATCTCAGCGGCATCACCGCCAAAAAGGCCCCTTTCTGGTTTTCCCCATTCTATAAACCGGGAAAAAAAATAGCTAAAACAAAAGACTGGAATGATAAGATCGATGCTATCGTGGAAGGCGCGCCCAACTGGGATATCAGTTTTATTGTAGGCGTACCCGCATGGATACAGATGTGCATGGAAAAAATAATTGAAAAATACCAGCTGAATACGATCCATGATATCTGGCCTAACCTGGCCTTTTTCGTGCATGGCGGCGTCTCTTTCGAACCGTATAAAAAAGGATTTGAGAAGCTGATCAGCAAGCCCCTTACCTATATCGAAACCTATCTTGCTTCCGAAGGATTTATCGCTTACCAGGATCGCCAGTATGCGAAAGGCATGCGCCTTGCGCTCAACGAACATATCTTTTTTGAATTCATTCCGTTCAACGACAGGAATTTTGACGTGGACGGCAACCTGAAACCCAATGCGGAAGCATTGATGATCGACGAAGTGGAAGAAGACGTTAACTACGCTATATTGTTGAGTACTGCGGCCGGCGCCTGGCGGTACCTGATCGGCGACACTATAAAATTTGTTGACAAGAAGCGAAGCGAGATCGTTATTACCGGCCGCACGAAACATTTCCTGAGTCTTGTTGGCGAGCACCTCAGTGTCGACAACATGAACAAAGCTGTTAAACTTGCCAGCTCCGAGCTAAATATCTGTATCCCGGAATTTACGGTGGCGGGCGTTCCCCACGGGCTTTTCTTTGCCCATAAATGGTGGGTGGCCTGCGATGATATCGCCGACCCGAACGTGCTCAGAAAAAAAATCGACCAGCATCTGAAAGTGCTCAACGACGATTACGCTGTTGAGAGAAAAAGCGCCCTGAAAGAAGTTTATCTCGATATTCTTCCTGAATCCAGATTCATGGAGTTTATGAACCTGAAAGGAAAAATCGGTGGCCAGCATAAGTTCCCCCGCGTAATGAAAGGAAAAATGTATGATGAATGGCTAAGGTTTCTTGAATCGGTTCCTTCACATCTGTAAATCCATACATTTGTACACATGTGGCAGGCCATAGTCAACGGGTTGGCATTAGGACTTATCCTGGTGATCTCAGTAGGTCCCGTCATTTTTACTATCATCAAACAAAGTCTCAGCAACGGTAAGGAGGGTGGCTTTAGTTTTGTCGCCGGTGTATGGCTGAGCGATATCCTTCTTATTATTGTCAGCAACGCGTTTTCCGAGCTGGTGAACAGGCTGATGGCTTACCGCGAAGCGCTCGGCATCATCGGAAGCGGGTTTCTCATCATAATGGGTGTGTTTTATGTTTTTTTCAAAAAAATAAAATTGCAGAACCCCGAAGGCGGCCTGTTACGATTCAGCAAAACCGAGATTGTAAAAATATTTTCATCGGGGTTTTTAATTAATACCCTTAATCCGAATGTGTTTCTGTTCTGGCTGGGAACCGCTACCGCTTTCGCGGCGAAATTTACTTTCGACGAGCGCATAATAATATTTGCTGTGTGCCTCATCGTAAATATGGCTGCAGATATATTGAAAGTACTGATGGCCGGCAAGCTTCGCAAGCGGCTGACCCTGCATAATATTTCCCTGATCACTAAAATTTCCGGAACCATACTGATCGGGTTCGGCCTGGCACTATTAATCGGCACGATGTTACTGGCTCATTAATTTTTCTTCTATCTTGCGGCAAAGAAGTACTCTGCAATGGCAATAAAAACCAAAGGGCTGGTTCCGAGATTGTGGCGCAGAACAAAACGGGTCTTACTGGTACTCTTTCTTCTTCAATTTGTTTATATTTTATTATTAAAATGGGTTGATCCCCCCTTTACGCTTACGCAGCTTGGCAGCCTTGTGCGGGGATATGGATTGAAAAGAGATTATGTGAATCTGGAGGATATGTCGCCCTATTCAAAACTTGCATTTATCACTTCCGAGGACCAGTTGTTCCCCGAACACAATGGGTTCGACTGGAAAAGCATCGGCAAGGCGATGGATTATAATAAAAAGAACGCCACGCGCGTGCGCGGCGCCTCCACCATCAGTCAGCAGGTTGCAAAAAATGTTTTTCTCTGGCAGGGGAGAAGCTGGTTCCGTAAAGCGCTCGAAATGTATTTCACGTTTATGATCGAATGGGTATGGGGAAAGAAAAGAATACTCGAAGTGTATATGAACGTGATTGAAACCGGTAAAGGTGTTTTTGGAATAGAAGCGGCTTCGCAATATTATTTTAAAAAGCCGGCAAAAAAATTATTGAAAAGAGAAGCGGCGATGATTGCCGTGTGCCTGCCTAATCCGAAAATATACACGGCCGTGCCCTTGTCGCGTGAAGTGGAAGATAAATTTCAGCGGGTGGTGCGGCAAATGGATTATCTCCTGGCCGATCCCGATATCCAGAAATTAGTGCAATAGCGTATCCACCGCTGCAATGGCCTGCTCAAGCCGGCCTGTTGATGCGCCTGTTATTTCTTTCCAGGGCACCTGCTGGTTGACAAGAATATCCTTATACATATGAAACAGGCTTTGCCGCGGTTCGGGATCAGGATATTCGCGCAGCAGATCGGCGGTCCAGGGCAGGTCTGTGTTGCACAACAAATAGAGATCGTACGTTCTTTCTGCAATTTTATCCAGTATCCACTGGTGGCATTTATCGAAAACAAATTCGCACCACACTTTCATTACATACATATCCGTATCGATGAACAGCAGCTTCGATTTTTCTGAAGCGGCATATTCATCTTCGGATTTTAATTGCATCCGTGCGATATACAGCAGGTCTTCGAAAGAATAATCCGTTCCATTTTGCGTAAGGTACTCTCTTGCATATTCCGGCACCCAGGAGGTTTTATAATGCGCCGCCAGCCCGGCAGCGAGTGTGCTTTTACCGGTCGACTCGGGCCCTATGATCACTATTTTTTTCACACGGCTTTTTTCTTCCATTCAATCAATCCCGAAACGGCAAGCGCCAGCAGGATCAGGTAATAAATGCTTGTCAGGGCGTATCCTTTTACAAAATACAAAGGAATAGATGTGATATTCGTCGCGATCCACCAATACCAGCTTTCCACTTTTTTCTTCGCCATCAGCCACATGCCCGTGAATGCAGTGGCAGACGCAAAAGCATCGGCCGCGGGCAATGCACCGGGTGCAAACTGTTGTTTCAGATAGCTCAGGCAAAGAAAAATAATTATATAAAAGAACAGGAAAAAGAGCAATTGTGCGGCCCACTCTTTTCGTGAAGAGGTGGTGATGTGTAAAACGAATTGTTTCCGGTCGTTTTTTCGCTGCCACAATATCCAGCCATAAATGCTTACGGCAGAATAATAGATATTCACCGATGCTTCGCCGAATAAATGACCTTTACTGCTAAGATAAACATACAGGAGCGTATTTACCAGGCCCACGGGATAAACGAGTACATTTTCCTGCCTGCTGAACCACACACTGGCGATGCCAAAAACAATTGCTGTTATCTCATACCAGGTGGTTTCGAACATTATTCAGCTTCTGCTACAACCTCTTTTACTTCGGGTATCATTCTTTTCATCATTCCTTCAATACCCGCCTTCAGGGTAATCATGGAAGAAGGGCAGCCGGAGCAGGAGCCCTGCAGCATCAGGTTCACCACGCCATCGTCGTAGCTTCTGAACTGGATGGCGCCACCATCCATCTCAACGGCCGGCTTTACATAGTTTTCGAGCAGTTCCTTAATTCTTTTTACCACATCGTCATCGTCGGCAGTTACGGTGTTGCTGCTTTCTTTTTTCATTGAAGCAACTTCTTCTTCGTTTACCACGGGACGATTGTCTTCGAGATAGTCTTTCAGGAATTGCCGGATAGAAGGAATCACATCATTCCATTCTGTTTCGTTTGTTTTAGTAAGCGTAACGAAATTGCTGGCGATGAATACCGCTTTTATAAAGGGAAAACCGAATAGCTCGGTTGCGAGAGGAGATACTTTTGCACTTTCGATATCGGCCAGGTCGATGCTCTTGCCCGGATAAAGAAGTTTGTTGGCTACGAACTTCATTGTTTCAGGGTTCGGAGTCATTTCTGTATATATGCTGATAACGGGATTTCCTGTTTTAATCATAGCTCACGATTTGTCTGCAAATTTAAGGATTTTAGCCATGGTCGCAATCATCGGCGTGGGCATGGTTGTGCACGCGGCAGGCGCGGTAATTGCGCAGGTGTGCCGCTATGATCAGGATCACAGCGAAGGGCAGTAGCCAGCGTTCGTAATCGTGCCACAGCTGCTTGGCTATCAGCAGGATAATACCCCCCGAAAAAATCAGCAGCGGCATCAGGCTGTGGTGGTGCTTGCGGAAGCCGTGCCAGAGCGAATAGGAACCGATCACAAAGGCCAGCGCGATCATGAAGTACTCGAAACCAACGTTGTCGATGATGTTCATGCCGAAAAGCGGCAGTGAACTCAGCACTAACGGAAGAATTGCACAATGTATGGCGCAGGCGACAGAGGTGGCAATTCCGAGCGCGTCCCAGTTGAATCCAGACTTCATTCAGGCAAAGATAGGATAGTTCTGCAACTTTGTTGCAAATAATTGCCGGCAACTGGCAGATCGTAGGGAGATGCTAAATCTGATGGCTGCGTCCCCCTGCCTTCGTAACTTTGCGGCGATGAGCAGGAAACCTATTTTAAGCCGGAAATTCATCTTTTACCTGGTTTTTTTCGTGTTGCTGGTCTGTGGTTTTTACCTCGCCCTCACGAAGCTGATTCCCGGCTACGGGCAGCGGACCTACCAGGTGCTGAATGAAGTGAGGCCTTTTTCCTTTACCGACCAGGATGGAAAAACGGTAACGGAGAGAGATGTGCAGGGAAAGGTTTATGTGGCTGAATATTTTTTTACCACCTGTAAAAGCATCTGCCCCAAATTAAACACCAATATGAAAACGGTGTATGAAAAATTCAGGAATGAGCCCGACTTCCTTATCCTGTCCCATACCTGTGACCCGGAAACGGATAGCGTTGCCCGGTTGAAAAAATATGCCGATTCGATGCAGGTGGATGAAAAAAAATGGAAATTTCTTACCGGCAGCAAGATGAGTTTATACACTGCTGCCCGCGTCAGCTACCTGCTCGATGATCCCGCAAATAATCTCAAGGATAATATTAACGAACAGTTCCTGCACACCCAGTTTTTTGCATTGGTAGATAAAAACGGAAGAGTGAGGAGAAAGATTTATGACGGCCTGAAAAAAGATGAATTGAATGAACTGAAAAAAGATATAGAAGTGCTGCTGAAGGAGCCCGCCAGCACAACTCCGCGGTTTGTAAACAATCTTTTTTCACAATAAATCATTTATTTATGCAGACAAAAAACAAAAGCTTGCAGCAGGTAGATGAAATACTGAAAAAGAGCCAGCTAAGTGTAACAGAGAGCCGGAAAAACATCCTGGAGCTTTTTCTGTTTAATGAGGGTGCGCTGGAGCATTCCGACATTGAAAAAAAATCGGGCGAAAAATTCGACCGTGTAACGGTATACAGAACCCTGCAATCTTTTATGGAGAAGGGGATTATTCATACCATCCCTACCGTTGATAACTCGGTGAAGTATGCGCTGTGTAAGAATGATTGCTCAGAAGGACATCATCACGATAACCACGTGCATTTTTTATGTAAGGAATGCAACAAAACCATCTGCCTGGATTCGGTTACTGTTCCGGAAGTAAGATTGCCCAGGGGATTTAAGCCGATAAACAAACAGATGATTGTGACGGGAATTTGCAGCGACTGTCAATAGCACGCTTTCGCTTAAGCTTCGGCGTGCGAATTCAGCATGAATAATCAAACCAGGAAAAGATCAATAGCACTTTCGGTAAAATTGCAGAACCCGGCAGAAAAAGAAAGCCCCGATGTGGAAACAACGGGACTTTTTGGTTAAGGCTCTGATTAGTAGCTATTTTGAAGGGCTGTCCCTTTGCTTTATTCTTATCATCTAAAGATAAAATGCGGGTGCTGAATTCTCAATACCACGTATGCAGTATTTTTAAACCTTAACATTCAATTCAGACTTTCTTCCAGCTTCACCATTTCATTCTTCACAAAAGACATGAGAGCGTTTATATGGCCGGGTGAGAAATCAAATTCAAGACCTGCAGCCTTATAAAGTTCGGGAAGCGTTTTTGTGCCGCCAAGGCTTAATGACTGCATATAGCCCGATAACGCTGCATCCTTATTATTTTTAAATTGTTTCCAAAGGCCGATGGCGCCCAGTTGAGCAATGCCGTATTCGATATAATAAAAAGGCACTTCAAATAAATGAAGCTGTCGCTGCCAGCTGCTTTGCCTGTATGCTTCGAGCCCACTGAAATCTACTTCACGCGAAGAGAACTCGCCAAGGATCCTTTCCCAGGCTTCGGTGCGCTGCGCTTCGGTATGATCAGGATTTTCGTATACCCAATGTTGAAATTTATCGATTGTGGCGATCCATGGAAAAATAGTGATCACCTTCTCCAGCTCTTTAAGCTTTGCGCGCGCAAGATCATTGCGGTTGCTGAAAAACATTTCCCAGTGATCCATGCTGAATAATTCCATGGCCATACTGGCCACTTCGGCAATTTCCATGGGGTATTCCTTAAACGAACTTAATTCGAGAGGATGGGCCAGGAAGGAATGCACGGCATGGCCCCCTTCATGAACCATCGTGGTAACGTCACTGGTCTGGCCGGCTGCATTCATGAAAATAAACGGTGCACCGGTTTCCGCAAGCGGGCAGTTGTAACCGCCCGGTGCCTTGCCCTTCCTGCTGTCCAGGTCCAGTCTTTTCATTTCGTTCATCTTACGCAGGCAATCGGCAAAGAACGGATGCAGTGCCTTAAAGCAGGAAATGGTCTTATTCAACAGCTCATCACCCGTTTTAAAGGGATGCAGCGGCGTCACGCCCGCAGGCTCTGCCTCCAGGTCCCAGGGGCGCAGGCTATCCAGGCCAAGCTTTTTCTTTTTGCCGGCATAGATCATATCCACCAGCGGTAGCACGTGTTTTTTTACGGCTTCGTGAAACTGGAAACAATCTTCTTTGGTATAGTCGAAGCGGCCGAGCTCCCTGAATTTATAATCACGAAAATTATCGAAGCCTGCGTTTTTTGCTATTTTGTTTCTCTTCTCAACTAATGAATTGAATAAATTATTCAGCTCTTCCCTGTCCTGCAGCCTTCTTTCGTTTATTTTCCGGTAGACTTCTTCTCTTAATTTCCGGTCGTGATCCTCTAAAAATTTAGATGCCTGCTGCAGGGTATATTCCTGGTCCTTAATGGTGACCGTCATCTTGCCCGAGATCACGCCGAACTGTTGCTGCAGCACATTCATCTCGGCCTGGATAGGAACATTTTCCTCGCGGAACAACTCGATGTTTTTGCGGATGTTGCGCAGGTAGGTAAAATACTTATCGGGATCCAGTTCTTTTACAAAAGGATTGTCGAGCAGCTTTTTATTCAGCCGGTCGGCGTAGGGCTGCATATGCGGCTGAATTTCCATGCAGAAGAAGGTAAATGCTTCTTCAAGCGCTTTGTTCCCGGTATCGCAGGTCATATTGATCTGCCTCCAGCATGCATCCTCGCTCACCACGGCTTCGAGCTCGCTGATGTCTTTGAGCCATTTTTCGAGCCCGGCTTTCGAGTTTATCTCCCTTCCGAGCAACTCTTTGAAATAAGGTTCAAGTTTTTCCCAGGTGGTCACCGTGAAATCTTCGGGAAGAAAATTTCTGGGTAATTTTTTTATGTCTGCTGTCATACTGCGCTATTTTTTCTTGGGAGCCGCCTTCGCCTTGTCAGCCGTAGCTTTAGCGGAGGTTGAAGTCTTCGCTGGCGCTTCAGCATCCAGGGATGCCTTTTTTGGTTCGGCCTTTTTCTTGGGAGCTGCCTTCGCCTTGTCAGCCGTAGCTTTAGCGGAGGCTGATGCCTTCGCTGGCGCCTCGGTATCCGGGGATGCTTTTTTTGGTTCGGCTTTTTTCTTGGGAGCCGCCTTCACTACCTCGTCAACCGTAGCTTTAGCGGAGGCTGATGCCTCGTCAGCCGGTTCGACGGTTTCTGCCTCTTCTTCTTCCGGCAGCTCGGTAAGCTTGATTTCAACATTATTGTCTTTCAGCACCTCGAACCATTTAGCCATCTTTTTCAGATCGCTGGAATATACGCGCCCGAAGTCAAGGTCGGGGTATACTTTCTCGAAATATTTCTTCAGCGCAGCGCCATCTTTTCCGTCGGGCGCCTTGCCTCCCTCCTTTTCCATGGCGTGAAAGATGTCGACGAGATTTACATTGTCTTTCACAGTGAACACTTCGATGCTTTCGAGGTGAGAAAAATTATGCACCCTGGACGATACGAACCTTGTGCTTTTATCCTCCAGTGAGCGCACAATAGCGCCGTCGTTTTTACTGCTCAGCAATTCGAATAATCCTGGTAATCCTGTAACCGCAATAATTTTTCCGTATTCCATAACTAATAATTAAAAAGGGACTGCAAGATAAATGATTTTAACTTTGCCGCTTTATGCTGCCGCTAAAGCTTTATGCACGGCGATGTTAGTTAAACCAACAATCCACGGATTTGAACGAATGGAGCTTAATTGAACGGTTGAAGCAAGGCGACCAGGCTGCCTTTAAACAAATCGTGGAGTCATCCCAGGAATTCGTTTATAATACGGCTATCGGAATAGTCCAGAACCCAGAAGACGCCGAAGACGTGGCCCAGGAAGTGTTTGTACAGCTCTATGAGTCGATTCATAATTTTAAGGGTGAATCGAAACTTTCCACCTGGCTTTACCGGGTCACCGTTTCCAAGGCAATGGACCTTATCCGGAAAAAAAGAAGGAAGAAAAGATTTGCTTTCGTGCAGAGTATTTTCGGGCAGAACGAGGAACTGATACACGACCCCCCCGATTTTGTGCACCCCGGAGTGAGCCTGGATAACAGGGAAAAAGCGGCCGAACTATTTAAAGCTATTGCACAACTGCCTGAAAAGCAGAGGATAGCATTTACTTTAAACCGTATTGAGGGCCTCAACTATCAGGAAATCAGCGACATTATGAAGCTGACCGTGGCCTCGGTGGAGTCCCTGCTGCACCGGGCGAGAAAGAACCTCCGCAAATTGCTTGAGACATATTATCTTGAAACCGGCAGATCCTGACACAAGTTTTTAACATTATTCACGTCAAATACCAGTTATGACCAGGAAACAACAAATTGAAGCAGCGGTTGAGAAGGCAATGAGCAGTATCGATAATTTGATTCCTGCCTCCCCCTCTCCCTTTTTTTATACGCGCCTTACGGGCCGGTTAATACGGGAAGAAAAAAATGTATGGGGCCGGTTGAGCCGCATTGTTTCCCGCCCCGTTGTTGCAACGTTCAGCGTTGCCCTGATCATAGGCATTAATATTTTCGCGGTACTGCATCATCATTCGGTCACACAGCGCTATAGCTACCAGATACCCGAACAGGTCGAGCTTGCAGTGGCGGATGAATATAACTATGCTTCGCTTTACAATATTGATAATGTGCAACCATAATAACCACAATGGACAATATTTCACGCAACAGGATCCTTCTGATCATCATTGGCATCCTGCTTATTACTAACCTGATCGTGGTAGTTCTTTTTCTGAACCACCGCTGCACCGAGCAGCCGCGCCAGCCCGGATTTACAGAGCGCCTGAAAAACGAAGTGAAATTTACGCCCGTACAGATTCAGCAATTCGAGCCCCGCAAAAAAGCGTTCTGGTCCGATATGCATACGCGCCTTGATCGGATGAAAAAAACAAAGGAAGAATTTTATAAGCAAATGTATGATCCGGCTATTCCCGATTCCATTATCAATTCAAGGGCCCAGGGGATCGGCAACCAGCAAAAGGATATCGATATAGTTGTATTAAAACACTTCAAGGAATTAAGAACCTTATGCACGCCCGAGCAATTGCCTAAATTCGATTCGCTTCTTCCTATGATCGTGCAGCGCATGACAGCCCCTCCCGGAAGAAGATAATAATTTCCCGCGGTTATATTATGTGGTCTGCAGCACTCTCGTTTTCAGCACGGTTTCTATTTCTTCCAGCTTGAATGGTTTCGAAACATAGTCGTTCATGCCCGCCTCGATACATTTTTCCTTGTCGCCGGCCATGGCATCGGCCGTGAGCGCAATGATGGGAATATTGCACCAGGGCGCAGGCATTTTACGGATGATTTTTGTAGTGGCATAGCCGTCCATCTCGGGCATGTTAACATCCATGAATATCAGCGATGGATGATGAAGGGGTAATGTTTCAATTGCCTTTTTACCATTATCTGCCTTAATCACGGCGAAGCCCATTTTTGTCAGCACCTCGTTGATCAGCATCATATTGATCGGATCGTCTTCCACTACCATCACAGTATTCGCATCGCCTATTTTTTCAATGATAGGAATAACAGGCTGTTTTTTCTGTTCTTCTTTCGGTGCGACAAACATCGAGCACAGCACGCTGTACAGCTCATACATTTTCACCGGCTTGGTAAGCATTTTATAAATGCCGGCAGCTTCTGCCTCGTATTGGTAAATATTTTTTTCGAGTGATGAAAGCATCAGGATATGCGCGCTGTTGCCCTTGCCCAGTTTATTTTTTAATTCTCTCGACAGGCTGATGCCATCCATTTCGGGCATATGATTATCGGTGATAACGAGATCGAGGGGCTCTTTATTCACCTGCATTTTATCGATGAGCATGAATGCCTCCTTCGCGCCCGAAGCCACCACAGAATCTATTTTAAAGAAGTTCAATATCTCCTTCATCAATCTCCTGTTGGTTGCATTATCATCGATGATCATCACTTTTCTCAGGGGCGGTTTGTATTCGGTGGATATCTGTGGCTGATCATTGATCACTTCCAGCGGGATATGCAGCGTGAACATGCTTCCCCTTCCCGGTTCACTTTTCACGGTCAGGTTTCCATTCATCAGTTCAGCCAGGCTTTTGGAGATGGTAAGCCCCAGGCCCGTTCCACCGAATTTTCTTGTAGTGGAATTGTCTGCCTGCGTAAAGCTTTCGAATATTTTTCCCAACTTTTCCCTGCTGATGCCGATACCGGTATCTTTTACGGATATTTCAAGATCGAGGTATCGTTTTTCTTCTTTCCTGTAGATTTCCCCCGCAGGCGTCACAGACACAAGAATTTCTCCGTGGGCGGTAAATTTAATAGCATTGCCCAACAGATTTACGAGCACCTGCCGGATACGTACCGGGTCGCCATTGAATTGTGAGGGCAGTGACGGATCGATATGACAGATCATTTCGAGATTTTTCTCGAAAGCCTTCACGGTTAAAATATCAACCGTTTCTTCCACGAGCTCATCAAGGTGCAACGTAGTATTATCGATAAATAACTTACCGGCTTCAATTTTTGAGAAGTCGAGAATATCGTTGATAATTCCCAGCAGCCCATCGGCTGATTTCTTCACATTACTAAGATATTCCCGCTGCGATTTATGCAGATCGGTGGTCAGCACCAGGTCGGTGAAGCCGATTATACCATTCATCGGCGTTCTTAATTCATGGCTCATATTGGCCATAAACTCGCTCTTGGCCGTGCTCGCTTTTTCGGCAATATCTTTTGCCTGCACCAGCTCGCGCTCCATTTGTTTTCTTTCTATCGCCGCAGCAAGCGTGGAAGCGAAAGACTGCAAAATGGAAAACTCTGTTATCGTCCATTCGCGCTCTGTTTTACAATCGCTGAAACTTACAAATCCCCAGAAATGATTTAAGGTAAAGATCGGGATTGCAGAAACGGATTTAATATTACTTCTGTTCAGCCAGTCCACCATCAGTTCATCCCGTATGTCTTTGGTGTTGGTGCAGTAGATGTCCTCTGTACGCAATGTTTTGATCATCTCCGTTTCTTCGGCGAGATCCACATTCTGTATATCGGGATCACGGGCAATAATATCTCCCGTAGTGCTGTCCCAGTGTACGAGCTGGCTGGTGGTGCATTTGCTGGTAACGGGGTCCACATCATTTTTATAAACATTCACAATATCCACCTGCATTTTAATGCCCAGCAGTTGTATTGCTTCGCCAATCGCATCCTCCAGGTTATTATTGATGATAAGCTGATGCGTTGCTTCTGCAACTGCCTGTAACAACTGGTCTTTTTTGCGGAGATCGTCTTCTGTCTTTTTTAATTCGGTGATATTATGCGAAAAGCCAAGCACACCCCATACATATCCGGCGGCATCCATCAGCGGAACTTTCACCGTGCTTAACACCATGGGTTTGTTGTTGACCAGCGTGGTCTCTTCCATGATGAATTTTGATGTGCCGCTGCTGATCACGTCTTTATCATCGTTCCAGGATCCTTTAATACCCTGTATCGGATCTCCTTTTACCAGTGATTCGGGAAATCCTAATTCAATATCATTTTTCCCAACAAAATCCTGCGTGTTCATGTGCAGGCTGTCGGCAAATGCCTGGTTGACCAGCATGAACCGGTGCCCCAGATCTTTAATGAATATCCAGTCGGGAGTAGAGTTAATTACAGTGCGGAGCAATTCTTCGGATTGTTTCATTTCAACCAGTAGCTGCTCCCGTTCCGATTCAACTTTTTTACGCTCTGTAACGTCTCGCGAAGTGGATACCACCTTCCGCTCATTCTCATTTTCTTTTACCGCCTTAATGCTGCTCTCCAGCCATACATATTCTTCTGCTTTGTTCTGAATGCGGTAACTGAAAATAACAGCGTCCAGCTCTTCAAGCGTAGGGTTACCGGGCTTCTGCAAAAATTTATGTACGTCATCGGGGTGTACGAGTTCGAGAATTTTTCTCCCGGTCATTTCTTCTTTAGTAAACCCCAGTACTTTTTCTACCGAAGGAGAAATGTACAAAACCGTGCTGTCGGGGAGATGCTCGGTGATAATATCTTCGGAATTTTCTGCAAGCAGTCTGAATCTTTTTTCGCTCTCCGACAATGCGCGCTCCGCTTCTTTCTTCAGCTCTTCTGCCTGGAATTTGTCCGTAACATTCAGGCCAATGCCCTGGATCTCCGACACCACGCCCTGGTCGTCCTGCAGGCTTATAAATTCCCATTCGGTCCAGAGGAACTCTTTACTGTTATTGATCGGTTTACGAATAATGAGCTTGTATCTCTTCCCGGGATTTTCCCAGCACTGGTCCGCTATCTCCCTGCATTTTGCCACGTCTTTCGCAAATATGCTGGTGGTGAAATTCATCCCGGTAATTTCATCTTCCGAATAGCCGAATGTTTTCAGAAACTCTGCGTTGGCGTAGGTAAAATCCCCCTGCCGCCCGATGCGGATTACAAAATTCGTCTGGGTGCTTAGAATGGAAGAGAGGTACTGCTGCTCTTTTATTAGTTTATTTCTCGCGTCCTGAAGCTCTTTGAAGTTTTTCTGATTGGTTTTAAATAGCGGCTCCAGCACCAGCAGGCCCATACAGATGAGCGCAATTACCAGCGAGAGCAGCTTGAAAATATTGATTACGGAGGTTTCTTTGGTTTGCTGCTCGATGAGATGTGTAAAGTTTCTGTTGGCTTCCTCCATCAGGAGCATGAACTTTTGATCATCATACATCAATTCGCGCAGGTATAGATTGCGGTTCATGGCCAGCAGCATCGAGTCCGCATTGGTAATCTCGTTTCCAACGGCAAGAATGGTTCTGATATGCGAAGTGGCTTTGGCTATAATGGCATTTATCTCAACGGTTTTCGGAAACTGGGGTGAATTGGGATACTTCACCTCGCCCCGCAGGATACGGGCATTATTTTTAAACTCGACCAGGTCGTTCCTTAGATTGTTGCAGATGTCTTCGCGGTTGCGGTCGTTTGCCGGCAGGCTTAACAGAAGAACAGCATCTTTAACGATGGTTTGGCTTAGCGCGCGCTGATGGGTGACAAAATCGATCATCACCCCTATTTTTTCATTTCCTTCGGATCTGGACCTGACCAGGTAATATCCAAAGAAATTAGAAAGAAGGGTTAGGGTAATGAGTACTACTGCTATCCGGATAAGCCTTCTGAAATTGCTGTTCATCGGTTTGTTCAAGGGATTTTCTCCCTTCATAACTGGGAAACAGCCTTTCTATTGTAAGAGGTCAATAGAGCGAAACCATTAATTGTCAATAATCAATTAATTGTTCTTCTATCAGTTCCGGTATCTGGCGAAACTCATACTGCTGGTTTCTAAGCTGCGGCTCAAAGCCTGCTTCCGTAATGGCCGCCTGTATTGTTTTATACGTAAACCGGTGAGGTGCGCCCGCCGCGCTGACCACGTTCTCTTCGATCATGATGCTGCCGAAGTCATTCGCGCCCGCCTGCAGGCAGATCTGTGCCGTCTGTTTACCCACGGTGAGCCAGGAAGCCTGGATGTTTTTAACATTGGGCAGCATAATGCGGCTCATGGCGATCATGCGGATATACTCTTCGGGGGTGGTAAGGTTGTGCACGCCCCGGATCTTCGCCAGCAGGGTATCCACATCCTGGAAGGTCCAGGGGATGAAGGCAAGAAAGCCCTTGGCGCCTTCCGGCCTGAGCGCCTGCACCTCGCGAAGCCGCACCAGGTGCTCAAACCGTTCCCTGATGGTTTCAACATGGCCGAACATCATCGTTGCCGAGGTGGTGAGCCCCTGCATATGGGCCTCATGCATAATATCGAGCCATTCCTGCGCACCGCATTTTCCTTTCGAGATCAGCCTCCGTACCCGGTCGTTCAGGATTTCCGCACCCGCCCCCGGCAGCGAATCGAGGCCCGCCTCTTTCAGCGCCCGGAGCACTTCCGCATGGGTGGATCTTTCCAGCTTGGTGATGTGGGCCACTTCCGGCGGTCCCAGCGCATGGAGCTTTAACGCGGGATACAGTTTCTTTAGCTCGCGGAAGAGATTGGTATAATACGACAGGCCCAGGTCGGGGTGGTGACCACCCTGCAACAGCAGTTGTTCGCCGCCGAAACGAAAGGTCTGGTCGATTTTTCTTTTATACGTATCGATGTCGGTGATATAGGCCTCCGCATGGCCCGGTATCCGGTAAAAATTACAGAATTTGCAGTTGGCGATGCAGACATTGGTGGTGTTTACATTGCGGTCGATGATCCAGGTGACCCGCCCGTGCGGCACCTGCTTTTTGCGCAACTCATCGGCCACATACATCAGCTCGGTGAGCGGTGCATTTTCGAATAAAAAAACGCCCTCGTCAATAGTTAGAAAATCAAAATTGAGGGCTCTGTGGTACAGCTCTTCAGGATTCATTATGCAAAAATAAATTGTTAACTTGAATATCACCAAAGTGGTGTATGCCTAAGAAAATAACCATCTGCCTGCTGCTTGCCTTATCCATGCTCCCGTTACATGCGCAGGAAGAGTTTGTACCTGCCCCCTCCACCTTTATTACCGAATTTCCGTTCAGGACACTTACCGGCGGCATCATTCTTTTTAAAGCCAGGTTTGAAAATCATCCCGATTCACTCAATTTTATCCTCGACACCGGCAGCGGCGGCATCTCCCTCGATTCTACCACGGTAACCACCCTGAAGATCAAAACCACTTCTACCGACCGCACGATCCGGGGTATTGCAGGCATCAGGAAAGTAAGATTTGCCTTCGACAAAACACTGCACCTGCCGGGTCTCGATGTGGACAGCCTCGATTTTCATGTCAATGATTACGACCTGCTTACCAGCGTTTATGGCGAAAAGATCGATGGAATAGTCGGCTACAGCTTTCTTTCAAGATATATCGTGCATATTAACTACGACAGCCTGAAGATCGGCGTGTATACCAGGGGGCGCGTCAAATATCCCAAAGGAGGCTACCTCCTGAAACCTTTCCTGGTCAATATTCCCATTACAACGGCTACCGTGCGGGAAAACAACGAGGTGAGCGGCCGGTTTTATTTTGATACGGGCGCCGGCATGTGTATGCTGCTGTCGTCCGATTTCGTGGAAGACAGCCTGCAAATGGTCTCGAAAAGGAAATGGTATGTATCGCAGGCCGAAGGCCTCGGGGGCAAGGCGCCGATGCGGCAGGGCGTGATCCGCCAGATTAAAATAGGGCCTTATAAATTCAGGAAAGTACCCACTTATATTTTTGATGATGAATACAATATCACGTCCTATCCCTATCTCGGCGGGCTGGTGGGCAACGACCTGCTCCGGCGCTTCAACCTCATCATCAACTACGATAAAAGAGATATTCACCTGCTGCCCAACTCGCATTTCAGGGACGCGTTCGATTATTCTTACACGGGCCTGGGCATGTATTTTATCGATGGCGTAATTAAGGTGGTGGATGTGATGAAAAATTCTCCGGCCTCGCGGGCCGGCTTTCAATCGGGCGATATCATCATGGCGGTGGGCAATAATGTGTCCCGGAATATCCAGGTCTATAAAAATCTCATGCAAAACCCGAGGGAGCGCCTGAAAATCATCGTATGGCGCCATGGCCAGCCTGTTTCCCTCGTGCTGCGGGTGATGAGCATTTTGCATTAATTTGCAGGCCTTATGCTACATTTTGACAGGTTTACTCTTGAAAACGGGTTAAGGGTGATTGTGCACGAAGATTCCTCCACGCCCATGGCGGTGGTAAATGTTATGTATGATGTCGGCGCCAGGGACGAAGACCCGGATAAAACCGGCTTCGCTCACCTGTTCGAGCACCTGATGTTCGGCGGCAGCGTCAATATCGAAGACTTTGAAACGCCGCTCAACCTGGCCGGCGGCGAGAATAACGCCTATACCAGCAACGACGTTACCAATTATTACATACAACTGCCTGCGGAAAACCTCGAAACCGCATTGTGGCTCGAAAGCGATCGCATGCTGTCGCTGGCTTTCAGCGAAAAAAGCCTCGACGTGCAGCGAAAAGTTGTAAGTGAAGAATTTAAGGAGCATTATATCAACAAGCCATACGGCGATGTGTGGTTCAAACTCCGCGAGATGGCGTATAAAAAACATCCTTACCGCTGGATGACTATCGGAAAAGACCTGAGCCATATCGAAAATGCGCGGCTAAACGATGTAAAAGAATTCTTCTTCAAACATTACACGCCGGCCAACGCCATACTGGTAGTAGCCGGAAAGGTAAAGACCGATGCCGTGAAGCCGCTGGTTGAAAAATGGTTTGGCAATATTCCCGCAGGACAAAAATACCAGCGGAGCATTCCTGCCGAACCGGAACAGGAGGCGCCTCGCCGGATGGAAGTAAAAGCCAATGTACCGCTGGACGCCTTTTACAAATGCTGGCATATGGATGGCCGACTCGACCACGGCTATTATGTGGCCGACCTGATTACCGAGATACTCGGTGGCGGAAGCTCTTCCCGCTTATTTCAAAGCCTTGTAAAGGAACAGCAGTTGTTCAGCAATATCGAATGTTACCAGTATGGAACGATAGACGAAGGCCTGCTGGCCATTGAAGGCAAACTGGTGAAAGGCGTAAAGATGGAAGATGCCGAGAGGGCCGTGGAACGGGAACTGCAGAAAATAAAAACAGATAAGATCAACGATAAAGAGCTGATAAAGGTAAAAAACAGAACCGAATCGGCCATTGCGTTTGAAGACATGAGCGTGCTCACCCGCGCAAACAATCTCGCCTTTTATGAATTGCTGGGCGATGCTGATTTATTCAACAGCGACCGGGAAAAATATCTCGCCGTAACTGCCGATGATGTGCTGAATTACAGCAGGAAAATATTCGATGAGAATAATTCCAGCACGCTTTATTATTTAAGTGAAAATTAAAAACGCTTCCGGCCGTGCCTGCAATATGAGCGCGCCGGAACTGAACCTGTAACTATGCTGATAAGAACCGCTCCGCCGTCCATAATAGATCCCGTCGAATTTGATGTGCAACTCCCCGCCTGCGAAGTGCATACGCTTTCCAATGGCGTGCAGGTGTATGCACTTGATATGGGCACCGAAGACACGCTGATGGTTAATTGGGTATTTTATGCAGGTAATTGTTTTGAAAATAAAAAAGCAGTGGCCGTCGCCACCAATCATTTATTGAAAAACGGCACTTCGCGGCTGAACGCATTTGCGCTTAATGAGCATTTTGAATTTTACGGTGCATATTTAAGCAGAAGCTGCTACCAGGAAACGGCTGAGATAACATTGCATTGCCTGAGCAGGCATGCCGCTGAATTGTTGCCCGTGGTGGCGGAAATTGTTTCGGACAGCGTATTTCCCGCGCGCGAGCTGGAAATTTTTATACAGAACGCCAAACAGAAGCTCGAAGTAAATCTGCAGAAAAGCGAATTTGTTGCTTCGCGAATGATCGACGCTGAATTATTTGGCGAAGCACACCCGTATGGAAAATATAACACCCTGTCGGATTATTCGGCGCTGCAGCGCGATGATATTCTTGAATTTTATAATCGTTATTATCGCCAGGGCAAATGTGTTGTATTTGTAGCGGGCAAATTGCCTGCAGGAATGATCGGTATGCTGGAATCGGCCTTCGGTAAATTGCCCCTGCAGTCGCACAAGGCTGCGGATAATTCTATTCAATATATTAAAACGCCCGCCACCGAAAAAAAACGTGTGTTTATCAACGACGCGCAGGGCGTGCAGGCAGCCATACGTATCGCAAGGCCCTTTCCCAACAGGCATCATCCCGATTTCCAGAAAGCCATGGTATTGAATACGATCTACGGTGGATTTTTCGGCTCGAGGCTAATGGGCAATATCAGGGAGGACAAGGGATATACCTATGGCATTTACAGCTACCTGATGAATCATATTCACGAAAGCGGCTGGATCATCAGCACAGAAGCGGGAAGGGATGTAAGCGTGGCCACCGTTGCAGAAGTATATACCGAAATGGAAGCGCTTCGCGAGGAGCCCGTGGACGAGGAAGAATTGCGAATGACGCGCAACTACATGATCGGTAGTATTCTTGGTGAGCTCGACGGGCCGTTCCAGGTGCTGGGAAGATGGAAAAACTTAATATTGAACAACCTCGATCAAAATTATTTTTACAACGCGATCAATATAATCAAAACAGTGTCTGCAGAGGAACTGCAGCAACTGGCAAAGAAATATCTGGTACCCGATGAGTTTTATGAGCTGGTAGTGATTTAAATTCATTCCTGTCTATGCATTTCGAAAGGAAAGATCTGAGCGATGAACAGCTACTTCATTTTTATCGCAGCATGTTGCTGCCGAGAATGATTGAAGAGAAGATGCTTGTGCTGCTGCGGCAGGGAAAAGTAAGTAAATGGTTCAGCGGCATCGGGCAGGAAGCGATTGCGGCCGGCGTAACGCTGGCGCTTTCGGAAGACGAATGGATAATGACCCTGCACCGCAACCTGGGTGTGTTCACTACCCGCAACATGCCTTTGCGTAAATTATTTAAACAGTGGCAGGGCCGGAAGGATGGCTACAGTAACGGCCGCGAACGAAGTTTTCACTTTGGCAGCCGCGAACATCATATCTGTGGCATGATTTCGCATCTTGGCCCCCAGCTCGCCGTCGCCGACGGCGTGGCGCTGGCCAACCGGTTAAGGGACGAAAATAAAGTTGCTGTAGCATTTACCGGAGAAGGCGGAACCAGCGAAGGAGATTTTCATGAGGCGTTGAATATTGCATCGGTATGGGATCTGCCGGTAATTTTTATTATCGAGAATAACGGTTACGCATTAAGTACTCCGGTGGAGGAGCAATATCGTACCGAGAGCCTGGCGGAACGGGCGAAAGCATATGGAATGGACGGGATACGTATTGACGGGAATAATATTCTTACCGTGTATGATACCATGCGGGGCGTAAAAGAATATTGTCTATCTCGGCGGCGGCCATATTTAATCGAATGTTCCACTTTCCGGATGCGCGGGCACGAAGAAGCGAGCGGCGTAAAATATGTTCCCCCTTATTTATTCGAAATATGGCAGACAAAAGATCCGGTTAAAAGATTCGAAGAATTTCTACTCAGCGAAAATATTTTACAGGAAGATGCTGTTGCAGCGATAAAAGAAGAACTGCATGATTATATCGAACGGGAAATCGCCGAAGGCGCTTATTCGCAACCCATTATTGCCGATGCCGCTACCGAACTGAACGACGTATATGCAAAGGCTTCCGATTATCCTGTAGGGTTTATTCCCCAGGAGCATTTGCGAATTTCGCATGAGGATCTCCGTTATATAGATGCGGTGAAGGAAGGATTACATCAGTCGATGCATGCGCATGAGAATTTAGTTATCATGGGGCAGGACATTGCGGAGTATGGCGGGGCATTCAAAATAACAGAAGGTTTTGTGCAGGAATTCGGAAGAGAGCGGGTCAGAAATACTCCTCTGTGCGAAAGCGGAATATTGGGAACAGCGCTGGGTCTGAGCCTGGAAGGATATAAGTCGGTGGTGGAAATGCAGTTTGCCGATTTTATCAGTTCCGGTTTCACGCAGATCGTCAACAACCTGGCAAAAATTCATTACCGCTGGGGGCAAAATGCCGATGTGGTGGTGCGAATGCCTGCCGGTGCGGGCGTGGGCGCGGGCCCTTTCCATTCGCAGAGCAATGAGGCGTGGTTTGTTCATACGCCGGGATTGAAGGTGGTTTATCCTTCAACGGCTTATGACGCGAAGGGCCTGCTGATTGCCGCGATCAATGATCCCAACCCGGTGATGTATTTTGAGCATAAGGCATTATACCGCAGTGTGAGTGATGAAGTGCCCCCGGAATATTATGAGGTGGAGATCGGCAAGGCGCGGCAGGTGATGAGCGGCCGCGATATTTCGGTCATTACCTATGGCGCCGGTGTATACTGGGCTTCCGGATATGCGATGCAGCATCCGGATATTTCATTTGATATTGTTGACCTGAGAACCTTATCGCCGTTGGATTATCACGCGATAAAAGAGTCGGTGTTGCGTACGGGCAAGGTGCTGGTTCTGCATGAGGATACGCTGACAGGAGGTATTGGCGGTGAAGTGGCCGCCTGGATCAGCGAGCATTGCTTCGATCATCTCGACGCGCCGGTTATGCGTTGCGCCTCTTTGGACACACCTGTTCCTTTCAACACTGAACTGGAGCATAACTTTCTCGCCAGCGCCCGGCTGGATGAATTTGTTCAGAAGTTGCTGGAATATTAGCTATACCTCAGATCCTTCTTAGTTGTTCATCGCTCCATACACCATCACCTTAAATTTACTGGCCGCTTCCCCGTTGGGATCTGCCCAAACCTGTTTGTAAATCAGAGCAACGAGCTTCTCTTTGGGATCCGCCCAATAAGTAGTGGAAAAAGCGCCGCCCCAGCCGAATGTGCCTGATTGTGCCGGCATTTTTGCGCTCCCTTTTTCGGACACGACGCTAAAGCCCAGCCCGAATCCATCCACACCGGTCAGGTCTCCCACCTGGTTCATCGTCATCATGCGCACGGTGTTGCGCGCGAGCAACCGTACGCCATTGTATTCGCCGCCGTTCAGCAGCATTTGCAGAAATATAGCGTAATCGTAAAGTGTCGAACAAAGGCCCCCGCCACCGGAAAAATAGGTTCCCTGTGTTTTTGGATAGTTGATATCCATGGGTCCGTTGATGTTGTAATTGGCAGGCATTTTCCGGAGCTTTCTTGTTGAGTCGCCATAATATACTGTTACCAGCCTGCTGTATTTTGCGGGCGGCAGATAAAAATAAGTGTCATTCATGCCCAGGGGCTCGAAGATGCGCGTCCGGAAGAATTTATCCAGGGGCATACCGGACACCACTTCCACGAGGTAACCCAATACGTCGGAATTCAGTCCATAGGTGAATTTCTCGCCGGGGTTGTGCAGAAGGGGCAGGGAGCCCAGCAATTGCATGTCTTCGCCCAACGATTTCCGGGGAGTGCCTATGCCCACTGTTATGCCATTTTTTGCGTAGATGGCAGTGGCTTCGGGTGAGCCGATCTGCGCATAACCGATACCGGAAGTGTGGGTAAGAAGGTCGCGGATGGTGATTTCTCTTTTCGCCGGTATAGTGGTGTAGGAAGTGTCTTTGGGGTTGAATTTATCGAGTACCTGAGGGTTTTTGAAGGAGTGAATATATTTTGAGATAGGATCGTCGAGGAGAAATTTTCCTTCTTCGTACAGCATCATAACGGCCACGCTGGTGATGGCTTTGGTTTGGGAGGCAATGCGGAAGATGGCGTCGCGCTTCAGTGGTTGTTTGGCTTCACGGTCATCATATCCAAGGGCGCGGTAATAAACAATTTTTCCATTGCGTGCGATGAGCATGGCGGCTCCGTTCATCGAGCCATCTTCGATATAACCCGTAATCATGTGATCGATACGCTGCAACCTTTCGGGTATGAATTTTTCCGATTCAGGAGAAGCCTCTGTTAATTTGCTTTGGGTGAAAGAATATTCTGCACAAAAGGTTATTGCAAAGGCGAAGAAAAACCTGATCATATATTGTGTTTGAATGGTAAGTTAGGTTAAAATCATAAACACCGTAATGTTGCCGCCTTCCGTTCATTAAACCGGCGCAATCCTGTCTTTCACCGAGAATCATCGCCTGTTGCCCGACCAGTCTTTTCATAAGATTGCACACCCAATTAGTTTCGCTCATATAATAATCAATTATGAGCGCATCGCAACTTTCCTCCGTGGCCGTGGAAGCCCGGGCGCTGGTTAAGCAATTCGGAAATAACCGCGCAGTGGACGGCGTTGATCTTACCATACCTGCCGGTGGCATTTATGGTGTTCTTGGCCCCAATGGCGCAGGAAAAACCACTACCATCCGTATGTTGACCACTCTATTGCGGCCGGACAGCGGATGGGCAACCGTTTTCAATTATGATGTTGTTAAATATCCGCATGCCGTACGTCAACTGATCGGTGTCACGGGCCAATATGCTTCGGTGGATGAAAAATTATCGGCGACAGAAAACCTTGTTATTTTTTCAAGGCTGCTTGGTCTCAGCCGCCACGACGCTAAACGCAAGGCCAATGAATTGCTGGAAGAATTTGGTCTCACCGATGCAGCCAAACGCCCTTTGGCGCAATATTCCGGCGGTATGCGCCGCCGGCTCGATCTGGCGGCCAGTTTGATCGCTCAGCCGCCGCTGTTATTTTTAGATGAGCCCACAACCGGGCTTGATCCGCGCACGCGCAACCAGATGTGGAACACTATCCGCCGCCTGGTGAAAGAAGGAACAACTGTGGTGTTAACCACGCAATATCTCGATGAAGCGGATCAACTGGCTGATCGCATTGCTGTTATTGATCGCGGAAAAGTAATTGCGGAAGGCACGCCTGATCAGCTCAAAGCCAAAGTGGGAACGGCATCGCTTGAGCTGAAGTTATCTGATACTGAATATATGCGGGAAGCCAAAGAGATTGTTCAGCATATCCTGTTGATGGAAGCACACGTTTCGGGACACACGCTGACTGCGCCCCTGGCGGATGCAGAAGTGATCACCGATGTGTTGCTGGCTTTGCGTAATGCGCGGATAAGCCTTACGGCTGTGAGTGTTAAATCACCCACGCTGGATGAAGTTTTCCTGACGCTGACCGGCCATCATACGGAACCTGTTCCAACACTTGATTAATTAAAATATTCATATGCATTTTCCAACCCAACCTGTCAGCCGGTCAACATCCCTGGCATTGACTGTCCGGCAATCTATCATTATGGCGTATCGCGGTTTGCTTAAAGTGCGCCGCACGCCCGAGCAGTTGATCGACGTCACGCTGCAGCCTGTTTTATTCACGCTCATGTTCACTTATCTTTTTGGCGGGGCCATCTCGGGCAATGTGCATGCTTATCTGCCTATCATCATACCCGGCATTTTAGCGCAAACCATTCTCACCGGCTCTGTGGCTATTGGAGTTAACCTGCGCGATGATATGGACAAGGGTGTGTTTGACCGTTTTCGCTCTCTGCCTATGGCGCGCATTGCACCGCTTGCAGGCGCGCTCATCGCTGATGCCATCAGGTATGTGATTGTGACGGTGCTGACCTTTTCGATGGGTTATATAATGGGATTGCGCCCGCAGGCCGGTTTTACCGGTGTACTCGAAGCCAGCGCCCTGGTGATATTTTTTGCCTGGTGCACCAGTTGGATATTCGCTTTTTTCGGTGTGATTGCCAAAACCGCATCGGCTGTGCAGGGTATTTCCATGATCATTCTTTTTCCGCTCACTTTTTTATCGAATGCTTTTGTGCCTGTGGACACTTTACCTAAGCCGCTGAAATGGTTTGCCGGGGTGAATCCTGTTTCACACCTGGTCAATGCGATCCGCACGCTTCTCGAGCAGGGCAGAACCGGCAACGATTTCTGGCTGAGCCTTGCCGGCGCCATTATTATCATGGCTGTTTTTTCATTCATCACAGTTAAAGCGTATACGCGTAAAGCTGCCTGAGCTGATGAGTATTGCCGGTTTCTGTTTCCGCCGTTGAAAACACGGTGGGCGTTTGAGAAAGATACAGTATCAAACCGGTGTTTTTACCGCGGTCTCGTTTTTCTGATAAAAGACCTTGCGTCTTCATATAAATGGTTGTTTATGAAGATGCATGTGTTTATTGATCCATTTACTGATTACGGTTTTAAGCGTTTGTTCCGATGGCCGCAGAATAAAATAGTACTGATTGATTTTCTAAACTGTATTATTAATCCTGCTCACCGGATTGTAAATGTGAGTTATCTGGATACAGAGCAGATAGGGGAGTTTAAGGAGAATAGGAAATCGGTGTTCGATATTTATTGTGAGGATGAATCGGGTAATATTTTCGTTATTGAATTACAAAGGATCAAAGAAACTTATTTTAAAGATCGCAGTTTGTATTATTCGACCATCCCAATGAGACAGCAGGCGGCGGTTGGAGATTGGAATTATCGGTTAAAACGTACAATATGTGTCTGCATCATGGATTTTGTATTTGAGAATTCCAATCCTTCCGGCATGGTTCACGAGGTGAAATTAATTGATACGGCGGATGGTAAAGTATTCAATGATAGCCTGACATTTTTATATCTGGAAATGCCTAAATTCAAAAAGCAGATAGACGAAATAAAAACGCGGCAGGATACATGGTTTTTTGTGATCAATAATCTTGCAGCCTTGCCGGAAATGCCATTATCTTTGCAGCACGATCCTGTTTTCAAACATTTATTTATGGAAGCAAGAATATCCAATTACAGCGAAGAGGAAGCTATGAAATATATAGCCAGCATGAAAGAGCGCTGGGACAGGTATGCGGAAAAGCAGACGGCGAGAGATGAAGGCAGACAAGAAGCAATAATAGAAAGAAATGCAGCCTTTGTCACCTATCTGTTGCAAAACACTGCGCAAACTGTGGAACAGATCGCTGATATAGTGAATGCCCCTATTTCTTTTGTACAGGAAATAAAAGACAGTGGCTGCAAGTGATGTTTGAAGAAATAATCAAATAATATATTGCTGCCGGCAAAACAATAAGCGAATCGATTGCAATGCCAAATAAAACAGATCCCGCCAATATACCAAAGAGAGCCCGCATTCAATAGTCAATCTATGCAAACATGCAATACATCGTTCTTTTACGTGGCGTAAATGTAGGAGGCAGAACCATCAAAATGACGGAACTGAAATCCTGTTTTGAAAAAAATGGTTATCAGGATGTACGGACCATATTACAAACAGGCAATGTGATCATAGGGGCAGATGAAAAGAACACGGCAAAGCTGCGAAAGAGAATAGAAGCTGAATTAGCCACGGCTTTTAATTATCCTGCGAAGGTGTTGCTGCTGACGCCGGAACAATTGCGAGCCGTTATAGCGCAATACCCATTTGCGAAGAGCGGCCCGGAATTTCATCGTTACGTGATTTTCACTGAAAATGGATTTGAAAAGGACCTGATAGCGGATTGCAGCGCGCTGGATAAAAATATGGAGGAAGTGAAAGCGGGTAAAAATGTCGTATACTGGCGCGTGCTCAAAGGAAACACACTCGACAGCACTTTCGGAAAGCATATGAACAAAGCTGCTTCCAGGCATTTCATCACCAACAGGAATATGAATACCCTGGAAAAAATAGTATCATTGTAAAAAAATGATAATCGCATAATTTCGCGTCTCCGCTTAAATACATACCTGACAAATGAGGAACTTCGAACTTCCCGGCTTACCGGCAAGAACTGATAAACCAAGAGGAAATGGCATAACAATGGTAATGGACAAAGGACTCAGCCTGCGCCAGGCAGAAGATCTTGTAAGCGTCAGCGGTGATTATACAGACATTGTTAAACTGGGCTTCGGCACTTCTCTCCTTACCAAAGAGCTGGATAAGAAATTAGAGCTGTATCATGCAGCAGGAATAAAAACCTATTTGGGAGGAACACTCTTTGAAGCATTCATTGTACGCGGCATGTTTGACGACTACCGCCGGCTGGTGAACCGCCTGAAAATGGAAAACGTTGAAGTATCCGATGGATCGCTGCAGATGCCGCATGAAGAAAAATGCAAGTATATAAAAGAGCTGTCGAAAGAATTTACCGTATTGTCGGAAGTGGGCTCCAAAGAAGCGGGGATAATGATCCGTCCGAATTTATGGATCTCGATGATGAATAAAGAAATAGAAAGCGGTGCGTGGAAAGTAATTGCCGAAGCGCGGGAAAGCGGCACCGTTGGCATCTATCGCCCCAATGGTAATGCGCATTCGGCCCTCGTCAACAAAATATTAAAGAATGTTCCTGGAGAAAAAATACTTTGGGAAGCGCCAAATAAATCACAACAGGCCTGGTTTATCGGGCTGCTCGGCGCCAACGTAAACCTGGGGAATATCGCATACGAAGATGTTATTCCGCTGGAGACATTACGAATCGGGCTGCGGGGCGATACATTCAAACAATTTATGCCGAAGGCATAGAAGAGCCATCACTTCGCTATCATCCGCGCTTTAAGATACCGCCGTACAGGAAGATCCAGGTATTTATAAACGGCATAGGCAAGCGCAACCATCACTGCCACTCCTCCAATCATAACAAGTGCCATTGCCGGCATGGAGGGTTTGTATTTTTCGGTCCAGCTTAAATACCACCACATAAAAGGATAGTGCACCATGTACAGCGGATACGATAATTCTCCCGCCCATCTGCATATTTTCATCAACGAGCCGGTAAGCTGCGCGCCCGCACCAAGCGCTACGATCAACGGAAAATAAATCAGCACCAGCAAAGCATCCACGATCCAGCTAACGCTTTCGCGGAACGGTACCAGAAACGCTAACATCAGCAGCAGGCTTAACGTGCCGAATCCCAGGCGCGATTTTATTATCCACCCCGAGCGGTAAACCAGCATACCGGCTGAAAAAGAAAAGAATACCCGCACGGCCCCACCCCAGAAATTACCCAGCCCCCAGCCCACACTCAGGTGCCCGGATTTATACGATTCATACACCAGCAGCACAGCCGCAATTACGATAACCATGCGCAGCATCTTTTTTCCCAATCGCACTAATATCAACGCATACGCGATATTGGCTATATATTCCCAAAACAGCGACCACATCGGGGCGTTAAGATGGAAGAAATTAGCATAGCGCTCGGTTATAACCGGGTAAGGCACCATGAAGCAGGATGCCAGCAGCATCCAGAGCCACCGGTCTGAATATTTTTCTCCGAGCGTGCTGAACGGATCGAAAATAAATGCCAGCAACCCCACTACCGACATAATTACTACCAGCGGGTGCAGCCTGATGAGGCGCAACTTCATAAAGCTGCCCACTCCGATCCTGTGCAGCCTGTTATCGTATGCATAGGCAATCACGAATCCCGACAGGCAAAAGAAAAAGTCTACCGCCAGGTAGGCATGCGCGATAAAATTATTTGCAGGGTCGGGAACAGTAATTTCCATGAAATGGAAAATCAGCACCGACAAGGCTGCCACGCCACGCAGGCCATCGAGTAGCTGAAAATGATTTTTGCTCTTTGCTTCCTCTGTCGTTATCACCAGTCGGTTCTTTAGAAATTTGCGTATCGACAAACATAAGTAATTCCCTCAATAATCATTCATCGGGGTGTTGCGATAATAAATTTGCACCGCGGCTTTATAAATACGTATTAAAAAAGCGTATGCTTTCTAGTTGGTTTTAATCAGTTCATACGATCTCATCTTCGCGGATAAATCGTACACGTGTGCGGCGATCATGATCTCTTCGATTTGTGTGGTATCGATAAAATCCTGCAATTGTTTTTTTACGGCAGATGCGCTGCCGACAAAAGAATACTGCATCATTTGCATCACCGCATTTTTTTCATGCTCCAGCCAAACGCCCTCCATTGAGGCAATGGGTGGTTGCAGCGGTTGCCGTTTATTACGAATCATTCCAAGCGCCATCCGGTAAAAAGAGGTAGCGAGTATTTGGGCTTCTTCGTCTGTGCCGGCGGCGATGGCATTTACGCAGGCCATCGTGTAGGGCCGCTGCAGATGCTGCGAAGGTTTAAACTGCGATCGGTAAGTGGTAAGCGCCTCAATTAAATAGGTTGGTGCAAAATGCGATGCGAAGGCAAAAGGCAGTCCCAGTGCGGCTGCGAGCTGTGCGCTATACAGGCTGGAGCCCAGCAGCCACACAGGCACGAGCGTTCCTTCGCCGGGCACGGCGCGTACTTTGGACTGCGGATCTTTGGGTCCTAAATAATCAATTAATTCAATTACGTCGCCCGGGAAATCGTCTTTGCCGTGAAGATTTCTTCGTAATGCATAGGAGGTGAGCGGATCGGTTCCGGGTGCGCGGCCGATTCCGAGATCTATTCTCCCGGGATAAATGGATTCGAGCGTTCCGAATTGTTCTGCAATAATAAGTGGTGCATGATTGGGTAGCATCACGCCACCCGAGCCCACGCGGATCGTGCTGGTATGCGCGGCAATATATCCAATCAATACGGCAGTGGCCGAGGAGGCCACGCTTTCCATATTATGATGTTCTGCAAACCAGTAGCGTGTATACCCGAGCTTCTCGGTCAGTTGCGCGAGCTTTATACTTCTGGCGAAAGCGTCGCGGGGCGTTTCACCTTCTACAATTGTTGCCAGGTCCAATACCGACACCGGCATTTCAGCAAAATTCTTTTTCATCGGTGATGGCAAAGTTAGGAATCTTCATTCGTTGCTTCCCGTTCGTATCCCGATTAGTTCTTTTTTGTTGAAGGCGGGCGTTAGTATGCAGCTGGAATCAAATATCCATTCAATCAGTCTGGTAATGATTTATTCATGGGGTCTGCAGGCTATTCTCGATATTGTTTATTTCTTTCTTTTCTTCGATCAAATGTTTTAAATCCTCCTGGCTGGGTAGCACGGTCAGATATTTCGAAGCAAATATTTGTTCATTATCCTCAGGCAACGTATACCGGACCACCGCTTCGCTTTTATCCTGGCATAAAATAACTCCTACTGTTTTATTTTCACCTTCCACACGCATTTTCCTGTCGTAGTAGTTCACATACATCTGCATTTGTCCGATATCCTGATGCTTTAGTTCGCCAATTTTTAAATCCACCAGAAAAAAAGCACGCAAAATCCTGTTATAAAAAACCAGGTCTATTTTAAAATGCTTTTCATCAATTGTTATTCTCTTTTGCCTGGATACATATGTAAATCCAGTGCCAAGTTCTAAAAGAAAATGCTCCAGTTTATTAATGAGCTGCTGCTCCAAATCGCTTTCAGAATAAACGGCTCGTTCAGGTAAGCCAAGGAACTCCAATACATAGGGATCTTTGATGGCATCTTTCGGAGTTTCCAGGAGCTGTCCTTTAGTTGAGAGGGCCAGTATTTCGTGCTTATTCCGGCTTAAAGACAGCCGGGTGTATAAACCGGAATCATATTGCCGCTGAAGCTCTTTCAGGCTCCAGCTATTTTTAGCAGCTTCAATTTCATAAAAACTCCGTTCCTGTTCATCGCTGATTCTCATTAATTTTAGATAATGAGACCAGCTCAAGTGAAATCTAGGCGCTTCCAAAATACGAGACGCCGTCTCGTATTTTCCGTAGACTAGATATAACTGCCTCATATTTTGAAGGTTATCAACAGAAAAACCGCTTCCGAATTCACTGGTTAGTTGTTTTGACAAACCCTTTAACAACTGCTTACCATAGTCTGCCCGCTCCTTTCCATTTTGTTCATATTCTACAATCATGTGCCCTATCTCGAAATAGGTTAAGACCATCGTCTGGTTAACAGTACGCACCACAGATTGCCGGGCAGTTTGCAAAAGACCGGCAATTTTCTCATATAAACCAATACGCACTTCATTTTTAGCACTACCCATAGTATGAAAATATAAGCCAAATTTCTGAAATCACCGATGCCCACACCTGATCCTGCTTAACGTGAACACCGACATCTGCAGGTAAGAAGCCAGGTGGGTGATCGGCACTTTATTCAATAGCTCGGGAAAATGATCCTTCATATAATGATACCGGTCGGTTTTGAAGCGAAGCCTTAACGGGTAAAGCATTCTGGCGCTTTTTAAATAATGCTGCTGCATCAGCACGCGCGCATGCAGGTTAAATTCGGGATATTGCCGGAAAGCCTCCTGCAATTGCCCATGTGTAATGAACCAGAGCGTGGTATCTTCCAGCGCCTGGATATAATCGGATCCCGGTCGCTGCTGTATAAAGCTTTCCGCCGAAAAGAAAATTTCTTCACTGCCCGCAAACCAATTGTTGGTAACCGTTTCATCTTGCCGGGTATAACATCGGCATAACCCTTTTTCAATAAAATAAACCAGTTGCGATACCTGTCCCGCTTTTAACAGGTATTCTCCCTTGGGTATGATTTTGCAAATAACGATGCTGTGCAGAAAGCTGAGCAATGCGGGTGATAATGGATGGATGCGTTCCAGCATCTGGATAAGGGTGTGCATAAGATAAGTGTTGAGTTGTTATCGATAATGAATGATTTAATGTAGTGGCGGCAAAAATTTATCGTCAAATAACAACGCACCCGCGCTCTGCATCAGACGCCGGGTTTGAATTTTCCCTTCGCCGGGCTATTCTTAAAAGAAACATAAAACTGCGGCACGATACATCCACTTGCGGAAACGCAAACTGAACCCCCTGGCGCAGGAGATAACTTCGATGTATACCCGAATATCTTCTGTGATAACTCCATTTTCCGATATGAACCATGCGAGGCAACCGGTTGCCACTACGATCTGCCTGTCACAGCCGGGAGGGTATTATTTTATTTCATTGCTGGATGTGAAATATTTTGAAGCCGCAGATAATTACACCTGGGTATATACTGGCCGCGACCCGGGAAGGGTTATCACCGGTCATCGCCTTCACCAGATCGAAACGATGCTCTGCGGCCGGTTTTTTTGTCGCATACACCGCTCGTTTATCGTATGCCTGCTCCATGTGCAGGAGATGGACAACTACAAAACCAGCATTAAGCTCGATAACGGCGCCTGGCTGCCCCTGGGCCGCAGATTCCGGAAACAATTTCTGCAGCAGGTGGCCTTCTGCAAATAAATACCTGCCATCTTCCGGATTGATTCAGCCTGTACAACCGGTACAGGATGCGTACGGAATACCTGGGGAAACACTATACAACCGGTACAGAATAAGTACAGAAAGCCTATAGAAACACTATGCATACGGTACAGAAAAGGTACGGAACAGCTATAGAAAAATGACCCTTCTTCTACCGGGATCACCGTCGTTTATGTTGTATTTATGTCGTTGGCGTATCTATATGGTCGCTGGCGTATGCTGGAATGTTGTTCGCCCAATTTTTTACAAATCGCCTTTCCTGCGGCGTATCCTTGTATCGCCGGTCAGCATTCAGGCCGCGCCGGGAAACGGAAAGAGGCGCTTCCGCTTCCACTGACTGACGGCCGGCAGCTTTTTGAAACAATTTTTAATTAACCCGGTGCCAGCGCAATTCACAAACTGAACCAGCGCTGACACCACAACAAATATTTTATGGCAATTTCCAACAACACCTACACCGAAGGTTTAAGCGGAAAAGTCGGTCGCAACATGGTCTTCCGGCAACGCAAATCGGGTAAGGTTATCTTAGGCAAACGGCCCGGGCCGAGAAGGACTCCGCCCACCGAAAAACAACAGGAGATACACGACCGGTTCAGGATGGGCAGCATGTATGCAAAAGCCGCGATGGCCGATCCGGCCAGGAAAGCCGCATACGAAGCGGCAGGTAATTCCGATCAGTCGGCTTACAATCTCGCACTGAGAGATGCTTTCAGGGCGCCCGTGGTGAAAGCGATCGACACAACCGAATACAGCGGCCGGACCGGCGATATGATCGTGGTCCGCGCCATCGATGATTTCAAAGTGGCATCGGTTAAAGTGTCCATTCGCAAAGCCGACGGCAGCGTCCTGGAAGAAGGCAAAGCGGTATTGGACGGCAATGCTCTTTGGGTATATACCGCCGCTATTCCGGCCGACAACATTTCCGGATTTACCGTGACAGCCATCGCGAAGGACCTGCCCGGCAATATCGGCACAATGGAAATTAAATTGTGAACCCCGGAAAAACAATCATCATGACGCAAAAGGAAATAGACAGGCTCAGCCTTTTGCAACGGGCCGGGGCGCCGACGCCGAAGTTGTTCAGGTTACTGCGCAACCTGGGCCTGGTGCTTACGGCAGTGAGCGGTATCATCCTCACCGTTCCTGCGGGCTGGTCCGAAACAGTGACACTTATTGCCGGGTATGTTGCCGTGGCGGGCAGCATCCTCACCACAGTAAGCCAACTGGCAGTGAAAGGATAAGCAGCTTTGTGTTGAACGCCCGCAGATGATGCGGGCGTTTTTTGTGGGGAGGGTGGAAGGGCTCATTCCGGTGAGGTGCATTATATATTGGGTAGTGTATTTTTCAAAAAATAATTGAGGTTAGTGATGGTTATACCGTCTTCTATGTTGTATGTTTCATCGCTGTTACAAATTATATATCCATGTGATGCTGCTGTATCTTCCATGGATATACGGAATCCTTTGCTCATTTTAGGGCTGCTTCCATGTTTAATTTCAATAGCAGCCAGCACTTTTCCGTTACGTTCAAGTAATAAATCGCATTCAGCGCCCTGCTGGGTACGGTAGAAATACGGCAGTATTTCTTCTTTCAGATTGGCGGCTATCTGTTCAATCACAAAGCCCTCCCAGGAAGCTCCCAACTGCACGTGGTTCAGTAGCGATTCAAAGGAATCAAGACCAAGCAAACTATGCAATAGGCCGCTATCTCTGATATACACTTTGGGTGATTTTATTAACCGTTTATTGATATTGGCATACCAGGGGCGCAAAATTCTTAGCACAAATGCCCCTTCCAGGAAATTCAGGTACCGAATTACCGTAGGGCGACTGATATCTAATGAGCGCCCCACACTCTCCACATTCAGCAAGTTGCCCTGCAGGGTTGCCAGTATGCGCCAGAAACGATCCATTACCTGTACGTCTGCCTGCAAACCCAGTAGGCCCAAGTCTCGCTGTATGTATGTTGCTATGAAATTGCGTCTCCACAACACGCATGCCCGCTCTGAAGCCGCAAGATAGGACAAAGGAAAACCACCTCTTAACCAAAGCCGCTGCCTGTTATCCACTTCGGCGAGTGTAAAAGGCGTTAATTCCAAATAACCGATTCTGCCGGCCAATGTATCGGCACTGTTGCGGATAATATCCGGGGAGGCTGAGCCCAAAACGATAAACCTTCCCGGTCTTCTGTTAGAATCAATAATGCCTCGTAAAGCAGCAAACAATTCCGGCATAAACTGTATTTCATCTAGTATTACGCACCGGTCGGCAAATTGTGTAAGAAAGAACGCCGGTTCTTTAAGCTTTTCCCTGTCTGCAATACTTTCCAGGTCTAT